>CALWTI010000069.1 GCA_944384425.1 uncultured Clostridia bacterium | reverse complement strand
GATTTAACAGGCTTTAAAGGTTTGTCATGTTCTTTAAGATATAGTTCTAAAAGTTGCTTGTAATCTTTCTTTTCAGGGACTTTAATTAAAGGCAACTTATCAACTTTAAGTTTATTGTATTTAGGAGAAAATAAAGAATCATCTTTAGATTTCTCAATGTTCAAAGGTATATTTTTAACAATAAATTTGAACAAAAATGAAATTTGTTTATATAGCTCTTGAATATGAGCTAGTAAAAGAGGTATAATAGTATACATGATACACCACTCCTTTATGGAATATTTGGTTTTGTGATATACAAATTATACCATAAAAAGAGGGGGGTATCATTTTTTTATCACAAAAAAATGATGAAAACCTTAAAAATACAGGGGTGTAACTAAATAAAATATAAACTTAGTTGACACTACCTAGAAATAAAAGGAGAAGTTATATGAAAAAGCAGATTAAAATTTTAATTATAGTATGTATTTTAATTTTAATTTTAGTCTTTACGATTTTTTTATTAAAATTAAACAAAGAAAGTGTTAAAATTCAACAAAAAGGATACGAAATTTTCGGTTATGATTATTGTATACAAGATCATAGTATTGAAGGTGGAGGAGACGCATTAACTGAATGGAAATGTGAAATATGTGGAAAATCTGAAATTAATTCAGATACAAACACACCTGTTTTATGTTGGAATTGTGCAATGAAAACAAATAGATGTAACATGTGTGGAAAGCTTTTACAATAAGAGCAATATTTAAAAGTTATAGATGTGAAGACATTTTATTACAAAACTATATATAGTATTATTAAAAGAAAGGAGGTTGAAGATAGAATATATTATATATTCTTAGATAAAATAGAATGCAAAATCCATTAGAAACTAAAATAAATTTTCAATCAATTCATGAAGCAAGAAAAATAATGATAAGAGAACAAAGATTACATATCAACGAAATGATAACATATTTAAAATTTAAAATGTTACATAATCAATATGCAAGTCAAATAAGTGAAGAAGAATTTGCAAGATATTTTTTAGATATAGATTACATAACTTATTATAAATTATCTAGAGGAACAAAGAAAAATGTAACAATCTTAACGAAAGAATATTATGAGCAATCCGAGTTATTAGATATTAAAAGAACAATATATTCTCTAGAAGAATATGATTTTTTAGATATTAATTATGAAGAATTAGTATCTCTACATAAGACTTATGGAGATAGATTGTCTCTAAAAATGTTTGCTTATATAGTATTTGGAATAAATGAACATACGGTTGATGATATTAAAAGTAACTATGGAAGAAGAACAAAAATAAAGCCTATAGAACTAGATAATGAATTAATAGAAAAAACCAGAGATAAAATTATTAATGAAAGACATTTACATTTTGATGATGATATATCATATGAAGAATTTAAAGAAATATATGTTAATTTTCCAATACCACAAATGGATGAAAGAGAATATGCCTTAGAAATTTTTCATATATCATGTGAAGCTTTTCGCAGGTTTCGAAAAGACCCATCAAACAAAACAAAAATATTATATAATTACCCATTAGATCCAAAGCTTTTAGTTGAATTACGAAGAAAAGTAATAATAAATGAAAACTTACATATGGAGGATAAAATTTCTTATGAAAGATTTGAGGAATTATATAATAAATATTCTGGGATTTTGTCTAGAGAATATTTTGCGATAGAAGTATTAGATGTGCAATATCAAGCTTTACAAAAGGCTAAAAGAATAAATACTCAAATAACTATTTTAACGAAAATTCAAATAACTGAAGAATATATATCTGAATTAAGAATTAAAATAATGGCCGAAAAATCTTTGAAGTATAATCAATTGTTAAGTTATAAAGACTTTCAAAATTTATATAATGAATATGGATTTCCTCTATCTGAAAGAATGTTTGCAACAGAAATTTTAGGTATACCAAATGTGCAGTATTATTATTCTATGAGGACAGGTGAAAGAAATGCATGTTACATTTTTGCAGATTGTCAAGATGTTGATTTTAAAGAAATCAGAGCAAGAATGATTCTCGAAAATAAACTACACTATGATGATAAAATAACATATAGAGAGTTAAAAAGATTACATAATAAATATGCACCTAATGTAAGAGAAAATGTATTTGCAAGAGAAGCTTTAGATATAACTCAATCAATGTTAGATCATATAAGAATAAAAAAAGAAAATACAGCATCGATATTATTAGGAGAAATGTTACCTAGTAAAGAAGAAATTCAAGATATTCGAGATAAAGTTAAGAAAAAATACGGGTTACATAAAAAAGATAAATTAACTTTTGAACAAATTGAGAATATGTATAAAGAATTTGGTGGTATAATGCCTATAGATATGTTTGCATTACAAATATTAGATATTAATATAAACATATTATATAAGTTAAGAGCAAATCCGAATTGTATGGCTCAAATTTATATAAGAACTGAGTTCACTAAGCAAGAAATTGATGAATTAAGAACTAATGTTATGAAAGATTACAAATTATATCCTGGAAAAAGAATAGATATGAATAGATTTTTACAAATATATTATGAAGCTAATCATATTTTAATGCAAAGTCATTTTGCAACAGATGTCTTAGGAATAAAAATATCTATGTTTCAAAAATTTAAAAAAGGTGAAATTTCTGATGTTGTGATTTTTCAAGCTGAAGCAGAGAATGAAGAAATAAGTGAAAGCTTAAGATTAGCTAAAGATAAAATAAATGACATTAAAAATATTTTTTTAACTGGTGGAAATATTGAAGATGTTTGTATATTACTTTTTATATCACTTAAGTCTTGTTCAACTATATTAATGATGTTAGAAGTTGAAGGACTATTAAATATTGAAGAATGTGAAAATGAACGAATTATAAAATTATATCAAAATGGATTAACTCCTAAACAAATAGAAAAAACAACAAATTTTGATTTACAAAGAATAAGAGAAATTATAAAAATAAATAAATCTAAATCTAAACCTGTAATTCAAGATGCAAAAAAAAGACTTAAAATGGCTAAAGATGTAAATAGAATGTTCGAAGATTTAAAATATACAAAAAGAGAATTAAATATTGTAAGAGCTTATATAAATTTATGCAAGGATACAATAAAAACAAAAAAATTTACAGATTTTGAATTAAATGTTTTAAAAGATTCGATTGAATTTGTACAAGGTGGATTAGCAGAGGTTTGCATATATTTAAAGATTTGTATTTTAGAAAAAAGATATGATAGCGCAATTAGGATGATTAACATTAATAGTAGTAATGATAAAATATCTGAAGTTGAAAAAATGAAATTATTCGAAATGAAAAAAAAGATAGAATATATTGCAAACTTACAAAGAGCTTTTGAAAAGTCTAAAGGAATAACTGATTATGATCAATTAAACAAAATTGCCCAAAAATTTGAAATAAGAGTAATTGATTTATTAAGATTAAAAAAGACTTATGATAAAGAAAGTTTTGGAAATGAATTGCTCGATGAATTAGTTTTAGAATTATAAAAAATAACAAAAGGAATACTAGTAAGAGATATTTACTTTTAAAAACATTAATTATATATAAATATAATTAATAATAAGGAACTTTAATAATTAAATTAATGATTTTAAACAATTTTTAAATTAGGAGGTTAAAATTGGATGGATATAGCAATTATTTATTCTAGTAATACAGGAAACACAAAAACTATAGCAGAAACAATAAAAAAAGAATTAAAAAATGAAAATGTAGTATATTTTGGAACAACAACAAAAGAGATACCAGTAGCAGATATTTATTTTATAGGATCTTGGACTAATAAAGGTAATGCTTCTGATGATATTATTGAATTTGTAAAACAAATTAAAAATAAAAAGATTGCATATTTTGGAACAGCAGGTTATGGTGGAAGCGAAAGTTATTATCAAACTTTATTTGAAAGAATAAAAGTATATATTGATTCTTCCAACAAAATATTAGGCTATTTTTATTGTCAAGGGAAGATGCCTATACAAGTTAGAGAAAGATATGAAAAAATGATAACAGAACATCCAGATGATGCTAATTTAAAAGTAAATATTAAAAATTTTGATGAAGCTTTAACTCATCCAGACAATGTAGATTTAGAAAATGTAAAAAAATGGACAAACAATATGTTGAAAAATAATTGAAAATTATAGGAGACGTAATTTGTTAAAAAAGTGACATATAGTTTTATGTCTCAATTTTATATTATAAATCTTAAAAAAATTTTTTGAAAAAATAATGAAAAAATTAATTACAAATTGAAATAAGAATGTTAGGTTACAAGTTGAAATTATTTATATATAATTATATAATTGTAGCAAGAATTTATAAGAATGAAACTTATTTAAGAAATAAATAATGAAGTAGGAGTTTTTATGAACATTTTAGTAACAATTAATAAAGAATATGTGAAACAATTAAATATACTATTAAATTCAATACAATATTCTAATATGAACGAAAACTTTGATATTTATATTTTACATAAAAACTTAAGTAAAGAAGATATGAGAGAAATAAAGAAAAATCTTGATTTAAAAAGATTTTTCATACATGATACAAAAATTCCCAAAAGTGAGATAAATAATTTTCCTGTTTATGAAAAAAGATATCCTGCTGAAATTTATTTTAGAATTTTTGCAACAAAATATTTACCTGAGGAAATAGATAGAGTTTTGTATTTAGATGCAGATACAATTGTGATAAATGATTTGAAACAATTATATACTACTAATTTTGAAAATAACTATTTTATAGCAACAACACATATAAAGAAAATGCTACATAAATTTAATGAACTAAGATTAGATATAAAAAAAGATGAGCCATATATTAATACTGGTGTATTATTAATAAATTTAAAAGAATTAAGGAAAACAAATGTTGAACAAAAAGTATTAAAATATGTAAATGAGAACAAAAAGAAATTAATTTTACCAGATCAAGACATTATATGTTCAATATATGGCAATAAAATAAAGCTTATAGATGATTTGAAATATAATTTGGGAGATAAAAATTTAAGAAAATATAATTTAGAAAATCCAAATAATAAACTATCTTTAAAATGGGTTCGAAGAAATACAGTAATTATTCATTATTATGGAAGAAATAAGCCATGGAATAAAGATTATAAAGGTACATTAGGATGTTTTTATAAAAAGATAGAAAAAAAGATAAATAAAAAAGATTATAAAGATAAAAAAGTATTAATATTATCTTGTGGAACAGGTGGAGGACATAACTCAGCTGCAAAAGCAATACAAGAAGAACTATTGAATAAAGGAATACAAGCTGATTTCTTTGAATATTTAGATATAATTAATCCAAAATTAAGCAATAAAATAAATATGTTGTACCTAAAATCTACAAAAGGAAAAGCTAAAATATTTAAAAGTGCATATCATTTGGGAGAAATTTATCAAAAAACAAAATTAAAATCTCCTGTATATGCTTTAAATAGTTTAACTAACAAAACATTATATAAATTTATACAAGATAATAAATATGATTACATAGTAACTACCCATTTATTTGCAGCACAGGCATTAACAAAAATTAAAAAAGAGCATAAAATTAAGTTCTTAGAAATTGCTACTGACTATGTATGCATTCCTTTCTGGCAGGAAACAAATCCTGATTACATAGTTATACCACATAAAGACTTAGAACATGAATTTTTAGAGAAAGGTTTTAAAAAAGAAAAAATATTATCTATAGGTATTCCAACATCTATACATTATACTAAGAAGTATAGTAAGGACGAATGTAAAAAAGAATTAAAATTAGATGAAAATAAGGAATATATATTAATACTAACCGGAAGTATGGGTTTTGGCAATGTCTTAGAAATGGTAGAAAAATTATTAAAAGAGATAAATAACATAAATTTTATAGTCTCTTGTGGTAGTAATAAAAATTTAATTGAATTTTTAAAGAAAAAATATAGAGATAATTATAGAATTGTTATTTTAAGCTATACAAACATACTCTATAAATATGTTGCTAGTAGTGAAATAGTACTTACAAAACCAGGAAGTTTAACAACTACAGAACTTGCAACCATAAGAAAACCATTTATACATACAAACCCAATTCCTGGATGTGAAAACCATAATGCTGATTTTTTTGCGAATAGAAAAATGACAATAAAATGTGATAATATAAATGAAATAATAAATAGTACAAAACTGTTGTTAAATGATAAAAAACTACAAAATGAAATGACTAGTAATCAAGAAAAATATATAAATGCAAACGCTTGTGAAGATATATGTAATATAATTATAAAAGAATTAAAGGAATAATTATGGTAGAAGAAAAAGAAGATCAAGACATGTTTGAGGCATGGAGAAAGTTAGAATTTAAAATAGATGAAAACTATGTTTATATTACTAAAGGAATACACTTTAATATTTGTTCTAATATTTTATATTATTTTATAGCTTATCCAATTTTAAAAATATTAACAAAAATAATTTATGATTTAAAGATAGTAGGAAAAGAGAATATTAAAAATCTAAATTGTGGAGCAATTAGTGTTTCAAATCATGTACTAGTTTTAGATTGTGCTATGGTAGGATTAGCTTGTGGTAAAAAAAGTATATATTATACTACATTAGAAAGTCAATTTAAAATTCCATTTGTTAGAAAACTTATTAAATTATTAAGAGCCATACCTATCCCTTCAGGTATTAAAGGTAAAAAAAATTTTTTAAAAAGTATAGAAAAATTATTAAAAGAGGATAATATAGTACACTTTTATCCAGAAAAAAATCTGTTACCTTATTGTAATTATATAAGAAAATTTGAAAATGGTGCATTTGAAATAGCTATAAAAAATAAAGTACCAGTAGTTCCAATTGTATTTACATTTAGAGAACCAAAAGGAATAAGAAAAATTATAAAGAGAAAAAAAGATGTGACTATAACCGTGTTACCGCCAATAAAAACTAATGGATATAAAGAAAATATTAAAGAAGATACAATAAAATTAAGAGATAAGGTGCTTAAAGAAATGAATGAAGTAATAATGAAGAAATAGGGCAACAGAGAAGTATATAGCTTTATATTATCTAAATTAATAGAAAATTGTAAAATTTGTGCTGTAAAGGGAATAAGATTAACAATCTTGTCCCTTTCATCTTATTTATTAAAATTTTTGATAATTAGTTTATTATAAAATAATAATAATGAACGAAAAACTTATAGTTTATTTTCATATTTGGTGTAGCAATAGGTATTTATATTTTCATTCTGAGAAACATTTTATATATAAATCTACATAGAAGTATATTGAATAAATTATTTAATTATAGTATATTAATTATAGTAATGAAAATTAAAAAAATAAAATATTATATAAGATAAAGAAGGATTATAAAAAATGGGTGCATTTAATGTAATAAAAAATATGTTTAACAATATTTTTACACCTACTAAAAGATTAAACTCTGGAAATGATTTAGATAGCAATTCTAAAGCTAGTCAAATAGCTATTATTGATACAAGTAATTTAAATATCAACAGAGATTTAACAGATGAAGAAACCCAAAGTGTAGAAAGATTTGGAAAAGAAATAGATTTATCCATAGACTCAATTATTACTTATGGAGATGAGACAGCAAAAGAAGTAAGTAATTATATGGAAATTACTAGAAGAAGATTAAATGAAAATATAGAGAGTAATAGGGAAGTAGCAAAATATTATACACATGAAAATATTGTTAGAAAAAAATTAAATATTGAGTTTAATAATGCAGAAATAGCAAATATATTAAATGAATTACAGAAGTTAAAAAGAGAATGTGAATTAAGAATAATTGCATTAGAAAAAAGAGGCCAAGAGGAATTAAAAAAAGAAAAAAGTTTGTACTTTTTCTTCAAAGTAGAGTTGATACAACAAAAATTTTATCCATAAATAATGCAATAGAAAGATTGAAGACAACAATAAAAATTATAGATACATTAACTCACAGCATTAATAATGAATTAGTAGCTATATCACAAGAAGAATATTTAGTTGATAAATATATAGAAAACTATGATAATGAACGAAATATAGAAGTTGCAAATAAAATATTAGATGGAAAGTTTTGGGAACTTAAAAGAACATTGCAAGCTATTCAAGAGTTTGAAAAAAACTCAAAAGATTTTCCAACAACTATATTTGAATTAAAATTTAAAGATAAAGAATTAGCTGAAAAAATTGAAATTATTTCTCAATTTAAACGATATATTGATTTATATGTTGAAAAAAATAAAAAAGAATTTGACAAACCTGGTGGAATTTTTGATAAAGCTTGTAAAACTTTAGATGATTTATGGGAAAGTGTGGAATCTGAATATTTGGATCGTGAATTATGGGCAAAAAGAAAATTAGGCGATAGAGAAATAGAAAATCATTTATTTTCTATGGGTATAGATAAAAAATTAGAATCAATTGAGAAAATTATACTTATATTTAAAGATAAAATTCCAGAGGATTTTATACGAAAATTTTATAAAGTTCAGTATTATTTAAATGCGTTAGGCTATGAAATGATTATTACTGAAGATGTCCCACATTATTATAATTCTTTTAATGTTTTTAATGAAGAAAAAAAGAAGTATTATTTAGATTTAACACATGAAATTATTGAAAAAATACATAGAGAATCTAATGACCCTGATGTTCTTGCCTTTATGGATAAGCATTTAAAATATGGAAACGCTAAAAGTTTTTTATATGAAATTGAAAAATATGATGCATTATTAAGAATTGAAAAAATGGGAGTTGAAGGTTTATTTACTCTAAAATGTTTTGATTATAAAGAGCTTATGACTCTGCGTGATAAAAATTATAGTGACCATTCAATGGATGGATTTCAATTAAGATTTGGAGCATTAACCATTAATTTTAAGCATCATATTGGTCCATATTCTTCATATATTTCTTTAGAAGAATTAGAACAAATTGATGGATTGGATGGAGTAAATTTAAAATACAAAATCTTTTCTTTTAATGGAGCTCAATCTAGCTTAGCCCAAGACATTTTTAAAATATGGGTTAAAAGAAAAAAAGAGAGTAATTTATTGCAATTAACTCAACAATTGAAACCTGATCAAATACCAGATATATTATGCGTTCCTGATTTTTTTGATAAAGCTACTGTAATCAGTAATTCAGATAGTAATAAAAGATTACCTACTATATTTGCTCACAATTTAGTACGTGAAGAAGAAAACGATTTAGGAGATGACTCTGAAGAACATAAAAGTAATTTAGAGTTTTTAGCAGATACTGAACAAACAATAAATAAAAGAATAAGATTAGAAAAAGATAAACCAGAAGAAGATAAAAGTTGGAACCAAAATTATGTAATGATTAAAGAAGCTAATGGTAATGTAACTTTAAAAGTTAAATTGGCAGATATTATATGTAAATATGCAAAAGATATAGAAGCTCTTTCAAATAATAAAATAAGTCGAGAAAGCATACGTGATAAAATTTTAAGTTTTGATAGATTTATTATGTCTAATAAGAATCAAGATTTTGCGAATCGTGATGAAAATGGATCACTACATATTAGCGTTTTTGTTCAAACTTCTTATGGACAAGATGTACAAAGCCCAGATATTCTTTTAAATATTTATAAAGAACTAACAAGGGGATTATTATATAGAAATAGTGATACAAGAATAGAAAGAGGTACAAATTATTCACTTAAAGATACAAAAGACACGGAAGAAGAAAAGCTTTCTGACTTCTTTGCAAACTATATTAAAGGTGACTTGATAGGTAAAGATATTTCTGAAGAAGAAATTAAAAATAACCTTGATAAATTAATTGAAATTCTAAAAGATTCGTTATCTATAAAAAGAGATGAAGATAAAGAATTTGAAATGTAAATAAACTTCATAAAAATAAAAAAATTATATATTTATTTGCTTTTTTAGTATAAACGTAGTACAATATTTGCTATCTATTGTACTTACGTAGCTAAGTCCAGAGAAATTTGAATAAATTTTCTGAAGGGGCTACGTAAACCTTCAGATACTACAGGAGGTTCTTTATGGGTTTTTTAGTTGGTTAAACGCAAGCATTTCGGAAATGAAAAATCAATTAGCGGATGAACTGGAGGTGACACCTAGCGGCATCAATAATGCTCAGCGGGATTTGGCAGAGATGCGATCTATCAAAGACGAACAATTGGCATTACAAAGCTATTTCAAGCGGGAAATAGATAGATTGTTTGAAGCCGAAGACTATGACGGCATTTCGGCATTAATTGAGGAAACTCAGAGAAAATCCCAAGATCTTCGCAACAGAGCATCTCGTTTTACCATGTAAAAGCTCGAGTGAGCCTTTCTCCACACAAGGAGGAAGGCTCACTGCATTTTATATTTTTATTTCCAATCAGATGGTATGGAAAATAACACATTCTGGTGATTTATATTTTGGTAATACTGATTACAGAGGAGTTCAAATGTGTAAAAGTAGAATATACAATTTGTTATGATGTTATATATTACAGTATTAATGTGTCTAAAGTATTTAATATATCTTCAAATATCTTTTCTCTATTAACAGAAGTATCTATATATTTAATTCCGAAATTTAAGACAATCTTTTTTAAATAATAGATTTTGTTGATACCATTTTTCACAATTAAAAAGTAAATCTTTATCTGAAATTTTATATGACCAATCATTACAAGTGTCGTATTTTCTACATTGTTCCATAATTTCTTTAGGAGTTAAGTTGCCGTGTCCCAAACATATACAGATATTATTTTGAGATAATTCTTTTAACATTTTTGGTTCTAACTGAGCTGATTCCAAAATCACTCCAAACTCATCTTTATCATATCTAACTGAAGATTTATATATTTCTATCAAAACAGATTGGAACTTTTCACTGTGTGCTAAATTTTTTCTTTCATTTACATGTGTATTATAATATTCGTATTTTCCTATACCACGAATAATTCCCCACAAAATGGAATCAGCATGGATGAGATTATATTCTGTGTGAGCATTTTTTATTTTATTACTTAATGTCGTTTTACCTGTTCTACTAGGTCCAATTATTATTATATTCTTTTTCAATTGCTCTACTCCTATTTAAATAAATTTATTATTTCTTTTATTCTCTTGTTATCTTGATTATTTTTTGAAACAATAATTTTAGTGGATATTTTATTCAATAATTTAACTATTTGTAATCCATTTACTCTTAGAGTTTCACCAGTTTCTACAATATCAATAATAGCATCTGCATAATTAACCAAAGGGGCTAATTCTAGAGAACCTTCCATTTTTACAATTCTGCAATTAAGATTTAAATCATTAAGTATCTTTTTTGATATTATAGGATATTTAGAAGCAACGATTTTAATATCTTGCAAACTGGTGTTAGGTAATGCTGCTAATGCAAAATGACATATACCAGTGTTTAAATCTAACATTTCTATAAAATTATCAAAGTTGGATTCTTCTAAAATATCACTTCCAACTATGCCAATGCTTGCATAACCATTTTCAACAAATTTAATTACATCAATTGATTTCAATAAAATTATTTCTATATCATTACTTATTTGTATTTTTAATTTTCTAGAATCCAAAATAGGTTGTTTTATAATTTTTTTTTTAATAATTTTTGATAAAAAGTTCTTTCTACTCTTCCTTTTTGTAATGCAATAGTTATCATTTATAAGTCTCCTTTTAATATTATGAATACTTAAATAGTTTCATGTTTGTAATTTTACCATATTTTCGAGAAAAAATCAATTAATCATCTTATTTAGGCTTATCAAATTATATGTATACAATAATTATGTCACACAAAAAAATATAAAATAATATACATCAAACAGCAGTGATTTTAAAAGAGTGTGACATATGTTTGAAATACCTAGAAATACTAAAATATTATAAATTTTTTCTTATTGAAACAAATATTTTTTTATGATAGTATATGATTAAATTTTAATTCTCAAGGAGGACAAAGTGAATATAGGTATTGATATAGATAATGTCATATCTAATTTTAATGAAGAATTATTAAAAGAATTTATGGCACATGACAAAGAGTTAAGAAATTCAGGCATAGTAAATAGCGATGCTTATATAACAAGGGGGATGTTTGACTGGTCAAAAGATGAATTTGATGATTTCTATTATAAAAACATAGAAAGAATAGCTAAGAATTTAAAAGTAATAGATAAAGCTCCGGAATATATAAAAAGATTAAGAGAAGAAGGATATAAAATATATATAATAAGTGGGAGAAATAATGGTGAATATTCAAATCCATATCAAATGACTAAAGATTGGTTAAAAAAATATGATATACAATATGATAAATTAATACTTACTGATGTCTTTGACTCTTATGAAAAAGCTAAAATATGTTTAGAAAATAACATAAATATTATGGTAGATGATTCTTCTCGAATACAATTAGAGGTTGATAAAACTAGAGTTACAGCATTACTTATGGATACACCTTATAATAGACAAATAGACTCACTTATAAGAGTTCATAATTGGAAAGAAATTTATGAATTTATTATTAATTTTAAAAGAGAAAAGATAGATGTAATATTAGATACCGATACATATAATGAATGTGATGACCAGTTTGCACTAGCATATATGCTAAAGAATCAAGATATATTTAATGTTGAAGCAATAACAGTAGCACCATATTTTCATAATAAAAGCAAGATTACTATAAAGGAAGGACAAGATTTAAGTTATAATGAAATATTAAAAATCTGTAGATGGTTAAATTTTGACACAAATAATAAAGTATTTAAAGGTTCTACAGATTATATAAAAAATGGATACAAAGAAGAAAACGATGCAGTAAATAAAATAATTGATACTGCTTTAAAAAACGATAAAACATATATATTAGCAATAGGAGCAATTACCAATATTGCTCTAGCAATAGAAAAGGAGCCTAAAATAATAGATAAAATTGAAGTAGTATGGCTAGGGGGACATAGTTTACTTCAAGATAACAATGTTGAATTTAATTTTAAGCAGGATATTGAAGCAGTTAGAATAGTTTTTAATTCAAAAGTTAATTTAACAATAATACCTTGCAAAAATGTTGCTTCAAATTTGGGAACATCTATTTATGAACTAAAACACTTTCTAGAAAATAAAGGCGAGCTATGTAATTATTTATTAGAAAGATTTTATAATGATGGATATCATGGAATACAAGAAAGAAGAGTTCTTTGGGATATATCTGTAATTGCGTATATGATAAATAAAAGTTGGTTTGTAAGTAAAAAAATTAGTTGTCCTAATATTAATGATAATACATCTTATGAATTAACCACCAACAAACATTTAATTACTATAATAAATGATATAAAAAGTGATAGGATAATTGAAGACATGTTATATAGTTTAATGAAAAATTATTAAATAATTATATTAAAAATATTATGGAAGGAAAGTTAAAAAATGAAAATATATTTAGTAAGACATGGAGAAGTTAATCATAATTTATATAAAAAATATAGTACAGAAGATGAAGATTTAAATGAAACAGGAGTAAAACAAGCTTTTACTTTAAGGGAAAAAATCAAAGACTTGGATTTTGATATTATTATTTCATCTCCTCTTATGAGAACCACTCATACAGCTAAAATTATTAATCTTAATAATAAAGAAATTATATTTGATGATAGAATTAAGGAAAGAAATCCTGGAAGTCTTAATGGACAGTCTATGAATGGAACAGATAGGGAAGAGTATTGGAATTATTATTCAGAAGTTAAGTATGGTACAAGTGAGAATATACAAGGGTTTTTCGAAAGGGTTTACAGTTTTTTAGAGGAATTAAAATCAAAAGAATATAAAAATGTTTTAATAGTTGCTCATAGTGGTGTTTCTAAAGCTTTTAGTGGTTATTTTGAAGGAATTAAAGATGGAAAGTTTTTAAAAAGAGGATTAAAAAACTGCGAAATAAAGGAGTATGAACTATAATTTGATATAAAAGTTGGATTATTTTTTCGATTTCATACTCAAATAATTATAAAATTGTGATTTACATTTTTAAATGTTATAGAAAAAATTAATATTGAAAAGTCATGATATAGGAGTATAAATTAAATGGAATTATCAAGTAAAAAAGCTTTAAATATGTTAGAAGAATTAGGTAAAGATTCAAAAAATAAATATTGGATTAAACATTCAATTTGTGTAGGAAATAGTAGTGAAAAAATTGCACAAGCACTATATGAAAAAGGTTATAATGTAAATATTGATAAAGCTAAAACTTTAGGATATATTCATGATATTGGTAAGTATAGTAATAATCTTCACGGACATGTTATGAGAGGATATAATTTTTTAAAAGATAAAGGTTATGATGATGAATATTGTAATATTTGCTTGACGCACTCGTTCTTAAATAATGATATTTTATGCACGGCAGGTGGAGTTCCAGATATTAATAATAATCTGTTTTTAGCAAATTTTATTAAAAACCATAAGTACACTATTGAAGAAAAAATAATAAACCTTTGTGATTTAATGTGTCCACAAGGAGGAAATGTAAATACAATTGATAAGAGATTAATAGATATAATTATAAGAAAAGGTGCTTATTCAAATACACAGTATCATATAATAGAGACTTATAAATTAAAAGAATATTTTGACAATTTATTAGGCTATAACCTTTATAATTTATTTCCAGAAATAAAAAATAATTAATAAAAAATTAAATCTAAAGAGCAAATGTAATAAATATTTAATTGATTTAGCGAAAAAATAAAGACAAATCGATTAAAGAGAAGATGATGTGCTTTTTAGTAAATAACATATAGATTGGAGTAATAAGTTATGCAATTAGAAGATCTAAGAAAAGAATATGACAAGTTGCAAATAAAATATGGAGCAAAAGAACTTGATTCAATTTATAATGGAGGATGTGTTAAAAATCCAGATATATGTTTTGTATTTATGAATCCAACTGGAAGGAATATAGCATCCTCTAAAGAATGGAATGGAATAAAGTCTCCATGGATAGGAACAAAAAACATTTGGGATTTATTTTACAAACTAAATTTGATGGATAATAATATATATAAAAAAATTAAAGAAATAAAAAGCTCAGAATGGACAGAAGAATTTGCAGAACAAGTATATAATGATGTAAAAAAACATAAATATTTTATAACTAATTTAGGAAAATGTACACAAATAGATGCAAGACAATTGCCTAATAGTGTTTACATAGAATACTTAAACTTATTAAAACAAGAAATAGATATTATTAAACCCAAAGTAATAGTTTTATTTGGCAATCAAGTTAGTTCAATTGTATTAAATAAGAAAATACATGTTTCACAATGTAGAAAACAATTATTTACTGATATAATTAATAATAATGAATATAAATTTTACTCTGTATATTATCCAGTAGGAAATGGAAGATTTAATATTGATAAATCAATAGAAGACATAAAATGGATTATTGAGAATGAAATAAAAAATTAAACAGAGTAAGAAAAAGTAAGTAAAGTTGCTAATATGTTAAAAATGTTACAATTTTAAAAGATAATGAAATATAAGAAGTACTTGAAAAAAAGTTACTTTTGTTTTTTTATACAGAACTGTTATAATATTTGGCTAAGAGATATATTCTATAGAATGATGAAACTTTAAGTAGTTTAAAATTCCACAGGTTCTGATAAATGGTATATGTAAAATTAGTTATTTAAACTTAATCTAAAAAGATTCTTTCCTTCTTCAAAAGAGATTTCTTTTTTATTAAAAAAATTTATGATATACTTTAATAAATTGATTTAAATTTGTATTAAATTATATAACTTTTTAATTAACACTAATGACATATATAATTTTATAAAAATTATATAATAATTGTAGAAATTTAGGAGGAAATTATAATGAACATAAAAGCAATCACAGATATAATTCAAGAACCTGTTCATGGTATTAAATTTTATACAAAAGATACTTTAAAAGAGTTAGTAAATACAGTATATGAAATATCTAAAAGTTTAGAATTAACAAGTCAAAGTACTCCAGAGACAATAATATCTATTATTAATAATTACATTAAATGTAACGTTAAATTAAGAAGTCAGTATTTTGACGCATTTTGTGAAAGAACAGATTGCTTTGATAAGAATGAACTAGTTTATAGGACAGCATATGGTGCATTAGTAAAAGGTGAGGCAATGTGTGCTGGATTTGCTGAAGCTGTTAGAATTCTTTTATCAGCTTATGGTATAAAGTCATATACATTATTAACAAAATTACCAGGAGATAACAGAAGATTACTACATTATGTTGTTGTGGCAGAATATAAAAAAGAAGGAAATAATAAATATGCTGTATTAGATCCAGAAAGACAAGCATTCTGTGAAAGTAGAGGTTTGAATTTTGAAAGATATCAATCCAATATTATATATGCATTTCCAGATCCAATATTTACAAATGACGTTGTTGGAGAAACAGGATTAGGAATGCTAGCAAAAGAATATTTTGAACATCAGGAAATACCTCGAGTTCAGGGAAAAGAAAATATTGGTAAAATTATTATGATCCAAAAAGCTAAACAAGAAGTGGAGGATAAAGATGGAAACTTTGATAGAGATTAAATCTAAAAAATATAATATTTCTGCAAAAGCTTATTTACCAGATAAAGATACAGGTTTAAAAGAAATTATAATTGCATGCCATGGCTTTGCAGGAGATAAAGAAAGTTCGGCCATAAAATTATTGGGTGAAGAAATGATTAAAGAGAAAATAGGAGTATTATGTTTTGATTTTCCAGGGCATGGAGAAAGCAAAGTAGATGGAAAAATGCTAACAATAGATAATTGCATACAAGATATAAATACAATAGAAGAATACATAAAACAAAATTATAGTGTTCCGATTAGTATTTTTGCAACAAGCTTTGGTGCATATATAACTTTAATTAATATTGCAAGAAATAAAAAAATATATAAAAATATAATATTACGTTCACCTGCTATAAATATGGCCAATATATACAGATACAAACTATTAAGAGAACCTGAGGCTGATTATAAAAATAGAGGTTATACAATACTTGGATTTGAGAGAGAATTGATTATTCCTTATAGTTTTATGGAAGAACTTGATAATAATGATATATTATCAATATATAAAAATAATGAGATACCACAAATGTACATAATTCAAGGAGACAAAGATGATATTGCTCCAATAGAAGACACTAAAAAATTTGCTTTAATGAATCCCAAGAAAGTAATATTAAAAATAATTGAAGGTGCGGATCATAGAATGAAAGGTGTAGGAGAATTAGAAAAAGCAATAAGATTTAGTAAAGAAATTATAATAAAAAAATAAAATTATAGTTTCAGTTATTTGAAAAAGAGAATTATATGCTTTTGAATAAATTAAAATTCAGCTAATGATAACAATTTAAAGAGTATTAAATTATTTATTCAAGAATTAGCATATTTTTTCATTTTAGTAATGATAAAAGTAAATAATATATTATAGAAAATTAAAATAACATTGAGCAAATATAATTAAAAGAGTAATCATTATTTTAAACTATAGGTTCTTCTGTTATAATTTGCAATATAATTAAAATAGGTGATAAATATGATAAAGTTAAGAAACAATCAAATGTATAAGATAAAGAATCTATTTAACTATATAAAGTTTTATATGGGTAAATCAGTATTAGATAGACTGATGGGAGAAACTTGATTCTGAAAATATATAATATCAATTGTCAGAAATAAAAAATTTGTAAATAACTACGAATACAGCTTTGCAAGAAGGAGATAATTATGGGAAAATTTTTAGATAAATTAGACGGGTTTCAAACCCATATTGCAGACAAGTTGTCTCGATTTGAAACCCGTCAGATGTACTCCTTACTTCTGGACCTAAAGAACGCCATTTACAAAGTGTATATCCGAGTCCTGAAGTTCAAAAAGAGATTGAAAATTATCTTAAAATTCTTGATAGATTCTAATCTTTGTAGTGTGTGTAAATCAAGGACAATTATAGACTATAATTGTCCAAAGAAAGCTCCCGATGTATGATAAGTGCATTGGGAGCTTTTATATATTTTATTTTTTCTATTATAATTTTGCCTTAATATAAATTAATCATTTTTAATTGAATAAAACATTCTTTTATGTTATGATTTTAGTATTATAATAAAAGGAATACTAAAATGAACGAAATAGATAAAAAAATTAAAATAAGCAACAAAATATATCCATATATTTCAGGACTATCTGACGATTTATTATTCTGGGCTGCAATAAACACAATATTTTTAACAACCGTAAAAATGTTGTCAGCATCACAAGTTAGCCTTTTATCTGCAATTGCTGGATTAATTACAATATTATCTCAAGGTATAGTATTAAAAATAATAAAAAGAATAGGAAATATTAAATCTGTAAGACTAGGATTATTAATGCTACTCATTGGAGCTACTTTAATAACTTTTGGAAATAATTTTAGCATAATAATGATAGGAGTGATTTTTTATAATGTAGCATTTCTTTTTAAAGGTATGGATAGTATTATTTTAAGAAGAAATTTGAAATATTTAAAGAGTGAAGATGATTTTATTAGGGTTCAGAACAGAAGTAGTTTGATATATGCAATTGCAACAATGATATGCTCTTTTATAGCTGGGTACATATTTAATGTAAGTAATTATTTACCTATGATATTATGTATTGTAATATGTTTTCTTAATATAGTTTTTTCTAGTTTATTATATGAAGTTGAGTTTAAGGAAGAGATAAACCAATATGAAATCAAAGCATTTAAGTGGACTAAAGTATTATTTTTGATAGTTATAGTTTTTGGTTTATTATATGGAACTTTAGAGACAACACAGGAAAATGGAAAAATATTTATGCAATATTTTATGCAAAAGCACGAATCTTTAGAAAAAACAGCAATTTTTTTATCAATAATTATTGCTTTTTCAAGAATATCTAGAGTTATATCAGATTTGTTATTTAACAAAATATATAATAAGCTAAAAAATAAATTTATTATCTTATTAAATGTTGTATTAATACTAGCTATATCTTTTATAATTGCAGGCAGTTTTGTTTATTCAAAAACAGTTGCAATGATTATTATGGGATTAGGATTCTGTATGGTTTTATGGGCAAGAGATCCAATTATGAACTTTTTAAAAAATGCTTTGTTAAATAATTGTAGTAAAGAAAATCAGCAAACTGCGATGCTTAAGTTTAATCTGTCTAGAAGAATAGTTAGGTGTATTTTAGCAACTATGGTTAGTTTAATATTACTCAAAGTTGATGTGTTTTATATTATGATATTGTTACTTGTACTTGTATTAATATATTTAAATATTACAATAAAACTATACAAAATGCTTGGTACAAATAGTAATAAAATAATAATTAATAATATTAATTATGAAAATAATGAAAGGGAAAAATATGAAACAAACTAGTTGGAATTTAAGTAAATTAAAAAGACAAGCAATTAATAATCAAGATTTTGATGAATATATATTAATTCAATCAGGAATATTAGAAAATGAGCATCTTAAAGTATTAGATATAGGATGTTCAAATGGATATAAAACTACAATGTTGTTTGATAAATATAGCAATATTGAACTAATAGTTGGAATTGATATAGATGAAAAGGCAATAAATGAGGCAATAGACAAATTTGAAGGTAATAAAAGATATAAATTTAAATTAAAAAACATTGATGAATTAGATGATACAAATAAATATGATATTATATATTTATCATATGTTTTACAACATTTAAGAAATCCTAAAGAAACAATAAAAAAACTGAAAAATAAACTTTCAGATAGAGGAATAATAATTATAAAAGTGCCAGATGATAGTTTTAAAATTTGTTATCCAGATGAAGAAAATTTATTACAGCAAATTTTAAAGTTATATGAAAAAGAAATAATGCCTAAGAGAAATATTACCAAATATACTGATAGATATATTGGTAAAAAAGTATTAAATTATCTTGAAACAAGTGGTTATAAAGATATTCAATTATATTATTCAATTAGTGACACAATAAATAAAAGTAAAGAAGAAAAAATAAAGTTTTTCGAAAGATCTATAGCTTTTAGAAGAGCAAATGAAAAAGATAATATAACACTTGAAGTCAAGAACACAATGGATAATTTATTAAATAAAGTGAAAGAAAAATTTGAAGATGAAAATTTCTTTTATACTATGGCAGTTCTATATTATATTGCTACAAAATAGAGTTAAAATT
>CALWTI010000068.1 GCA_944384425.1 uncultured Clostridia bacterium | reverse complement strand
GCGATTTAGCGCGGTGAAGTGAGAACGACGTAGGAGCCCCGTTGTAGGGGAGGGTGTCCTCACCCTCCCTCTCGCCGGGACGGCGAGAAACGGCGGCGGGGTACGATACAGGCGTCAACCTACGTTTTCCCAAGCCGCCACCCAAGGGCGGGCGGGGACGCCCGCCCCTACAAGCACCCCGCGGCGTAAAGCAGCCGCCCGCCCCGTTACCGGGCGGCACACCATAATCCAACCGGCAAGGCGAAGACTCGCATTGTCAGCGGCGACACGCCGCAGCGGTCTGTTGGGGGCACCACCTCAGACCGCTATATAAAACTTCAATGCTGAGAAAGGGGAAATTGCAATGAGAACAGCATTGACGATCGCTGGCAGCGACACCAGCGGAGGCGCCGGGATTCAGGCTGACCTGAAGGCCATGACGCTCAACGGCGTATTCGCCATGAGCGCGATAACGGCCCTGACGGCCCAGAACACCACCGGCGTCACAGACATCATGGAGGCCACGCCTCACTTCCTCGCCGAGGAGCTGGACGCCGTGTTCACGGACATCTTCCCCGACGCGGTCAAGATAGGCATGGTCTCCTCGAGCGGCCTCATAGAGGTCATTGCGGAGAAGCTGCGCTTCTATAAGGCGCGGCACATCGTGGTCGACCCGGTCATGGTCGCCACGAGCGGCTCGAGGCTTTTGCAGCCGGACGCGGTGGGCGCGCTGGTGAATTCGCTCCTGCCCCTCGCCGAGCTCTGCACGCCCAACATCCCGGAGGCCGAGATACTCTCCGAAATGGAGATAAAGTCCCCCGCGGACATGGAGAAGGCCGCGAAAACCATCTCCGAGCGCTACGGCTGCGCCGTGCTCTGCAAGGGCGGGCACGACCTCAACGACGCGAACGACCTCCTCTACGCCGACGGCGAGGCGCGCTGGTTCTGCGGGAAGCGGATAGCGAATCCCAACACCCACGGCACCGGCTGCACGCTCTCGAGCGCCATTGCCGCGAACCTCGCCAAGGGCTTCAATCTCCCCGACAGCGTCGAGCGCGCGAAGCACTATCTCTCCGGCGCGCTGAGCGATATGCTCGACCTCGGCCATGGGCGCGGGCCGATGAATCACGCGTTCGACATCAAAAATGAATACAAGCAGGAGGCGCGCTGACATGAAGAGGACTTCCGTATTCGCAAACTCCCTTATCTGGTTCGGCGCGGGCGTCTCCCTCGCCGAGATACTTACCGGCACCTATTTCGCCCCGCTCGGCATGGGCAGGGGCATCGCCGCGATACTGCTCGGCCACGTCATAGGCTGCGTGCTCTTCTTCCTCGCGGGCCTCATCGGCGGCAGGGAGCGCAGGAGCGCCATGGAGACGACCAAGATGAGCTTCGGCGCGAAGGGCGGCATGCTCTTCGCCCTCCTGAACGTCGTGCAGCTCGTCGGCTGGACGGGCATCATGATATACGACGGCGCGCTTGCGACGAACGAGCTCTTCGCCTTCGGCATCCCCGTCTGGAGCATCGTCATAGGCGTGCTCATAATCGTCTGGATAGCCATCGGCGTCACGAACCTCGGCCTCCTGAACAAGATAACCATGGCCCTGCTCTTCATCCTCACCGTGGTGCTGAGCGTCGTCATATTCCGCGAGGGCAATCCCGGCGCGAGCAGCACGGACGTCTTCACCTTCGGCATGGGCGTCGAGAACGCCGTCGCCATGCCGCTGAGCTGGCTGCCCGTCATAAGCGACTACACCCGCGAGGCGGAGAAGCCCTT
This sequence comes from uncultured Clostridia bacterium, assembly GCA_944384425.1. Taxonomy (GTDB): domain Bacteria; phylum Bacillota; class Clostridia; order Christensenellales; family UBA1242; genus UBA5893. Next base: position 1,619 of record CALWTI010000068.1, on the reverse strand, counting down.
CAAGGCCACGCTCTGGAGCACGATAACCTACGGCCTCGTCAGCTGCTGGATGTACGTCATAGGCATGGGCCTCGCCATTTACACCGGCGGGAGCAACATCGCCGATATCATGCTCAAGGCCGGCCTCGGCATCGCCGCGCTGCTTATCATGATACTCTCCACGGTCACGACCACCTTCCTCGACGCCTTCAGCGCCGGCGTCTCCGCCGAGAGCCTCACCAAAAAGCTAAACGGCAAGACCATGGGCATCATCGCCACCGTCATAGGCACCGTGGGCGCCTGCCTCTTCAACATGGACAACATCATGAACTTCCTCTACCTCATAGGAAGCGTGTTCGCGCCCATGATAGCCGTGCAGCTCACGACCTACTTCATACTGAAGAAGGACAGTTTCAAGGCCGCCTTCGACTGGCCGAACCTCATAGTCTGGGCCGTCGGCCTCGTTGTCTACCGGCTCATGATGCACGTAGACCTCCCGACGGGCTATACGCTCCCCAGCGTGCTCATAACCATGCTGCTCTGCTACGTCGTAAATAAGGCCATACCCGCGAAGAAATAAGCCTGCGCGCAAGGCCCGGGACGCCCCGAAGGGGGCGTCCTTTTTTTACGCGGCTTTGCGCATATTTAACGCGGCGGCCGTTTCGGATTTGATTTTGCCCTCCTAGAATAATTGCGAACCCGGCGTAAAACGCTATCTTGGAGGAAAAGTATGAAAAAGAAACACATAGCCGCCCTTGCGCTCACCGGCGCCCTCAGCCTGAGCCTGCTCTCCGGCTGCGGCCAGACTGCCGAGGCGGATACCCCGGCCGAAACCGCGGAGCCCACCCCGGTCACGACCATCGCTTCCGAGGAGCTCGCCGCTCCCAAGTACGTCTTCCTGTTCATCGGCGACGGCATGAGCTACCCGCAGATCCAGGCCACCGCCGACTACCTCGGCGCCCTCGCCGACGACGACTATATGCTCGCCGAGCCCAGCCTGGACGACAACGGCGGCGCGGTGCTCGACGGCCCCGTCGCGCTGAACTTCATGAACTTCGAGGCCGCCGGCAGCGCCGTCACCTATGACTCGAACAGCTTCGCGCCCGACAGCGCCTCCACCGCGACCAGCATCGCCACCGGCTACAAGACCTATTCCGGCTCCATCAACGTCGACGAGACCGCCACGGTCGAGTATGAGACCATATCCGAGAAGCTCCACGAGCAGCTCGGCTGGGAGATAGGCGTCGTCACCAGCGTCAACCTCAACCACGCCACCCCCGCCGCCTTCTACGCCCACCAGGCCTCCCGCAGCGACTACTATGAGATAGGCGAGGAGCTCGTCGAGAGCGGCTTCGAGTACTTCGCGGGCGGCGGCCTGCTCGACCCCGACAACGAGGGCGAGGGCGAGAGCATCTATGACCTCGCCGAAGAGGCCGGCTACACCGTGAGCTTCGACTACGCCGGCCACGAGGCCGTCTCCGCCGACGGCAAGGCCATACTCATAGACCCCAACCTCGCCGACAGCGATTCCCTCGCCTATGAGCTCGACCGCACGGACGACACCTGGGCCCTCAGCGACTATGTTGAGAAGGGCATCGACGTCCTCATGAACGACACCGGCTTCTTCATGATGTGCGAGG
>CALWTI010000067.1 GCA_944384425.1 uncultured Clostridia bacterium | reverse complement strand
TATCATGCAAACTGCTTCTTTAACACTTTTTGAAAATTCGATCTCTAGCTTGCGATTACTGACTAATTTTAATGTAAGTTTACCAATCGAACTTGCATGCTCACTGGAAAATTTTTTATAAGTGTCAGCTAAGCGCCGTATAATAGAGTTATCTTTATTTTTGCTGGTTTTTGTACATAAAGTGGACGCTGTCCAATCCTTATCCATTTGATATGTACTGTATTTCAGCTGTGAGAAAATCACAGAATCGGCATCCTTAAAATTGCTTCCGCCATAATATTCAGCAAGGTCAATAGAGTATAATGCGTCTTCATCTGAAATTTGCACAGAATCTGTCCAAGTTGGTCCTTCTACCGATATTGCGGTCAACTCGCTGTTTGGCTTTAGAGTTTCCAACAGTTTTTTACACGCCCATATTAGATGAAAATCATCACCAGCATTTGAGGCAATTGCGCCCGCATTGTTTTTCTTCTTCATTTACATTCCACCTCTTGTTATGATGAAATAATTGAATTTCAGTTAATTGAATAGACCATCATATAGATAAAGCTCATCGAGGGCTAGACTCCCCCCAAAAATGCAATACTCTGTATTGCATTTTTGGGGTTCCCTCCACATTGTTTGTCTGTATAGTGATTCCGGATTCTAGCAAAAACAAAAGTGCTTTTAAAACGGAATTGTACAAAAGATTTGTTAACTTCTACACGACGTATACGGTTCCGAAAAATAAACTGTGTAAAATGTGATTATCAGCTACCATTTTTACCAATATTAAGAATGCAGCTAAACAGGACAAGGTTGAGAAGTGACCCGACGAAGCTGTAGGATATACGGTAAAAGCAATGGTATTAGTCACTGCTTTTTCTCGTTGGTTTTTGTCGGTCGTTTTTTGATAATTTTTAACTCAAATTCGCCGTTGCGATCACGGAAAACAGCGATTTCGCAATTCCCATACTCACTGGTTATGGTCTTTTTACCATAACCGTTTCTGCTATTTCCCGAGTTGTTACCCAGAACAGAATTCTTCTCGTAACCCAGGTGTTCTTCCATCTCCGTCCCCAGCATCTGCTCAATTGTTCCTGCAAAAAGGCATTTGAGTCTGGCTTGTATATCTCCTGTGCATTGGCAATCTGTCATCAATAATTTTACCAGTTCCATTTCCTTTTCATTCAAACCGTGCGTTCTTTCATGCCTTTATACCTCCATAACTCTTTATGGCTATTTTATTTACACGGTTCGTTATTTAGACTCTGTGAAAATGGTATTTACTTTACTCAATACTTGTTTCGTTTCGCTAGAAATATTACATTTAAACAAGGCCTTGATCACAGAGGGAAATTCTTTGTTGATGTTCAGGTAATCATGTCCCTGTCGTTTAACTTCAGATAATCTTTCGTAAACATATTCCCAAAATTCTTTACTCAAGAATTCGCCCCGTAAAGATAGTAAATCCACTTTATCCCCGACTTGTTCATATATTTTTTCATAATACGGATTTACTAACCAATATGCAACTTGTATAGGACGATACATTCTTATCCCATCATACTCTGATACGATTTTTTGACCAATAATATCATTATATAAGGCCCCATATAATGGATGTTCTGAATTCTTTATCAGCTTATGATAATTCGCCTGATAGCCATGCACAAACCGATACATTCGCTCTGTTTCGCTCGTTCTAACAAACATATGCACCAACAGGCACAGGTCTAATACTAATTCTTTTGCAAAAATCTCATCACTTAATGTCAAAGGATTGCTGTAATACCTTCCATGTGCAACACGATTCCTTATGAGGTTGTTAAAATAGAACATAAAATATTCTGTTACTTCAGGATACATATCACTTTGAGCTTCTGCCAAATATCTGATTTTATCCTTTAAAACCGCATCCTCATATACTGTCATTTTTGTAAAACGTGCAAAGGTTGTCGTCTCTCTTAAATAGTCCGCAAACATTCCTTCAATTAAAATCGAAATCAGGTTATTAAAAATCTCATATTCCCTATTCTCATATTGTAATATAGATTTTAACAGAATTGTTTTACGCCTTCTTAGACACACGCTTGTGTTTATTAATTTCTTCAAGTCTTCTACTAACTCATATTTTTCAATCAAACTAGATAATGATTCAGAATACCTTGATGCATCGGTTGTTTGCCAAAGATACAAATCATCAATTTTAGGAATCGCTGATATGTATTCTTTATACGCTTCAGTCGCTTCTTCCTCTTTGAGTTTATATAAATCCTCATGATACTTTTTATTAGCTTTTTCTATTCCTGTATAAATTTTTACTTTAAAAAACAACATATAGTCACGTTCTATATCATCTTCAAAAATTTCCAGACAGGTTTTATAGATGTTAAAATAGCCATTTCTGATAATTTCATTATCTTCTTTACTAAATGACAAAGCAGTTTTTCTAATCGCCAAGTCTATTTCAGCTGCATCATCCAAATTGCAAAATTCCCCCAAGACAGACTGCACATATTGAAAAGCATATTCAAGCATTTCTTTTCGAGTTCGCAATGAATTACATTCAGAACTCAGGCGATATATTTGTTCTTCATCTCCAGAAATATCTCTTACAATAGAAAAGGATGATTCCTTTTTCTTAATTGCATCACTTGTACTTTTCGTTTGAAAAAGTTTACTTCTAAGATTATTCATCTCCGAATCATATTTTTGAATAATTATATTTCGCTTAACTATGAATAACTCATCAAATTGGCTACGGACACAATCATAGGCATCTTTAGGTAATAATTTAAATCCTAATATATAGCACAAATTCTTATAGTATTCATTCTGTTCCTCAAGATTAGGCTTCTTTCTTAGTGCCGAAACAACTACATTAATTAAATCGACCGTTGCCCCTTCTACAGTATTTATTATCATTTTATAATAGAATTCACCTAATTCTACAAATGATGACTTACTAAAAATTTCATGGTCACATAGATTTCTGATACTATCTTGCATTGCAGAAAATATATTATCACAAATAAGGTTTCTTTTGTCATCCATGCAAATTACCTCCTGTTTTCTATTCCACTGCCTGACTCCCCCTTAACCCTCGAGTAGGCTGAACTTTTGTAAGACCAAAACATCTAATCCGCTCACTGGTGGGTTGTGGCAGGGATATTGATTACTATGCCATATATCCGAATTGTTCCAGTCTCTCCCGGCACATTCTGCGTTCTTCATCAGTAAATAATTCTACATATTCAGGCTTTAGAACATGGGCCTCTACGGATAAATCTAATCGTCCATGCTCCCAGAGAGTGGTGAATCCGTCAGTGCCGCCGGGTTTACTTATCAGCTGTTTTGCCGCAGCCAATCCACCCTTAGCGCCCAACATTTGAAGAAAGCGACTAGCGTTATACCCACATTCTTTCTTGGCAGTCGTATAGATATCAATCATGTCCTGTTCAAAACGTTTCTCTAATGTTGTCATACAGCACTCCTACTCAAACATATCCCCATTCCATACCAAGTTAACAAGCTGCACCAGCAATGCAACTCTTTCAGTGATTTCGGCTTTACCAAACTGGTCGTAGGCCTTGAAATTCAATCCGTTGTCAGCAATGAATTTCTTGAACTTCGGATTATTCTGATATGCCTGCTGGCTCAAAGACTCAGTATAAATATTGCCTTCATTGGAACAATACTTTGCAAGTTTATAGGAATACTTGGCATCATTCAAGCTGGCGTTTATACTCTTGTGCAACAACAAAAGTGCGCCTACGCTATTTCTCCAACGTCTGAAATCTTCCTGATCTGCATACTCATCAGTAAACCATTCATAATGGTCGGTGATGATATGCTCGATTTCAAACGGATTCTTAGTCTGAGTATTCATGTAGTTGCAGTAGTTGGATGCGACACCAGTGCTTTCTTCAATAAATCCGGTAACACGAGCCAGAATATTTTTGATGTACTTCTTGGTAAAACTGTTCAAACCCAAATCCGGCAATGCCTCTTCCGGCTTAAAATCAAGATTACCGTATTGCTGTTGCAACTTCTGCTTTAGAGTGGAAACTTCGCACATACGAATGTCCTTTGTCACGTTAAACACGAAATTCTTAATGGTACTATAATCCACAGAACGATAATGAGTCACTCTGGATACAATAAGAATATCGATGAATCTTGCTGTCAAGTTGATTTTTTCAATAATTACAGGCCACGTATCTTCATAGCATATAGGCGCAAGAAGCAATTGAGGCTGTAAAGTGAAATTCACCTGAGCATTGTAGTATACATAT
>CALWTI010000066.1 GCA_944384425.1 uncultured Clostridia bacterium | reverse complement strand
TTAGCTTCTTTTAAATCCATTTTATAGACAAAAGCTATATCTTTATCTACACTACTACTTCCCACTGGTATATAAGAATTTTTTATCATTATCCCTTTATTAAAAACTCCAACGCTAGTAATATCAGCACCAATATTAATAATAGCACCCATTTTACGATCTAATTCTTTAGTAGCAACAGTATAATAATCCGCTTGAGTATTATAAATAATATCAATTATATTAATTCCTATACTTCTAACAATGTTTATAAAAGGATATATCTCTTCCTTGGGTGAGCTAGCAACTACTGCTTTTAAGAAAAGTTTATTCCCATCTTCACCTAAAGGATTAATAACACTAGCATCTTCATCTACAGTAAAAGATATAGGTAAACAGCTAACAAGTTCTCTTGTATCATCATAAGTATCTTCGACAGTATCTTTTATAACTGCATCTATATCTTTTCCTCTAACTTTATCGCCTCTTATATTAACAAGACCACTTTCCATAGTCATACTAGCCCTATTAGCAGGTAAAGTTAATATTACTTCTCTTATTTTCATACCTAGTTTTTCTTCTGTAATTTTTAAAGCTTTTAGAAGTGAAGTTTTTAACTTTTTCTCATCATAGATAGTATTCTTTTTAAGGCCATTTGACTTAACAGAGGTAGAAGCAAGAACATAATAGTTATTATTAATAGCATTTACCACTACTACTTTAATCTCTCCATTACCAATATCAAGACCAGTATAAATATGATTCATTAGTCTACATCACTGCCTTTCTGCCATTTACCCTTTCTTACTCTATAAATTAATTATACATAATTAATGAGGTTTTAACAAGCTTTTTTACAAACTAATAACTAACTAATTTTTAATAATTATTACTTAATGATAACACTTTAATCTCAGAATTAGCATGTAAATCAACGCTTGCTGCAATATCTACCAATTGGTCCAAATAGTTTTTATCTAGATTTTCTGTGTATATAATAGCAGACTTTATATTTTGATTATCAAATCCTTGCATTATAGCAAACTCTGACTGCTTGACATGCAATTTTAAACTTATACTATCTCTTAATTTCAACACATTATAGAAATTAACAGAATCTCTGCAATGACTTAAAGTACTATTTATCATTAAAGTATCGATTTTTATATCGGCTTTAGAATCCGTTATAAGACGCCATTCCACTTCTGTTTCATATTTTGATGTTCCTTTAACAATATAATAATCATTATTAGGATTTATTGAATATATCTTTAACTTTATAGGACTGTTTTTAGTAATCTTTTCCTTTGTTAGATATTCTTCCATAAGCTTTTTTTACCAAATCATTGGCTTTATTATAGATGACAATAAAAGAAATATCAATAAGACATTTCTTTTAAAATTTGGGACTTAAGGTTAAAGTTATTTCCATGTTATCTGTTATAGGTGTTCCTGCTCCTATACTTTGTCCTGTTACATAACCATTGCCTTCTAACTTAACACTAATACCTAAAAGTTTTAACAAATCTTCTGCCTGTTTACTAGATAAGCCATTTACATCAGGAACAGTTAAATTACTATCATTAGTAACAAGGAATACTTTAGTTCCTGCTGTTACTTTATCTCCTTTAGAAGGATATTGTTTAACTACCTTATTGCCATTACCTATAACTGTTACAGACATCCCCATATTTTCAAGGTCGGTTTTTGAAGTTGTTACATCTTTATTTTTATATGAAGTTAAACTATATTCAGACAACTTCTCTTCACTAGTAGTATCAGGGTCTGTTCCATAATATTTACTTATATTAACAACTATATCTTTAATAGCAGTCCAAATAACTTTTTGATTACCACCTTCTGGTCTTTTAACTGATGCATAAATAATTACTTTAGGATCATCATTAGGATAAATTCCTGCAAAAGATGAGATGATATCAGAAGCTCCCGTTAAGTAACCGCCTCCGTTTTCATCTGCTATTTGGGCAGTACCTGTTTTACCTATTAAGTTATAACCATCAAGGCGATATCCTGCTCCAGTCATTCCTGGTACATTAACAGTATTCCACATTAGTTCTCTAATTTTATTAACTGTAGTTTCACTAGCGACAGTATCTACTTCAGTTCTTTTACCTTTATAGACTACTTCTTTAGTATCGGGGTCTACTATTTTTTCAACTAAATATGGTTTTAACATTACTCCTCCATTAGTAAGAGAAGTCAAAGCTTGAATGTTTTGAATAGGTGTTGTCGTAATACCTTGACCAAAACCAGCATTAAATATTTCGGTTTCATACTTAAAGTCAACTTCTCCTGTCGCTTCATTTGGAAGTTCAATACCTGTTTTTTTACTAAAGCCTAGTTTTTTAAAATAACTTCTAAGAATATCTGCAGATAAATGCCTATCTATTAAGTTAATAACACCAACATTACTAGATAAAGCGAATCCTCTATCAAAAGTTATATCACCCCAACCTGCTCTATTCCAGTCACCTATTTCTGTACCATCACTTGTATCATAAACTCCAGAGTGATATGTTTCATTACCATTATAAACACCTTGTTCCATTGCAGCCATATAAGTAAATATCTTCATAGTAGAACCAGGCTCATATGGACTTGAAACATTCATATCTAAGTAATTAGTAATATCTCTTTTATTAGGATCAAATGAAGGAGATGTACTTGATGCTAATATTGCCCCAGTCTTAGCATCTGCTATCATGATTGTAAACCATTCATAATTATAGTTAGCTTCAGCATCACTTAATGCTTGTTCTACAAAGAACTGAATACTACTATTAAGAGTTAGATATATATCTTTACCATCACTAGCTTCTTTACTTATTTCATTAGTACCTGCTATTTTAAACCCTCGTAAATCTTTTT
>CALWTI010000065.1 GCA_944384425.1 uncultured Clostridia bacterium | reverse complement strand
TTTGCTCCACTCTTCTGTCCTTACTAAATATGCTGTTATTATTATACCCTTATTTTGGAAAAAATGCAAGTATTTTTCTAATTTTTTTATCATTTATACTCATTGCGAATTTACATTATCAGCTCAACAATCTTTTTATAAAATTTATGTTGCATTTCAAATAATATGTCTATAAAAATCTGTAGTATTCAATTAAACAATTTCTAATATTTCTTTCATTGAACTTATTTTATAATCTGGCTCTATTAAAACTTCTTCTTTTTTCTTCCACTTATTATTTATATTTTGCTCATACCATATAGTCTTTACACCTAATATTTTTACTCCTAATAAATCTTCTAATATCTCATCACTTACAAATGCAATTTTATTGTATTCTTCTTTTGAAATATCTTCAAATGCTTTCATATATACTTTTAAATTTGGTTTTCGTTCTTTTACTTCTTCTGAAATAACTACTTTTTTAAAATATTTTCTTATATCTTCACGCTTTAAAATATATTCAACATTCCTAATAGAATTATTACTTATAATTCCTAAATAATAACCTTTTTCGTATAATTTAACAATAGTCTCTCTTGTCTCATCATCTAAAATATGAGATTCTAATAATAACATATCGATTTTTTCTAAATCATCCTCAGTTATATGTAAGATTGATGATAAATCTTTATATATTTCTTCTTCTGTAACCCTTCCTAAAGAGTTCAAAATTTGATAGTTCTTCCATTTTCTAAATATATCATCCCATTTTAAATTATATTTTTCTAATATATTATTTATTTTATCATCAACATTTTCAAATTTACTAATTAATGTATATCCCCAATCAAAAAATATGTATTTATATTTCATCTTATCTTTCTTCTCCTTTATCTTTTATATTATGAATTTCGTCAACAATCTCATGTTTAAAAAATCTTTCTTGAAATTCCACTAATGCCTCAATTTGTTGTTTAGTATATATCTTTTCTTCAGGGGCAATCACTAATTTATCATCATCATCCAATCTATGTATTGCAGCTATACATTTTCCTTCATATTCTTTTACTGGTTCAAATATACCTACTATGTATGCATCTAATTCTTCACCATCACCACTGATTGTGTTCGGAACATAGCCGTAATTAATTGGATATATGAAATTCCATTTAGGATGCTTTGAACCCATTGGTCTATCCATAATAACTTTGACTTTCTTACCTAAAAAGTCTCTATAATTTACTTTTTTCATTTATTATATCCTTTCTAATATAATTTATTGTATATCATATCTGATAACTTTTTGATATTACCTCTTGCATTATACATACCCGTTTTTTTAACTAATTCTTCTACAAAATTCATTCTCTTCATTGCTAGTTCTTGATTGTCAAAATTAGGGAATGGATAATTAGTGCTTAACACAATATTTCTATCAGCCCTTATATATTCTGATAAAGCCTTCATTGTAGCTAATGTTGCAACATCTTCCATTTGTTCTGTTAAATTTGTTTCTTCATCTTTAACTGGATATGTAGCAGTATATAATATATTTGTAAGCTTTGCTGTCTTAGTTACTTTTATACCTAACTCTTCAAATTCTGGATTAATATATATTTTGTTTTCCCATGGTCTATTCATTTTCTCCTTGTCAATCTTACTTATCAAACTTGGAAAATATTCATGTATTACTCCAACTCTAATATGAGTTTGAAGAGTTCCACAGTAAACATATGGTATTCCATTTTCAAGACCTATAACTGCTCTATCATTGCACACAAAATTATAGCCTTTTTCCATACAAAGATACATTGCCAATGTAGTTTTGCCCGAACCAGCTTCTCCTGAAATTAATGTTGCTTTACCATCTTTTTCAACAATCGCACAATGAATAAAATACTTATCTTCTTTGTTTAATTCTTTTGCAAACATTGACAAGGCTAAATATATCAAATCTGGTAAATACAATTCTCTTTCTGGCACACATATCAATGCTTGGTTCAATTCTGGATTTATCTGTACCAAATTAGGGCATCTATCTAAATAAATCAAATAATTCCCACTTAAATCAGCATTTTCATCAGGTAAAATTTCTATTCCAGGTATAGTTTCTGGAACTTGTTCTTCATCTGTCAAAAAATAATTATAAATTTTTTCAGAATTTGTTGCAAATATAATTTCTGCAGACTGACATTTCATCCTTAATTTTTTCATTTAATACCTCCTTATTAATTAAAAAACAATATTATTTTCTATTAATTTTACTATTCTATTCTTTTCTTGGATTATATCACATTCGTCTATAGTTTTGAAATTGTAATTTTCTATTATTGTTTTTCCATCTTTCATTACTATTTCAGGCTTATTTCCTGATGTGTAGATTATATTCTCTATAATAGATTTTTTATAAGTAAAATTTAAATTATTTCTATTATAGAATAATATATCTGCCTTATTCCCCTCAATAATACTTCCTGAATTCATTTTCATATATTTTGCTGGATTTACAGTAATCATATCTAATAATGTATTGCTATCTAAATTAGTTAATAAAGCCGTTGTTCTCAAACTATCAAGCAATGATAAAGAATCATTTGTTGCTGGTCCATCTGTTGCAACTATTACATTAATTTGATTATCTAATAATATTTTTATATCACATGGCTTATTTTTTAACTTTAGATTACTACTATGACATGCTACAACTGATGCTTTATTATTTTTTATTAACATTATGTCATCGTTACTTAAATAATTACAATGCACTAATAAAGTATTTTCATTTAATAAATCGTATTTTTTTAATAATTCTATTGGTGTCATTTTATATTTTTTCTCAATATATTTTGCCTCTTCAGCAGTTTCGCAAATATGTAAACTTAATTTTATTCTCTTATTGTTTTTTAAAAAATTTGAAATTTCAATTAAAGTATCTTTTTCTATCCATTTTACTGAATGTAAACCAATAAAATATTCTATATTTTTCTTTCTCTCTAACGAATTAAATTTCTGTTCAAAATTCAATTTATACTCCATCAATTTTTTTGAATTCATCATAGGATACCCTAAAAAAGCATTAACTGGAAAACTTTCTACATTCGGCCATCCTCTAACTCCAAACACTGTTAATGTACCATTTTTGATTGATTCTAAAAGAACATTATTTATAGAACTACTTCTAATCTCATCAATAATATCCTGAAACTTTGTGTGAAATTTCTCTCCTAACAAAATGTATTCTTCTGTTGATAGATTTTCTTTGTATCCTCTCAAAAAATATTCGCCAAAATGAATATGAGCATTTAAAAAGGCTGGTAAAATTATATATTCTTTTGCTTCAATTACTTTCTTACTCGAAATAGCCTTATTTCCCACATATACAATTTTCTTACCCTTTATTCCTATATTTGCCTGCTTTATTTCTCTTTTAGAATTTTGAGTTACAATTAATCCATCCCTTATCAGCAAATCTAACATTACTAACTCCTAACTTTTAGGTTTTCCAATCCATGTACATAGATAATTTTCATGCACCAATTGTTTTTCTCCCTTTTTATATTCAATACTATCATTAAAATTAATTTCTTTAAAACAAAATGGATCTCTAGCATATAAATCTTTTTCTCCAGTCTCACATTTTTTATATGTATATGCCATAGCAAAACAGCCACCTCTACAAACTTCTGCTTTATCACAATCTTTGCAACCTTCTATTTTTTCATAATTTTCTTTTCTAATTCTAAAACTCTTGAATTGCTCTGAATTAATTATATCAAGTATATCATCTTTTAAGATATCTCCTACTCTATAGTCATGCATATATACACATGGAGATACAGGTATTTTTCCATCTGGTGTAATTGAATTGATTCTCATAGAGTATATGCCACATGAACACCCCTGCACTTTGTTATTATCCACTAATCCAGATAAAGTCGGTTCACTTAATTCTACTGTATCACACATTTTAAATAAATATTTATAGTTTTCAAGTACTTGATTCTTAGTAGGTACAAGTTCATAATGCTTTTCTTGAATTGGTTTTAATAAATTAAATCGAATATTTGAATTATATTGCTTTGCTAATTCTAATAAAGCGTCTATACGATCCCTGGTAAAGTTCCAATTCATCGCACACATTATAATTCCTGATTCTATTCCATATTCTTTGCAAATTTCAAGAGCTTCTATTGCGTATTTGTACACATCTCCTCCTCTATTTTCATTATGTTCTTTTTCATATGGAGAATCTAAACTAATATCCACATCATTTAATAACTTCAGACATTCTGGATAAACATTTTTCAAAGCAATTAAACTTATTCCAGATGTTGTGATTCCTACTTTTATGTTCTTCTCTGTTAATTCTTTCAATATATATGGCAATAAACTATCCTGAACTTTTAAACCATTAGTAAAAATAGGCTCATTGCCCCCTAAATTAATTGTCTCCACTCCTATTCTTTGAACCTGATCAATTACTTTATCAACAATTTCTTTAGTAAGATTTTTTCCTTTTTCCCTAACACTCATTGAATAACAATGTTTACATTTGCAAGGACAATCATTTCCTAAGGTCCAACCTATGTTTTTAATTTGTCTACATTCTTTTTCTTCCATTTTAATCCCCTTTCAAGATTTCTTTTTTTACTTTTCTAATTTGTTCTTTAATCTTTTCATAGTTTGATAAGTTTATATCTAAATTTTTCTTTAGAGTATCTATATATAATTCTTCATACAAATTTAAGTATATTTTATATTGCTTGTATGAATAATATTTATCTGTAATATTCCATAATTTAAATAAACTATCTATTTCTTTTTCTGCTTTTATATTATTTTTTTGTCGTCCTGACATTGATTTTCTATTTGATAATACATAAAGTAAAAAATTACAATCATTTTTTTGTTTTATCTGATTTATAAAATTTAAAATTATTTTTGTCTCATCTTCTATTATTCCAACATCATTTAGATAAAAGTTATATTCATTTGTTTTTTCAAAATGATTTTCATATATCTTTTTATCAACAATAGTTAATATATTCTTTTTATAATTTATAGTAAAAATCTGTCCATATATAATATTTGTATTCTCAGTTTGTCCATTTTCATTAATAACATTAATAGATTTTAAATAATCAAATTTCAGTGCAAATCGCTGTTGTTCATTTGAATAATATGGATAATAGCCTTCTATGCCATCTAGCATTCTTTCACTTATCAATGTTTCTAATACACTAATTGAATTTTCATTATACTTAAATATATGTGGCATAAAAACTTTTCCCCCACATTGTTTTATTAGCTGTACAACTTGTTTATATGATGGGATAAGGCCTGAAAAGTCAACAAAAAAATCACTATTAGGATTTGATGTATATGTTAACAGAAATGTTCTTGCGTTATTCCAAGCTTCCGTTGAGATAAATCTCTTATTTTCTAAATGTCTTTTTATTTCATTAAATACTACTCTTTTACCTCTTTCTTCTTCCGCATTATATACTATGTTATGAACATCTA
>CALWTI010000064.1 GCA_944384425.1 uncultured Clostridia bacterium | reverse complement strand
TTACACAGGTGATTTATATTGTACAGACTGTGGCAAGCAACTAGAAGAAGGAACAACGATTCCTGCAAAAGGACATATAGGCGGAGAAGCAACTTGTACTAAAAAAGCTGTATGTGAAGTTTGTGGAGAAGAATATGGAGAAACTAATCCTGCAAACCATAAAAATACAGAAGTGAGAGATGCTGTAGAAGCTACTACCGATAAAGAAGGATATACGGGTGATACATATTGTACAGACTGTGGCAAACTTGTAAAAAAAGGCGAAATTATTCCTGTAATAGAGGAAACAAAGCCTGATGATCCTACAGATGAAGAGCAAAAACCTAACGAAGAATTACCTAGTGGAGAAAAGGAAGAGTCTAGCAAAGAGGAAGAAAAACCTACAGACCCAATAAAACCTCAAACTGGTGATGATTTCAACATGACATTATGGGTAAGTTTACTTATTGTTTCAGGAATTAGCTTTGTTATTATAGCAAAATGCAACACAAAAAGAAGAGTAAGCAAACACTCAAAATAAGATGGATTATATTATTAATAGTTATAATGATAGCTATCGTTGTAATAGCTCTCATTACTATTAATAAAAAAGAGGAGAGTACCACTAGCGGTCAGCCAGCTAATATATTGAATAACGCTAGCAGTGATTTGGGTAACATTATTGACAATACTACAGTTATGGAAAATAAAACAGAAGAGGAAAAAAGGTCTAATACTAATTTATCAGGTACTTATATTTATAATGAAAATGTAAAATATGAATTTAAAGATGAAGGTAAGGGTACCATGTATGATAGTGATATGGAATTTGAGTTTGTATATACTGTCAAAGATAATAATTTAGAAATAGACTTTATGCTAGATGCCCTCCGTGATGCTTCCTACACTTTTACTCTTGAGGGGAAAAATTTAACCTTAATTGGAGGAGAAGGTACGACAGGTGGCGAATATAGATTACAAAAGGAAACAAAGTAATTTCCAAAACAAAGAAAGTAGAATGTTGCACAAAAGATATTTAGTGCAACATTTTTTACTAATAATGTTAGAGACAAAATATGTGTTATATTTTATTACATGTTAATCTAAGTTATAACAGAAAATTACTTAGCTTTATTAAAAAGTTAGTAGTAATTAAGGATGGTAAGCATGAAAAAAATAATAAAAATAATTTTGTTAGCAATATGTTTGGGTGTGTTTTGCTTTTCTGGCTATAAAATTTACCAGTATATATCAGAAGAAAAAGCGAACAAAGAATTAAATAATGCACTAATTGAAAAAGCAGTAATAGAAAATCCAAAAATGAATGTAATGGAAGAAGGTAGTCAAACAGCTAATAGGTTGCCAATAAATATTGATTTTTCAGTTTTGAAACAAGAGAACGAAGAAATTGTAGGATGGATTTATGCAGAAAATACACCTATTAATTATCCTGTTCTTCAAAGTTTCGATAATGAATTTTATTTGCATCGACTTACCAATGGGGAATATAATGTAGCGGGTAGTATATTTATGGACTATCGTAATAATGCCAATCTAGAAGATAACAATACGATATTATATGGCCATAATATGAAGAATGATACCATGTTTGGTTCTCTACAAGAATATAAAGACCAAGCATATTTTGAGGAGCATCAGGACATGTACTATTTTACACCAGAACACAGTTATTTAGTAAAACTGTTTGCAGGCTTTACCATTTCCGTTAATTCGGATATTTATAATATGGAAATAATGGGCCTGGAAACTATCCAGAACTTTAAGGAAAAGTCGGATTTTGATGCAGATGTAACAATTGGAAAAGAAGATAAAATAATAACGTTATCCACATGTGCTTATGAGTATGATGGGGCAAGATATGTTGTTATTGGGATATTGCAAGAAATATAAAAATTTTTAAAATTTCTATTGACAAATATTATTATTAATATTATAATAATACTTGTAGTTAGGAAATGCAGGTGTAGTTCAATGGTAGAATTCCAGCCTTCCAAGCTGGCTATGCGGGTTCGATTCCCGCTACCTGCTCCAATAAAAAACTTACAATCTATAAAGATTTGTAAGTTTTATTTTTTATGAAATAAAAACTCTTAAAAAATAATTATTTGGTGCTAAAATATATGTATGCAGATGTAGTTTAGTGGTAGAACATTGCCTTCCCAAGGCGACGGTGGGGGTTCGATTCCCCTCATCTGCTCCATTTGAAAACAACTTACGACTTGTAAAAGGTTCGTAAGTTGTTTATTTTAGAATTATTAAAAATGTTTTAATGTTTCCTTCCTATATTTGGCAAGAATCAATTTGCATAATTCAGACAAATATTGTAGATGACATTGATACATAGTATCAGGTGATGGCTTTGTTATTGCATTAATATCTTCTCCTGTACCATTTTCAAAATCACATATTTTTTTAATCAACTCATCTCTTTCTATTAACAATTCATTATAAGATTTATTTGCTAATTCTTCTACATAAAGTTGTGGACTGATCATCATATTTATTACCTCCTTATTTATATAAACATATTATCATTTAATATAATTTAAATCAATAATTATATTGAAATTTATTATAAAATTATGATATTATTCAGAAAGAAAACACTACGGTTCATAAACCGTTGCTTAATTATAAATAAAGGGAATTTTATGAATAAACAAAGTAATAAAAGATTTAATGATTTAATTAATTATATAGAAGAAAATTTATGTGAAGAAATTAGTTACAAGAAACTTTCTCAAATACTTGGAGTTAATGAATATACAATGCAAAGAATATTTCTATTTGTAACAAATTATACTTTAGGTGAATATATAAGAAAGAGAAGATTAAGCATGTCTGCACTAGATTTACTTGAAGGAAAAGAAAATATATTAGACATTGCAATAAAATATGGTTATGAGTCCTCTCAAGCTTTTTCAAGAGCTTTTAAAGCAATGATGGGATTCTTGCCAAGTAGGATTAATGATAATAAAAACAATATAAAATTTTTCCCACAATATGAAATAGTAAATGAAGAAATTACAGATGAATTTCAATACCATATAGAAAAAAACATAGAATTTAAATTATATGCAATCTCGATGAAAACTACTATTAAAGGATGCCATAAAGAAGCTCCTAACTTTTGGAAAGAAAATTTACATGCAATTAAAGGAAAGAGTGAATACGGTTTACTAGAATATGACAAAACATGCAGTATAGATGAAGCAATATATTACATAGCTTCTAAAGAAAAATTTGAGAATGCACAAGAACTAAATATAAGGCAAGCAAATTATCTAGTATTTGAATTGGATTTTATAAATGCAGATTATTTATATGAATATTGTAGCAAAATATATAGAACAATCATTCCAAATTCTGGGTATGAACTAGAGGATTTACCAGATATAGAAGAGTATTTACCAAATAAGAAATTAAGATTATATATTCCAATAAAGTGACTTTTTTAGTATTAAAAAGGTCACTTGTTTTATGTAAAATGAAGATAAAATAAAAATGTAAGATACTAACTTTTATATAAATTAGGAGGCAATGAGATGAATGAATATTTAACTCGTGAAATCTGGAAAATGCGGAAAAACATTAAAACTAGACCTGGCACACCTGTAGTTTCATTACTTCACGTAGAGAACAAAACATATCAACTTCTTTTTATGTCTTGTGGTTGTGAAAATGCATGCACATTTTGCAATTATGGTTTTGACTATAATCTCACACGAGAATTAGTTATGCCAGAACTTAAAAAAATTCAACTGGAGGAATATGATATTGGAGTATTAGAGCTAGAAGCAAATGGTTCTTTTCTATCAGAACGAGAAATTCCTTATGATTTGTTTGTTGAAATTTTACGCTTTGTAGCAAACAAAAACATTCCTGCTATCTCAATGGAAACTCATTACAAAACAATTACTGAAAAAAAGTTGCAAGACATCCGGAGAATTCTGGGGGAAGACCAACAAATAAATTTTGAACTTGGTTTTGAATCATCATCAGAAGATGTAAGGGCAATTTACAACAAAGATATTGACAATAGTGAATTTCTTAAAGTTGCGGACCTTTGCCATAAGTATGAAATTGGACTTGAAGTAAATGTACTTTTAGGAGCTCCTTTCTTAACTTATGAAGAGCAAATTAAGGACTGCCTAGATACGCTAAAGTTTATTTTCGAAGAAATGCCAGAAGGTACTATAGCTGTGCTCTTTCCAATAAACATAAAGGAAAACACTATGCTAAAGCATTGGCAAGACATAGGTATATATGACCAAATATCATCTTGGGAATTTGTGGAGCTTCTTCACAGGATTCCAGAAGAATATTTGGACAAGCTCACGATTGCATGGTGGGGAGAAAGAGAAAATGCTTTTACCAAAGGCATTATGCAAACTCCTAAAACATGCAAGAACTGCAATAAACAGCTTATGGACTTCTACAAAAAATTCTACTGTAATTGGAACCCTATTATTCGAAAACAAATGATTGAAAAAATGTGGAAAAGCAGGTGTTCATGCTGTAAAAAATGATTTTCTGCATGCACAAAGCAGATGGCAAATACCATCTGCTTTGTGTTTATTTATTTAATAATAAATCATTTAAGTCTTTTTTTATTTTTGGAGGATAATTATATATAGGAGTGCCAATAATAAATCCACAAACCTGCTCATAATCGTTTATTCCAAGATAATTATTAATCTCATTTTCAATATATAATGTATCACATAAAATACAGCTACCAAGACCTAAATTAACAGCTTCTAAGCTCATATTTTCTATTGCACAGCCTATAGATAAATAATCAGGCTTTTTATAATATTCATTTTTAGATTTAGAAGTGTATTTATCACAATAAATCATTATCATTTTATTAGCAGTTTGAATTTGCTGAGCTGTACCTTTTACACTTGTTTTTTCTTTAGGATTTGCCTTGTCCCATTCAAAAAGCATATTCATAATATCTGTTTTTTGTTTATCATTTAATATATAAAACTTCCATGGTTGTCTATTTCTTGCAGATGGTGCAAGACTGCCACTAAATAAAATTTTTTCTAATTGATTTTTAGTTACTTCATCTTTAGTAAAAAGTCTTGAAGTACGCCTATTATTAATAATTTCATCAAAATTCATTTTTGCTACCTCTATAAATATTTTATCTGTTTACAAAAAAATAAAATGATATTTTTGATATTAAAAAAATCATTGATAACATGAATAAAAGTTCTTAAATTCATAACCTTGAGATTTTAAATATTCAATCGAATCTTTTAATACCAAAGAACTATT
>CALWTI010000063.1 GCA_944384425.1 uncultured Clostridia bacterium | reverse complement strand
TTATACATCTTCATGAACTCATCAATAGTAACCCATTTGTAATCTATTGCTTCACCATCTGGAAATGTTATTTCTTCTTTTTTTACATCTCTTCTAAATAGCCATAAATCCTTAAAGTCTGGATACTTTTTTCCACCTTTTACTTCTTTAAGAAAAATTGCTTCTCTTTTCTTAAATTCAAGACCTACTTCTTCTTTTAGCTCTCTTATTACGCCTTGCAAGCTTGTTTCTCCTGCTAAAACTGAGCCACCATTACATTCCCACATTAGACCAAACTTTTTATGCTCTGCTCTCTTTGTTATTAATATTTCATTTTTAGAGTTTAGAATTATACCAGTTACAACTATGTGATATTCTCCTGGTTCAAATTCATATACGCCTCTTTCTACAATTTTGCCGGTCTTTTTTCTGTTTTCATCATAAATATCCCAATACTCGCTCATAATTACCTCCATTTTTCCACAATTATAGCACAGAATGTGTATAATGTATTAAATTTATAAATTTTAGAGACAAGTATAGGATACCTGCCTCTATTTTAAGATTATTTTACATCTTTAAGTTTATTTAATTTTATTTTTAATATTATTGCTCCAAATACTATTATAAGAATTAATCCTATAATTATGAAACCTTGACCTGTTTGAGGAATTGGTGTTGGTGCTGTTGTTTGGTCTTTTTCTTGATTATCTGGTTCATTTTGTGTAGGTTGTTCTGGTTCATCATTTTCCTCTGATATATTATTTATTTCAATTTCTGCATTTGTGCTATTTCCTGCTAGGTCATATACAGTTACTGTTTCTTTGGCATTTTCTGAATAATCTTTTATTAAGGATTTTCGGTCTGATGTAATTATCCAACCTTCTACTTCTTGTATTTCTTCATTTGATGTTATTGTTGCAGTTACAGTTCCGTTTGTTTTTTCAGTAACATCATAGCTTATATCTAGTTTAGGTGATTCTTTATCTATGTTACTTACTTTAACTTGTATCTCACGTCCGTTTCCTGCTAAGTCATATACTGTAAATGTTTCTTCTTGATTTTGTGTAAATGTTTTTGTTAAAGTCATTTCATCTTCAGATAATGTCCATCCTTCTTCTTTTTGTATTTTTTCACTTGCTTTGATAGTTACTATTACATCTTTATTTGTAGAAATTGTTGTACTATAATTTATTTCTAATTGAGGTCCTATTTTATCTATGTTATCTATAACTATATTAATTTGTGATTGGTTTCCAGATAAGTCATATACAGTCACTGTTTCTTCTGTATTAGTTGCATATACTTTTGACAAAGTTTTTCCATCTTCACCTAAAGTCCAACCTTCTAATTCTTGTAATCTTTCATCTGAATGAATAGTTGCAGTAACTGTTCCATTTGTTAGAGTTGTAGGCTGATATGTAACATTTAATGTTGGTGCCGTTTCGTCTTGGTAATTTATTGTTAATTTTGTTTCGTCTGCATTTCCTCCATTAATTGTTACTGTTGCTTCTTTTATTCCGTCATCTAATATTACTTTGTCTTTTGTTTGATTTAATGTACAATTTACTAAATCAAATTCTTCTGTTGTATATATTTTGCTATTTGGATCTTGTACTTGTAGAAAAACTGGAGGTAATTCTACTTCCTTTACAGTTGATGTTTTTGTTATAGTATTTGTTTCAATGCTAAAATCACTTAAGTGTGATATGGTACTTATATCTTCTATATGGTTACTGTCTAAGTTTAAATATGTTAAACTTGTTAAGGTGGATAGAGGGCTTACATCTACTATTTCATTGCTATACAAAGATAAAGATCTTAAATTAGTTAGCCCTGATAATTTCGTTAAATCAATCTTTTTACTATTACTAGATAAATATAATATTTCTAGATTTGTTAATCCTGATATTGGACTTATGTCTTCTATATTATTAGAACTTATTTTTAGGTCATTTAATTTTTTTAAATTTGATAATACCTCTATATTTGTTATCTGATTTATTTTCATATCTAATTCTTCTAAATTTGTTAAGTTTGACAATGCCTCTATATTTGTTATTTTATTATTTCCAAAGTCTAAATCTGTTATATTTATTAACCCTGAAATAGGACTTATGTCTTCTATATTATTTTTATTTATACTTAGATGTTCTATGTTTACCAAATTTGATAATGCGTCTATATTACTTATTTGATTATAGCCTAGAGCTAAAAAAGTTAATTTTGTTAAACCTTCTAAAGAGCTTATATCATTTATTTTATTACTATTTAAAAGTACACTTTTTAAATTGGTAAAACTTGATAAAACACTTATATCTTCTATTTCATTATCAGTCAAAGTTAAATAAGTTAAATTCTTTAGTTCTTTCAAATTACTTATATCGTTTATTTTGTTATCTGATAATTCTAAATCTGTTAGATTTGTTAAATTTGCTATTGGCTCTATGTTACTAATTTGATTTTTTGACAGGTCTAAAGTAGTCAAGTTTATTAGGTTTTGTAATGCACTTATATCTTCTATATTATTATTGTTCAATAATAATCTTTTTAAGTTAGTTAAAGGATATAAATTACTTATATTATTTAATTGATTATTGCTTAGATATAATACTTCTAATTTTTGTAATGCTGTAAAATCAGGTATATTTTCTATATTATTACTGCTAACGTCTATTTGTTCCAAGTTATATAAACTTGATAATACACTTATATCTT
>CALWTI010000062.1 GCA_944384425.1 uncultured Clostridia bacterium | reverse complement strand
AAGATGATACATAATAAACTTTAAAAATCTACTAATATCGTAGTTATATTCTTTTACAGTTGCAGGAGATTTATTTAATATAGTTGCTGTATAGTCAAGAAAAGAATTAAGAAACTCTGGATTTCCTTCAGTATTAATCATATAAAAATCATCCTTTCGACAGTTAATTTTATATAATTATAAATCAAATTTTAAAAAAACAAAATAGAAATATAATTAAATTATTAAAATTACTTGAAAAAATATTACTATTATGCTAATCTTATAAAAGAAAAAACTTAGAGAAAAAGGTTTTTATTGATGACAGAAGAAGAATTTAATAAAAAAGTTAAAAATACTAACATTTTGCTTAATATTTGGAATAATTGATTGTGCTTCTTTAATTAGTTATATTAGTAAATATAATAAATCAAATAAAACTAAGCAATAAGATTGCCAAGCATACTATTGAAATCGATAAATGCTACTATATAAAAGTAGAGAAAATTATCCAAAGTAAAAACAAAAAAATAAGTATTGTTCTGTATAAAATTAAATTTAAATATAAGGAGGTAATTTCTTGGAAAACATTGCAATCGAAAATATTTGGAAAAGAGACTTTAAGGATGCTGATATGCTAAAAGTCGAAGAAGAGACTAGAATTGAGACAAGTAATAATACAGAAAAATATATAAAAAAATACATAGAATTAAAACAATCTAGAAACGGAAATTATATAAGTTCAGATTTAATGAAACTAGTTTTTGACAATTATGCAAAAGACATTGAATTTAGAAGAAAATATAATTTAGCCGTCTCAAATAGTGCAGCATGTTTAGCAAATAGAGCTTACAAAATAGCAATATCTAAAGCTAATGTTAATCATTGTATATTTGTTGCAGGTGCATATGGTTCAGGAAAATCATTTTTTATTCAATCATTATATGAAAAAAACAAAAATGAGCTAGAAAACTGTGTTGTTTATGAAGGCTCAATTACTTCAAAAGCAATTGATGAAAAGATAGACACAGCTATAGAGAATGGTGTTATTCCAAGCATTATAGTTTTAAATCCAACATTAGAACTTTCTATGAGAAATATTAAAGAAAGAGCAAGCAGAATTGGAAGAGATGTAAAAAAAGAAGATTGTGTTTTTGTTTATTCTAATATATATGGTGCCTTAAAAAGATTAAGTGAAAAATACAAAGATATAAGTTATGTGATTTATAATAAAGAAAGTAATACTCCTATAGATTTAGATGTTAGCACAAATGTAGAAGATTTAAATCATGGATCATATGATGAAATTTCTAAAGAATATGATGACATCATAAAAAAAATATAAAGAAAGGAGTAACTGGTATATTATGTGCGAAAAAAATGAACTAAATAAAGAAACAGAAGAAAAGTATATAAAAAATTTGGTTAAAATAGGTAAACTTATCTCTATGGAAGCTGCAAAAAATCCAAAACTAGAAGAGAAAATAAAAAAATTGTCGAGTTATTAATAATAAAAGAAAAGAGAATCATTCATGGGAAATATTGATAGAAAAGTAATACGTATAAAAGAGTTTGATAGTTTAGATTTGAAAAGAGTACAAGAAGAAACTATTAAGACAGCAACTACAAAAACAGATGAATTATTAGAACAATATAAAGGTTTTGAATCTTCTCATAATGGAAGATACATTAATTCAGACCTAATGAAAATGGTTTTTGACATATATGCAGAAAGCCAGGAAAATAGGGGAAAATATAATTTAGCGGTAACTAATAGTGCTGCATGCCTAACAAATGAATTTTATGTAAGGACTATGCAAGAAAAAAAATTTAGTAGATGTTTATATGTCGCAGGACCATATGGTGCAGGAAAATCTTATTTTATCCAATCTTTATTCTTAGCAGGATATATCCCTGAAAATACCGTCGTTTATGAAGGTTCAATCACAGCCCCATCATTTGGACAAAAAGTTGAATTAGCTATACAAAATGGTATTGCTCCCATAATTGTAGTTTTAAATCCGACACTAGAGCTATCTTTAAATAATATTAGGCAAAGAACTCTTGAAACTGGAAGAGATGTTATTAAGTCTGAGGTGGTTGAAAAATTTGCAGATTTACATTTAAATATTGAAAAATTGTTTGCATACTTAAAATTACGTTTCCCTGAATTGCAAAAAGATGAATATCCTATTCCATTTCAAATATATAATAAACCAAGTAATGTGCCTAAAGATTTAAGTATAAGTTATAATCTTGGGGATTTACAACATGGTACAAGACAGGATATTTCAAATCAATATGATAGAATCATTAGTGAGATTATGGAACGTCCACAAGATAACGAAAGAGAGATATAAAAAATAATAATGTGAGTAATATATAATAATTATATTACTCTTTTTTGAAGTCTTTCTAATAACTAAAATTAAGCAATTCAACTAAAAGTCAATTGAATAATTTTTTGTATAATGTTATCATTTAGCTGTTAAAAGTTATAAACAAATTATGGATAACAGACTTTTGAAAAAGAATAGAAGAGAGGAAGTTTAAAATGGAAGAAACAACGAATGAGCCTAATAAAATAATAATTAGAGGTGCTAAAGTACATAATTTAAAAAATATAGATGTTGATATACCTCTTAATAAAATCGTAGCAATATCTGGAGTATCTGGAAGTGGCAAATC
>CALWTI010000061.1 GCA_944384425.1 uncultured Clostridia bacterium | reverse complement strand
ATGTCTGATCGTGAGCGTGCAGAATACATGAACAAAAATTATGGTATGAAATACAAACTAAAAGATTATTCAAACGATAAACCAAAACAAATGTAAGTGTGCAACAAATGCAAGGAGTCATGAGTTGATGATAGACTTAACACAATATGAAGAGTTAGCGAAGGTATACAAACAATCACAAAAGTTGGAAAGAGAATGTGAGAAGAATTTTAACAAGGCAAAACGAATAAATTTTGATGAGGCAATAAAAATCAGACGAAAATTTTCTGAGCCTTGCAGGGAATTTCAAAATACAATTTTTGCAAAAACAGCATTTGAAGTATTGACACATATAAATCCAATACTAGTGGAGCACAGAACTGGTAAAAAATTAAAATTTAGCGAAGTATTTGGCGAGGATTTTGAAAAATTAACTGAAGACATGACTATAAATGTGTATTTGTTAGCAAACGAGATATCTGTTGTTTACAAATTTGTGGACGATGTAAAAATGTTGAATGGGGAAATTAAAAAAGGTGGAGATTTTGAAAAATCATGTCAAATAGGTTTTGAAACACCAATTTGGCGAAATGGGGAAGAGATAGATAGTGGATACGAATATGGAATATCTTATTTGGAACAAAGAGATATGACAATAGAAGAAAGAATGCAAAACATGAATAAATTTTTATCAATGTCTGATCGTGAGCGTGCAGAACACATGAATAAAAATTATGGTATGAAATATAAACTAAAAGATTATTCAAACGATAAACCAAAACAAATGTAACTGCGTAATAAATGCAAGGAGTCATGAGTTGATGATAGACTTAACACAATATGAAGAGTTAACTAAGGTATTAAAACAAGCACAAAAGTTGGAAAGGGAATGTGAGAAAAAAGTAAACAAAGAAAAAAGAATAGACTTTGACAAAGCAATGCAAGATTATGATAAAATATATGAACCTTATACTATATATCAAGATACAATTTTTGCAAAAACAGCGTTTGAAGTATTGTCACATATAAATCCAATACTTGTGGAACACAGAACTGGTAAAAAATTAAAATTTAGCGAAGTATTTGGCGAAGATTTTGAAAAATTAACCGAAGATATGGTAATACATGTTTATAAATTAGTAAATGAATTGTCTGTTAACTATAAATTTGAAGAAGAAACGAAGAGACTTGATGGAAAAATCATAAAAGGTGGAGATTATGAAAGACCTTGCCAATTAGGTTTTGAAACACCAATTTGGCGAAATGGGGAAGAGATAGAACGTGGTTATGAATTTGGGGCGCCACTGGATGTCAGAAGCAAAATGACGCCAGAACAGCGAAGACAAAGCAGGTTAGCATTTCAAGCAATGTCTGATCGTGAGCGTGCAGAATACATGAACAAAAATTATGGTATGAAATACAAACTAAAAGATTATTCAAACGACAAACCACGTGCAATTTAGTGGCAATAAATCAAAAGGTGTTTTTGATGTTTAAACGATTAAAAAATTTTATAAATAATAATTTAAAAGAGATAGAAATTCCATCTGTGGAAGATTTTGATTATGCACTGAAACACATTGAAGAAAAAACAAGGGGAAATTTTGATTTACTAAAATCTAAACTAGATATGCCACTTTGGAATATTGAAACAAAAATAATAATTAGAAGCTATAAAGGTATAACAAAAAAAGATTTAAAAGAACTAAATGTAAATTTAAACCAAAAAGGCACTAAAATTCCCAAAGATTATATTATGTTTTTAAAAAATTTTAATAGCATCAGTGTATTAAATAGCTTTTCTATTTATGGACATCATGATTATACTGGCCCATCAATATATTTTAACAGTTTAAAAAAATATCCATTATACATAGATGCGAATTGTTTAAATATAGGTAGTTATAATCCAGATAATAGTCCAATTTTTATCAATCAAGAAGGTAATATTTTAGTGTTTAGTGGCACATATATTTTTGATGAAAAGCATGAAGGGTCAAAGCAAGAGGCGCAAGACGCACTATTAGCATATTGGGATAATATAGAAGATTTTATTGCCGATGAAACGGAAAGATATTATAAAATCTTTATTGAACAACCTTTCGCTTTTCCAACAAAAGAGATGTTGCCACACAACATTACTAAGGAAAAATTCGAACAACTTGTTATTGACAAAAAAATAAACATAAACCAACAAATTTCATTTACACAAATACAATAAAAAACTAATAGCATTGCTATTAGTTTTTCATTTTTGGTGAGATTGTATAAAACCTTATAAAACTCCTCTGAATAAAGAATAATCATACATTGACTGACTAGATAATCTCTTTTAGTGCTATTTTTTATTCAGTCTGTATATTTTAGTGTTTTTTTAAAATTTTGGATATTCCATTAGAAATTTTAAAATCTTGATTTATCCAATACAATTTTTAAGTTAAATATGTTATATTAAAAATAAAATTAGACTTTAATTATAAAAGGGAAAAACCAATGAACGAAAAAGTTGAGCAAATATCAAAAGAAATTTGGGAGTTAAAACCAAAGTCAAAAATAGATTTTAATGAGTATTTTAGAAAATATG
>CALWTI010000060.1 GCA_944384425.1 uncultured Clostridia bacterium | reverse complement strand
CTTTCTATTGTCGCTCCGCTCGTTTTACTATCCCTCGGTAGAACCGAGGGTTTATTTCCACGTCTAAAGACACCAAACAAAAAACGCCGCAGTGTAAAGTTTTTTTACACTGCGGCGTTTTTGTCTATACAAACATGAAAGGATGATAATTGCTGTTTATAACAAATGAATTTATAATATAAACAATAGGAGGCGTGAATATGGCACACGAGATTTTATCTTTAAAGCTATGTGAGCTGGAGGATCGGCTCGTGAATATTCCGCCCAAGTTGAACAGTCTGACCGCAAAAACTGAACAGTCAAGCCGCCGAGATTGAACAGTGCGACCGCAAAGGTTGTGGGTTGAACAGTTGTTTTGTTTCTTTACATCTTTTTCTCCTCATGATATAATTATTATCAAATATTTCTATAGTTTATAAAAATTAAAAGGAGTTTTATTGTGGAAAGAATATATATAAATGAACTTAAATCGCATTTGAATCAACCCGTTTATGTACAAGGATTTGTAGAAAATCTTAGAGATAGCAAAACTATGGCCTTTATTGTTTTAAAGGATATCACAAATAAGGTACAAATAACCATTGATAAGGAAAGCCAAAAAGAACTTTTTAAAATTTTCAAAAACTTAACACCTGACTCTATTATTTCTATTAACGGCATTGTATACAAAAGCGAATATGTAAAATTAAACGGTTTAGAAATCATCCCAGAAAACATTCATGTGGAATCCATCGCTGCTCCGCTCCCTATACAGCGCGAGGATATACCAGCAACCAAGAAAAAACCAGGAGTACAAAAATCAGGCATTGATGATCGTCTTAATTATCGTTGGATAGACTTAAGAACCGAACGCAATCAACTTCTTTTTAAAATTCAAACAGAAATAACAAATTCAATGAGAGAATTTTTAATTTCTCGCAACTTTATTGAGATACACACACCAAAACTCATTGGCACCGCTAGTGAAAGCGGAGCAGATGTATTCCCTGTAAAATATTTTGACCGTGAAGCTTATCTAGCTCAAAGTCCTCAATTCTATAAGCAAATGGCCATGGCTAGTGGTTTTGAACGTATTTTTGAAGTAGGACCTGTTTTTCGTGCTGAAAAATCATACACCAACAAACACACCACGGAATTTACTGGTTTTGATATTGAGATCAGTTATATAAATTCTTACAAAGATATTATGAAAATAGAAGAAGAAATGATTATCTTTATGTTGAAAAATATCAAAGATAAATTTGGAAATATGATTAAAGAGCATTTTGGTTTAGACGTTGTTATTCCAAACTCTCCATTCCCTGTAATTACACTAAAAGAATTGTATAAAAATTTAGAAAACGAATTTGGATACATTGCTGACAAAAGCGAGAAATTGGATTTAACTACCGAAGCTGAGCGTTTAAGCTATAAATGGGTTCAAAAACACTATAATCATGAATTTTTATTTATAACAGACTATCCTGCAGAAAAAAGAGCATTTTATCACATGCGAAACCGAGAACAAATTCCACTAGGATACGATCTGATTTGGAAAGGAGTGGAAATAACTACTGGTGCCCAACGCGAACATAGATACGAATATTTAAAAGATCAAGCTGCTGAAAAAGGACTTGTAGAAGATGTTAAATTTTATCTTGAATTTTTTAAATATGGTTGTCCACCGCATGGTGGATTTGGAATTGGACTTGATCGCTTAACCATGTTATTATTAGGACTCTCTATTAGCGAAGCAATGTTCTTATTTAGAAATCCCAAAAGATTAACACCATAAATGTTATTACAAATACCAAAACATTTTGTAGCGAAGACGACCAGTCTCGGTCGTCTTCGCTATTATGTATTAAAAGCTTTAAAAGCAAGTAAGATTCAGTATCCAGATAAAACCCGCTTTAAAACTATAATAACACATATAACTAGACAATTATTGTATTTATATAACCACTAATACTTACACCCTTATCGTTAATATACTCAAAATTCAAAAAAACAAAAACAATACTATTGATAACAACGCTATTGCAATTATTGTCCTTATCAAAAAAATAATTATTAATTGCCACCATTTAATAGGTATATCCGACTCCAATATTGCGTTAGCACTTTCTGTAAAAAAAATAACTTGCAATGAAGATAAAACAACTACAAAAAATCTAGCAGCAATCGAAATCGTAGTGTCAGTAATAAGCATTGTCGGCAACGCTAATTCAATAATCCCTATTAGAACAGAAGGAGCAATTATTTTCGCATCAGGTATATTAAACAATTCCAATAAAGGAACCATTGGGGCACCAATCCACTTAAATAATGTCTACTGAATAAAAGAAAACTCAAAAAATCCGAAATATAAAAATTGCTGTTTCAAAAAGTGAGGCAAAGAAAGCATGAGCTTTCTGAGATTAAGAACGACTACGGACATAGCGATACAGTGGAAGGCTGTATCGGTTAGTTTCGCAGTAACCATGCCGAGATTGCATTTTCGTTTTGCAAGGCTGAAGCGCCGTTCTACTTCCACACGTTCACATTCATCAATATAATTTTGTTTGCGGTCAGTTTGATCATCTTTTTTCGGTCTGCCGAG
>CALWTI010000059.1 GCA_944384425.1 uncultured Clostridia bacterium | reverse complement strand
AGGATAATGCAACAATAGAAGATGTTTATGAGCCATACTTATTGCAACTTGGGTTTATTGCACGCACTCCAAGAGGAAGGGTTGCACTTCCTAAGGCGTATGAGCATTTGGGACTTGCTTTAAGTGACGAGAAAAGAAAATCACTAGAAATATATAAAAGTGTAAAAGACGAAGATGATTGATTTATTAAATAAAAAAACATATGATTACTATTTGCCAGAAGAACTTATCGCTCAAACTCCAGCTGAGCCAAGAGATAGTGCAAGACTACTTGTCTATGACCGCAAAACTGATAAAGTTGAGCATAAGATTTTTCGTGACATCATAGATTTTTTAAATCCGGGAGATGTTTTGGTGTTAAACACATCAAGAGTTATTCCGGCAAGACTTTATGGTGTCAAAGTTGAAACAGGCGCAAAAATTGAATTATTGCTTTTAAAGCGTATAGATTTGAGTAATTGGGAAGTGCTTGCAAAACCTGTAAAGCGTTTAAAAATCGGGACTGTAATCAAATTTGCCGACAATTTGAGCGCTGTTGTAACAAAAATAAAAGAAGAAGGTATTTGTGAAGTAAAATTTGAGTATGAGGGCGTTTTTGAAGAAATTTTGGAAAAATTAGGTTCAATGCCTCTTCCTCATTACATTAAAAAAGACCTTGAAGATAATGAGCAGTATCAAACGGTATACAGTAAGCAAAAGGGTTCAAGTGCTGCACCAACTGCTGGACTTCATTGGACAAAAGAGCTTCTTGAAAAGGTAAAGGAGAAAGGTGTTGTGGTTCTTGAAGTTATGCTCCATGTTGGGCTTGGAACATTTAGACCAGTCAAGGAAGACAATATTTTAAATCACGCAATGCACTCAGAGTACTATGTCATAACGCAAGAAGTTGCGGACTATATAAATTCGGCAAAAAAGCAAGGTAGAAAAATTATTGCAGTCGGGACCACAAGCGTCAGAGTGCTAGAAAGTGCTTGTGATGAAAATGGTGTGTTATCTGCAAAAAGTGAGGAAACGAGCATATTTATTTATCCACCATATAAAATGAAAGTTGTGGACGCACTAATTACAAATTTTCACCTTCCTCAATCAACTTTGATTATGCTAATTGCAAGTATGCTTGGAGTTGACAAAACTCTTGAACTATACAATTTAGCAGTTAAAGAAAAATATCGCTTTTTCAGTTTCGGCGATGCAATGTTTATACAGTAGGTAAAATATGAATTTTAGTTTTGAAGTAAAAAAAGTATGTAAACAGTCAGGGGCGAGAATAGGAGTTTTTCATACTCCTCATGGAGATATTGAAACCCCTGTTTTTATGCCAGTTGGAACTCAGGCAACAGTCAAGGGACTAAGAGTTGAAGACCTTAAAGATGTTGGAGCTCAAATTATATTATCAAACACCTATCATCTTTTTTTAAGACCAGGTGAGCAGATTGTAAAGAAGGCGGGTGGGCTTCACCATTTTATGAATTGGGATAGACCAATATTAACAGATAGTGGTGGCTTTCAAGTTTTTTCTTTGTCAAAACTTAGAAAAATTACCGAAGAAGGTGTTACTTTTAATTCTCACCTTAGTGGTGAAAAACTTTTTATTAGTCCTGAAAGGGCTATGCAGATTGAAAATGACCTTGGTGCAGACATAATTATGGCTTTTGATATATGTTCAAACTATGGGGCGACATATGAAGAGGCAAAAAAATCTGCTGATATCACAAAAAATTGGCTTGAAAGATGCTACAAAGTCCAAAAAAATGAAAATCAAATGCTTTTTCCTATTGTTCAAGGCAACTTTTTTAAAGATTTAAGACAAAGGTGCATAAGTGACTGTGTTCCTTATGCCAAGTGTGGTATTGCAATTGGTGGGCTTAGCGTTGGAGAGCCAAAAGAAGTCATGTATGATATGCTGGACTTTATGATGCCACTAATGCCAAAAGATATGCCAAGATATCTTATGGGCGTTGGCAGTCCTGATTGCCTTTTGGAAGGATATGCAAGGGGAATAGATATGATGGATTGCGTATTGCCAACAAGAATTGCAAGAAATGGTACAGCATTTACAAAACACGGTAAACTTGTCATAAGAAACGCAGAGTTTAAAGAAGATTTTCGTCCAATTGAAGATGATTGTGATTGCTATACTTGCAAGCATTACACTCGTGCATACATTAGACATCTAATAAACGCAGGCGAGATGCTTGGAGCAGAGCTTTTATCAATACACAATTTAAGACATTTAATTAGGCTCACTGAACAAATAAAACAAGCGATTTGGGAGGATAGACTGCTGGATTTTAAGGCAGAATACCTCAAAAATTATAAAATATAGACAAAAATATGTTTTGAATTTCATATTTTATGTGATAATATAACAAAAGGAGAAATTATGGCATTATTACTTGCTTCACTGACAGAGATTATTATTCCAATAGTTTTGATTTTAATAGTTGTAATTTTGTCATGTTATCTATAAATTGGAGGTAAATTATGAATTTAATTTTGGCTGATGTAGGAGTTGGCTCTTGGATACTTCTTGGTGTTTTGCTTTTGGTGCTTATTGTTTCGCCATTTTTAATGAAAAAAAAAAACAAGAAAGAGGCAGAATTGCAAGAAAAAATGATGGATGCAATTAAAAAGG
>CALWTI010000058.1 GCA_944384425.1 uncultured Clostridia bacterium | reverse complement strand
GAGGGGGTGGGGGGGGGGGGGGTTGGGGGGGAGTTGGGATAAAATATATAAAAGTCAAGAATGTGTGGCTATTAAAAATAAAAAGGAGAATTATTAATGAAGAAAAAAATTAAAATGTTTTTTAGCTTAATGTCACTATGTTTTAGCCTGGCCGTACTATGTTTTGGTGTGTATAGTGCAATGACTGTCAGCTATTCAATAACTGGCAGTGTAAGTTATGAGGTTAATGATGTCTTTGTTGACTTAACTACAAAGTTATATATGTCGACATCAAACGAGTTAACAACAGAAGCTCAGCAAATTGCAAAATTTCAGGAATTAACTGGTTTGCCAACATTACCAGATGATTTAGTGGATACGGGATACATTGATCAACATTTTACATATCATGACGGACAAATTGAGTCACCAGGGGGACTTGCAGAATTTGACAATTCTGGAAATTTATTGCCAATAAATTATGGTTCTTATACTCAAGGCGGAAATAGTGCTTATGCATATTATATTGTTGTCGAAATAGAAAATATGGGGACTGAGACAATTAATGCTCAAATTGACTTAGGTAATTTTGAGGGAAATAATAATACTCTAAATAGTATTGTTAAAGCTGACCCATCTCATGTGGAAATATCTGGACAAAAATCTGGTTATTTAGTAGTGGGGTTGGCACTAAAAGATGCAACACAATCAGTTGAAGAAAACTTTGATTTTAGCGTAAGCGTAAATCCAGGAGAGGAAGCAGATCCAATGTTATATTTCCAAGTTGGACATGAAGATGCTGATTTGTCTAATGTAACAATGAAATTGGCAAATAGTCAAGATGCTCCTGCTATAACTAGTGATGCTTCGTTGGAAGTTTTAACTTCTTCGCAGTATGTCGATAAACAAACAATTGACAATAACAACGTTTATATGTTTACAATTGAAACAACAAATTTTGAACAATGTATTGACTATACCGATGTTAAACTCAATTTTAAGTCTGATGATTTTACTTATGGTTTTACCCAGACGGGTCTATCTGAAAATATGTTTGTTTTACCTGGGAATAATTATACAATTGAAAGTGAATATTCAAATATTAAAGAGGTGATAAACTTTTTAACTAATACCGATATGGAATCTTTGCGACAGTCCAATCTTTTTAAGAATTCTAATTTGTATCAAATTAGTATTATTGGATCACCAGAAGATTTTCCAAATCAATCTACCGGTTATGACATAGATTTTTCAGATGATTGGGCAAAACAAAATACGATTACTATTTTTATAACAAGCGAAAACGCTATTAACAACCTTTCTATGACACTATCTGCTGGCATGAAAATAATTTGGAGTGACGGTATGTCGCTTATTCAAAATGCTGATAGTGCTGAAGAATTGGCAATGGTTTTTCCAGAGAATATTGAGTTTATGGCAATATCAAATGAGCAAAAAGGTGGAGTCATATTGAATTTAAAAATAGAGAATTGGTACAGCGATTACCCTTATTTGCACCTAGATACAAGTGGCTTGGCTCTTAATTCTATTTTGGGTAATTATGGTTTTTTAAATACAAATTTTCTATTTCAATTTTCTAATTCTCCTTTAAATGAAGCATCATGGAGTGAACCTCAATATTATGCACACCAATATGAAAAGTCTTTATTGACTTCTGGAACGAAATTAAAGTTTTGTTTTGGTTACATACAAGATGGCGTAACTATAGAAATGGCTAATGATTGGATTGAAAACAAGCTATTAGATCCTTCAGCAAACCCAATTTATTGCAATGTTGATAAATATTATGGAGAATTTATCCTAAAAGATGAAAGTGGAATACAGTATTATGAATATGATGCCCTTGACCAAAGTATTGAGGTTTTACCAAAAACATATATGGGAATTCCTGTAAAAGGTTTTACTGCACGTGGTGCTGGATATAGTGCCAAGATACCAAATTGGATTAAATTTGTTTCAGTGTCTGTTACTGCTGATGTTGGAGGAACAATTTCGCTTGAATTTGAAGAAGGTACAATTTTGGATATGCTAACAATCGATGATTATCGACTAAATGGACTTCGCTTGACTTTTAATGATTTGTTAATAGTTAATGGTGAGACGGATTTATTAAATAATATTTTGATTAATTATGATACTTATGAACTATATGATGGTTATATAGTAAAAGTAAAATGTTCTTCGTTAGATGATGTTAAAAATGCAACTTTAAATGGTGGGTTGTTTGATAAACAATATGCCGATGGTTATGCAGTATTCACATATAAAAATGCATAAATAAAAAAAGAGTTCATGAGGAACTCTTTTTTATATTTTAGGTTCAAAGTTTTCAAATATGACATTGTCGCAGTGCTGAACAACTTTTAAGTATTCTTTTTGACTTCTAACAGTCCATGCAAGCAAAGGTAGGGTTTTGTATTTTCTTACAAATCTATTTGGCAGGTGAGAAGCTTCATATGCAATAAAGTCAGGCTTTGCCATTTTATTTAGGACCATTCTTTTTAATGCGAATTTTTTGATAAATGATAATTTTTCACCTTTAAAAAATCCTGCAAGCTGTCCACGCAATACATTTGGAGCATTCTTTTTAAACCATTCAAGTACATATGGATTGAAAGATTCAATAGCATATTCGCCATTGTATGCACTTAACATTTCATAAAGTTTTTGTTCGAGTAAACCAACTTTATTTGTGTTTTTTACT
>CALWTI010000057.1 GCA_944384425.1 uncultured Clostridia bacterium | reverse complement strand
CCTATGTTTGTCAAGCGTTTTAACAAAATTTTTTAAAAAATTTTAGTTTTTTTCAAACTTTATGGTCTTAGGGTGGGTGGTAAAAGGGCAAAAATATTAGAAAAAAAGTCCCGAGTGAAAAGCTCAGAGCTTTTTATAAAAAACTGCAAAAAACAAAATGTTATCAAAAAACGCAAAATTGCGAGGCGAAGACGAGGCTCGACATGTCGTGTCTGGCAGGAGTGTACTTCGTACATGACTGTTAGACACGGCATGGCAGTAAACAAAGTATTCGCCCACAATTTTGCGTTTTTTTATTTTTTCTTTGAGCTATTGCGCTTTGACTGAATTTTTTGAGCTTTTAATAGTTCTTCTTGTGACATTATATCATTGCCAAGTGTTGAAGATGCTGACAACTTTCTCATCTTTCTTCTTCTTAACATAAGGATAAGAATGATTAAGAGAATAATGAGAAGAAGTCCACCAATAACACTGAATATAATCACAAGCGTTATTGTGTAATTGAAGTCACCTGTAATGAATTTTGCATCAGGTCCGACATAGCCAAACAAGCCATATGGCATTCCTTTTGGTCTTGCATTGACCTTTGTCCAATCATCTGCTTCAAGGTCTGATATTGTGTAGCCATTAAGGTCAAACGTTCCATTGAATGGATTGTCTATTATTCCAATTGGTACCCAGAATTTTTCAGACAAGTCGATGTTTGTTGTAACCAAATAATATGCTTTTTCATATGGTGTCAAACCAATTTCCACAACCACTTTGTTGTTGATAAGTTCTGCAATTTTTGCAAGTTGTTCGGCACTTTGTATAAGATATGGATTATCTTTTGTGCCAAGTCCTGTAAATGGTACAGTATTATCTGTCCAAAGCATTTTTCTAAATGTTGCAACAATTTGGTTGATTCCGTATTCTCCACAAGTGAAGCCCAAAGAATTATTGATTAAAAGTTCACAAATATTGTCTGCACCAAGTGTGATATCTTTGCCATTTAAGGTCAATGAAACAAGTTCATATCTTGCATATACATCAACGACAAATTTCAATGTGTTGTCATAAACATATGATTGTGTTTGCTGTGCAACGCTTGAATCATTAACCAAAATGTCTCCACATTCACCTTCACCAACAACGCTAAATCTGACACTGACAGATCTTGCTCCCATTGTGAGTTCAAAAGTCACATAGCCACGAGTAAAGTCATCGGCAACTATTGTGTAGGTAAACGAATTAATGTCCCCAGATACCGAACGTATCATTCCACTATATCCACCACCTACCCAGCCTCTATGCTCATAGCCGTATGTTATGTCAGATATGGTAAGTGTCAATGTGTCACCCACTCTGTATTCACCTTCAACGCCAGTGGTGCCAGTTATTGAGAGTGTTGCATTGTCAACTTGATTTATGTTGACATTGATTTTTTCACCCACAAACACAGCAACAAAAGTTGTTGGAGCAGTAACGGCTATTTGCATACTCAAAGTCGAGTCTTCAATTTCGCTTGAATTTTTAAGCCAATGGCTAAATATGTAGCCATAATTATTTGTGGCAGTTATTGTGATTGTTTCACCATAAAGTGCAACATCTGCTGATGCAACTGCACTTCCACCTTGAGTTGAAGAAACATTTACTTTCATTGCATAGTATAGGTAAATAGTCACATCTTCTTCGCCCATCTCAAATGCTATTTGGCTAGTTGAAATATTTGCATCTGTTTTTGATGTTATACCCTCAACATATGACCAGCCATAGTATGAATAACCCGTAAAGGCATTTACTGGTACATTGACAAGAACCTCAGAACCTGTTGCGTATTCCACGCCGATAATTTCATTTTTGCTGTTATATATATTTGTCTTTCCTTTTTGTTCTGGGAAAATCTCGTTGTAGTTGAGGTCGTTTTGATTGAGTGCAGTGCTTGGCACAAATACAAGCTTAACTTCATACCTAATAAGTTCCCAAACTGCATACAATGTAACATCAAAGTCAACGCCGTCCGATAAAGATGGTGTTGCGTTTTCTGAACCACGGAAGCCATAGACTTTTGCTCCACCAGCGCTTTGAGGCATTATGCTATATATTCCACCGCCGTCAAAGTAATATGTTGTGCCTGTTTGATTTTCTGAAGATGTCATATCGATAGTTGTGTAGCCCAAGAATCTATAACCAAAGCGAACAGGATTTGTGAAGTCTGTTGAAAGTGCAGGGTCAAAAGTTGTTTGACCGTGAGAGATGATGCTAGTTGTTGTTCTATTTGGAACATCGTCATAGCCAAGATCAAAGGTCACTTGATAAACATTTGCTTCAATCTCAACATCTATGCTGGTTTCACCAGTAATATTTGTAACAGTTCCGATATATATCTCGCTATAAACTGAGTTTTCGTCACCTTGCTCACTAGACAATTCAAAGTATGGATTTGCCACAAATTTATATCCTGTCAAAATATACAAAATACTTTGGACAGTGGTGCCATATTTTGCACTAATGACAAGTGTATGCTTGTTGTTTTCATAGGCACTTGCAACAATGCCTTCATTGTTTCTAAGCAAATTGATTTCTGCTCCGTCTCTTTGTCCAACAATGTTGAATTTAACATCATAAACTTTTGCACGAATACTAAATGACATTGATGTTTCAAGATACAAGTTTTCAAGTGAGAGAGTCAAGTCGTTTTCACCATAAACAATGCTATATATAACCCTTGGATCCA
>CALWTI010000056.1 GCA_944384425.1 uncultured Clostridia bacterium | reverse complement strand
TTCTTTATTTTCTTCTTTATTTTCTATTTTTATTTCATTTTTGCTTTTTATCTCATTGTTCAATTGGTTTTGTTTTGTTTGCAATTTATTTTGTTTTAAATAAAAAGAAAAAACAAACAAAAATTAAAAATAAAATAGAAATCAGAAAACAAATATTTAATGACAACGAACCAAGTGTAAATAGCACAAAAATAATAGCAGAAATTAAAGAAAATAATAAAATTAAAATAAATAAAAGCAATAAAAAATCTTTTATCAAATCAATATTTAAACGCAAAAACATAAAATATCTAACAGCATCTTTGTGTTTTGTTTTAGCTTTCATTTTAGGTACGCAAGGTATTCT
Source organism: uncultured Clostridia bacterium (assembly GCA_944384425.1). Lineage (GTDB taxonomy): Bacteria > Bacillota > Clostridia > Christensenellales > UBA1242 > UBA5893. The sequence goes on along the minus strand of CALWTI010000056.1, from coordinate 2,729 downwards.
TGCAAACATTGCAAAGCTTAGAGTACAAAATGCAATAAAAGCGTCGTATGAACAAAGCATATTATTGCAACAAGATGAAATGTACGGCAATTTACAAGACAGTGTCGAAGAAATCAAGCAGGATATTAGCACAAATCAAAACGAAAATCTTTCTGACGAGGACGACAATAGGGCACAAGAAATTCATAATGTTTCAAATACCCTTGCGCAAGAGGAAAATGAAACATCCGAATTTTCAATGACCGATGATGAGGCATTCTTATATTCAGAAGTTATTGTAGATTTGACTACGCTTGGATATAGTGTTTTCCCTGCAAGTGTAAAATTTAACGATCAAACTGTTTATGGCATTGCTTACACAACGGGCGAAACGGCATTTGAAAATGAGAACGAAAAAGATGTTGTGTATATTGGAACAGGCTTCACCGCATTTTTGAACCAAACTCCAATAACAGATTATGCGATTGAACAAGTACTAACAATAACACCACTTCAAGAATTAGACGACTATGATGATGACAGTGAAGACCAAACTGAAATTAAATATATTTTGTCTTTTGAAGAATCGTACATAGACCAAGAAACAAATACTATTTTATACAACCATTATATTCAAAATAATTTGTATGTTCATTATGCCCTTTATGACTATCAATTCCATGCAACATTTACGCAAATAGAAGATTTAACTTCATTGGAAAGTTTAATCGACAAAAATGTAGGGAAACTCTATAGCTATGATGATGGTTATGTTGTTTATGATCCTTGTTGGGAGAAAGAACAGGCTGTTTTGGATTCAATTTTTGCAACAGCAATAAACAATACTGCAACAAAGGAACAAACAAAGCTTTTATACAACAGTTTTGTAGAATCTCAAGACGCCAACTATTTGTCTGTTGAAAAAGGTACATCTATATATTATTCAACAGTCAATTTAAATGAAATATATCTTCAATTACAACAAGAATCGATTTTGGGCATAACGGCAGAACAATGGAGAGATGTCGAAAATCAACTGAGCGAAGGTGTTTATTACTATATCGTAGAAAAACAAGAAACAGACGAAGATGGTAATCTGTTGTGGATAGACGAAAATGGCGAAAAAACGACAACAGAAACAGACACGCCATCAATGGTTCCCGACATAGAGTATTCACTTTATCCAAAACCAACAAACTGGGTTATGATTTGCTTTGGCGTTTTGTTGATTGTGGGTGGTATTGCGATAAGTGTTTTGTCAATGGGCACTGGTTCGTCTGTTGGTGCGGCGGTCACAACAATAGGGTTGAAGACAATACTTACAAATGTTATAGTATTTGTTTATACTTCTGTAGTGTCTGGGATTGCAATAGATGTTGGTTTGCAAAGCATAATCATAGGGGCCGTTGGTGGAAGCGTAAGCGATATAAATTGGAAACGTGCAATTATTTCAAGTGGCTTTAACCTTTTATCTTTGGGTGCAGACAAAATTTTCAAGGCTGTTAGTTTGGGTGCCAAGATTTTTAAGTGGGTTGGACTAACGGTTCTAGAAGGATTCGTAAATTATATGGTGGAAGTTGCTTGTGGCTCAACTCAAGCCAAGGCCTGGGAAGAGTTTGGCTGGGGTGTCCTTTTAGGTTTCATATTTAATAGCATAGATATTATTTCTTATGTTAGAGCAATGAAAAAACTAAAAAAATCAGAGCAAATAATAGATGATGTCTCTAGAGCAATATCAAAAAGTAATGTCGATGACACTGCTGCCGATTTAATACAAAATGCTAATAGTGGAATAAAAAAGCTAGATGATCAAAGTCAAAAATATTTAAGCAAAACCCTGCCTAGTCCTAAAAAGGCAACCTATTACGACTTAAATAACAATGTAATAACCAAAAAAGAATTTATTGAAAATGGTGCCAATGGTACAATAGAATGGAAAAACACCAGAACATTACTATTTGATAAAAATGGAAATCCAATAACTAAACTAAAAATTGAAAATGGCGTTATTGATTTGTCTTCTCTAAGCCACGATACATTAAATTATTCCTATTTAAGTAATTTAGATTTTAGTGATAGAGTAACCAATCTAAATAGAGCATATAAAGACTTGACAGATATGTGGAATAATGATCCGGCTTCTATACCTGAACAAGTAATTAACTATATGGAAAAAAATGGAATAAGTTTTGATCATATTAACGTGTCAGATGTTAGAGATATATGCAGTGGAGGTGTATATACATTACATGAAACAGTAGAAAAAACCATTATGCTAATTCCAACCAATATGCACAAAGCAATAAGTCATATAGGCGGAATTGCGCTTTATGGAACTAAAAGTAAAATGCCGGAAATTTTAAAAAATATAATCAAAGGAGCTTTAAATAAATGATAGACTTAACACAATATGAAGAGTTAACAAAGGTATTAAAACAAGCACAAAAAATAGAGAGAGAGCGTGATAAGAATTTTAACAAGGCAAAACGAATAAATTTTGATGATGCCATAAAAAACATAAGAAAATTTTCTGAGCCTTGCAGGGAATTTCAAGATACAATTTTTGCAAAAACAGCATTTGAAGTATTGGCACATATAAATCCAATATTAGTGGAACACAGAACTGGTAAAAAACTAAAATTTAGCGAAGTATTTGGCGAAAATTTTGAAAAATTAACCAAAGATATGGTAATACATGTTTATAAATTAGTAAATGAATTGTCTGTTAACTATAAATTTGAAGAAGAAAC
>CALWTI010000055.1 GCA_944384425.1 uncultured Clostridia bacterium | reverse complement strand
ATCGGTAAACCTAAAATTAACCCCCAGACTATCTGGGGGTTTTATATTACAAAAAAACACAAACCAAAGGCGGTTTGTGTCAGATGATTTTTAGTTGTTGTCTGCCGATTTGATTTTTGCAGCTTTACCAGTAAGATCTCTTACATAGTACAATTTTGCACGTCTTGGATTGCCTTTACGGACAATGTCAACATGGTCAACAAGTGGAGAATGTAAAGGGAAAGTTCTTTCAACCCCAACGCCATAAGAAATTCTTCTTACAGTGAAAGTTTCTCTCACACTACCATTTTTTCTTGCAATAACAACGCCTTCAAATGCTTGAAGTCTTTGTTTGTCACCTTCTTTAATCTTGACCCAAACCTTAACGGTGTCGCCAATATTAAATTTTGGTGCATCATCTTTTAAGTTTTCCTTTTCGATAATGTCTATAATATTCACCGACTTTTCCTCCTATATTATATTTACTAAATGTTCATAAACAAAAAAAATTTGCCAGCGGACCATTCGAAGTCTTTAAAAAGATATCATATAAAAAAAATTTTTTCAAGTGTTTTATCATAATTTATATAAAAAAATATTAAAAACTTTTTACATAAAAGCATTTTGTATATGATTGATTTTTCCGTCTAATATTTCTATCACATCAAACCTACAAAATTTGTCTAAATTTTTGGTTTTTTGTAAGTAAAAAAGTGCTGTTCTTTTTATGTGTTGTTGTTTTTGATATGTCACTGATTCACGAGGCATGCCAAACTTTTTTGATGACCTTGCTTTCACTTCTACAAAAATTATATAATTGTCTTTTTCTGCAATTATGTCTATTTCGCCAAGTTTACAGGAAAAGTTTGTGTTTAAAATCTTGTAATCATTTTCTTTTAAATAGTTAAAGGCAAGCGCTTCACCACTTCTTCCCAAAGTTTTTGTGTTCATTTGTCACCTAAAAAATTTTTAATAAATGTATCTCTATGTATTTCGCATTTCCCAAATTTTTTTAAAAGTTCAATATGCTTTTGTGTTCCATAACCTTTATGCTTTGCAAACAAATATTGCGGATAAACTTTATCATACTGTTGCATCAGCCTGTCTCTGTAAACCTTTGCCAAAATTGAAGCACAAGCTATGCTATAACTTTTTTCATCACCTTTGACTATTGGCACTGTCATAATATCTGAATTGATTTTCACAGCGTCAATAAGCACAATATCTGGTGTTATGCTAATATTGTTAATACAATTTATCATGCCTTGCTTGGTTGCATTCAAAATATTGATTTTATCTATTGTCTTGTTGTCAACCACTTCTATTTGGTATGCAATAGCAGTGCCTACTATTTTGTCATACAATATTTCTCTAACTTTTGGCGAAAGTTTTTTACTGTCGTTGACACCTTCTATAATCTTATCTTTGGCAAGTGGCATAATGGCAATGGCGCAAACAACAGGACCAGCGAGCGGCCCTCTGCCCGCTTCGTCAATTCCCGCTATCAATTTATATCCATCACTTTTATATTTATCTTCGTACTCAAACATACTTACCTATCCAGTGTTATTTTGCCAAGTCTGCCTTTTCTAAAATCATCTATGACCATTGCACAAGTTCTGTCATAGTCAATTTCTCCGCCTTTAATCAAAAAATGTTTTTGCTCAGCAATTGCATCAAGAGTTGAAAGTGCTTCGTCGCATACTTTTATGTTATACCTTTTTTCTAAGGCGTCTTTATAATATTTTTGTATTAAGTCAACAAGATATAAGCATAAGTCGTTTATATCAACAATTTCATCTTTAATGCTACCAATTAAAAGTAGTTTTTTTGCAATGTCTTGGTCTTCAAGATTTGGCCAAAGTGTCCCTGGTGTATCAAGTAATTCAAAGCCATTTTTTAGTGCCACCCATTGTTTTCCCCTTGTAACACCTGCTTTGTCCCCTGTCTTTGCTTTTTTTATTCCACACATGTTATTTATCAGTGTGCTTTTGCCACAATTTGGCACGCCAATAACCATAGCTCTAAGTGGTATATTTAGTCCTTTTTTGTTGTATTTTTGTATTTTATTGTCACATAATCTTTTCATTATTTGTTCAATTATCTTGCTTGTTCCACTTTGAACACTATTTAAAAGCACACAGTCACAATTACCTTTAGACAATAGTTTTGTCTTTGTATTTGTAGATATATTGTCATCGGCAAGGTCAACTTTATTCAAAACATAAAGTATTGGCTTACCTTCACACACGTCGTCAAATTTTGGATTTAGACATGAAAAAGGTGCTCTTGCATCAAGAACATAAATCACCATATCTACATTTTTAATTTCTTTGGACATAAGCGCTAACGCTTTCGCCATATGTCCTGGGAACCAATTAACTTTTGACAATTTATTCTCCTAAAAGATCAGGCCTATTTTTCTTTGTCATTTCAATAGACTTTTTCTCTCTCCACTTATCAATATTTTGATGATGTCCTGATAAAAGTACATCTGGAACTTTCAAGCCCTCAAACTCTTCCGGTCTTGTATACTGAGGATACTCCAAAAGCCCCTTTGAAAAGCTTTCATCTTCCAAAGACTGTGAGTTTATCACCCCTTCAATATTTCTTGCGAGTGAATCAATCATGACCATTGCAGGCAATTCTCCGCCGGTTAAAACATAGTCGCCAATTGAAATTTCTTCTGCGCCCAAAATGTCTATAGCACGCTGGTCAACTCCTTCGTAATGTCCACACAAAATCACTATATCTTCATAACTAGCTAGATTTTTAGCCATACTTTGATTAAATGTTTTACCACGGGGGCTTGTGTAAATCACTTTTGGATTTTTGAGGTTTAAACTTTTAAATGCGTCAACAATTGGCTGAACCATCATAACCATACCAGCACCACCACCGTATGGATAATCATCACATTTTTTGTGAATGTCTTTTGAAAAATCACGAATGTTTACAACATTGATTTCAAAAATATTGTTATCAAGCGCTCGCTTTATGATACTGTGATTTATTGCATCAAACATCTGTTGAAACAATGTCAATACTGTTATTCTATGCATGTTTTCATCTCTTCAAATCTTGATTTATTTACAACCATTTTGCCATTAGTTACCCC
>CALWTI010000054.1 GCA_944384425.1 uncultured Clostridia bacterium | reverse complement strand
ATTTGTTTTCATTTTCTTCTGTCTCGACAATGACTTCAGGTTGTTTTGTTATATCTTCCTCAGCAAGTTTTTCTTCTTTGATTACCTTTGTGTCTTGCTTAGGAGTTTTCGTCTTTCTCTTTATATAAGTCAAAGACCAAAGTCCTGGCGTTATGAATAATGAAGATAAGAATACTTCAATCACACCAATAAGGCATGGCAAAGACAAACTTCTAACCTGATATGCAGGAACAACACCAATCAAAAGCACAAACATCAATAATATAAGGGCTATTGAAAGTTTTAATATTATCCCTTTTTTAGTTGTGACATTTGCAACTTCTTGAATACTTGATTTGGCAAATTTTTCTTGTTTGAGATTTGCATTCGCATCACTAATAAAAAGCAATGTATTCAAAAGTGAATATAACATAACAAAGCCCAAAGCAATTATTGATGACATTTCAACCACTGCCCTTACAATGACAACAAGGGATGTTGATATCACCAAGTCAAATAGACAAATAAAAAGTGACAAAAAGCCAGCCGTTGTGCCGTGTCTTATCCAAACGTAAATCATACTGCACACGATTGCAACAAGTACTGCAAGTAATGTTGATGTCATTATTGCAGGGTCAACATTTGCCTCAAAATTATCAACTTGTATAAATTTTTCAAGGTCATCTTCTGCTGTCTGTGAATGGAAAGCTTTAATCAAATCATTACGAAGCATATCACGAACATCATCATCAACTCTTTCAAATCTAACGACAATTGCATCGCCATAATAGTTTGTTGTTTCCTTTTGATAAACAAGCCCATTTATGTCATTTTGAGCTAATACTTCATCTAAAGTTTGCTTTGCTTTATTATAATTTTCCGAGATAGACAAATCTTCATCAACAACAACTGTTGCGACTGTACCACCACGAAAATCAAGACCCAAATTAAAGTTAAAGCATAGTGCAAGCACTAATGCCAAAACTACAATGCAAAGCGGAGCTATTAAATGATACCAAAAATTTTGCACGAAACCATATTTGCTATTTTCTATATTTTTTCTAAGATTAGTCTTCATTTGACGCCTCCCTCTTGAATGCCAAGTGAGTTTCTTTGGTGCTATTTAGAGGCAAATACCATTTGGTGAAAAGCCTTGTTACGCAATATACAGAGAATATAGACAATAATCCACCAATAAATATACCAATTGCAAATGACTTTAATAAGTCAAAACCAACGAAGTAAAGTGCAAGGCTTCCTATAAGTGCGATAGCCATAATATCCAAAATTGTAAACAAACTGTCTTTGTATGCAAGTTTGAATGAAAGTGAAATTTTTCTTCCCATTGAATATTCTTTTTTCATTTTTTCAAAAAGCACGATATGGCATAGCACAGTTAAACAATATCCCATAACTGCGCCTATTATTCCGCTAAGTGACAATGTTACAATTGGCAAAGCTTGCAGTAAGAACAGGTATAGAACAATATTTACAAGCCCTGTTAAAATTGAAATTAACCCAAGGTCTCTGTATCTTATCACCATTATTATTGAAAGTAGTACAAAAGCAACCAATAAAGATATACCAACATAAAGAATAGAGTTGTAACCAAGATAAGCTGTTGTTACGCCGTTGTCTTTTAATGTCAATTCAACATCAAGTGACCCCATAAGAATATTTACGGCATTCATATTAGCTGAACTTTGTGTTGTTACTGATGAAAGTGGCAAGAATGTTGCCCCCGTTGTCACCTGTTTTGTTATTCCAGAAAATGAACCAAGTTGCTCTCCATCGACTGTATAAAAATATACGGTATTGCCATTGCTTGCAACATAGTCAGTAAGAGTTTTGTATTGGTCTTTTCCCAAACTGTTAAATTCAATATAAACACCATATGAATATGAAGTTGATGTTGATGACGCACTTGTCGCTTGATATGTTCCAAGACATCTTTTAATCACATCAGAGTGAATATCATATTTTGTTTCTTCTTCGGTAGCTTCACCACGAATAATAATTTCAGTGCGTGTTCCAATTGCTTCCATCAAATCAGAACTTGTATCTGACTCAACAGTTTGCACCCTTATTTCTGTATTGTTTTGAATACCAACTTGATTATATTGTCCACCAAATGAATACAATACATCTCTTACAAAATCAACTGTTGAATCCAAATCTTCTTGTGTTATTGTTGCATCAGAAGAAATTGGTGCCACATCAAACACCGCAGTTTGACCAGAACCAACATCATACGATAGTGATATTGCACCAGCAAAGCCAGCATAATCATTTACATAAAATGGTAATTTAAAAGTAGCAAATGATAAAAACAAACCGATTGCAACAAGTATTGAAACAAGGACATAGTTTGCGATAGAAAATTTTTTAGCCATTATATCTCCAATTATTACTAAGTAATTATAAGTAAATAGTTTGTATTAGTCAAACATTTTTTTTACTTTGTAATAATTTTAGACACTTTTTGTTTAATACACACATAAAAAATACCATTGATTAAAACGCTTAAAAAAATATTTTAATTTAAAAAAAACAAATGAGACAAACAAATAAAACACCTCAAAACATAAGTTCACTTGTTTTGGGTGATTTTATATTGTTTAAGCAAAATATTTACTACAATTTATATCACATACTTTTCAAACAGATAAAGCAATCTTGTTTTTAAAAATTTATTTTTTTCTAAGATTAACAGCTATTATTCCAGATATTCCGCCAACAATAGCACCGAACAAACAATCATTTATAAGCGTTATTCCAAATTCAAAGTGCCCATCAAGAATTGAAAATGCCAAAAATGCAGTAATAGTGAATAAAAGTCCTATGACAAGCCCAGAAATAAGCCCCATATCTTTTGATTTTTTTAGTGCCACAAACGTTCCAATTAAAATTGAAACTGTTTTGATAACTTGGTTTATTGGTCTAATTAGCGAATCACTAACACTTACAAAACGCAAAATAAAAGCAAAAATAAGTATACCAATTAAGCAAACTGAAAGTGCAAACAACGCTCCTTTTAACGTTGTAAGGAAAAACGATACCTTCTCTTCATCGCCATTAGCAGTAGTTTTATTTTTAGTTTTTACCATAAAAATATCTCCTTGTCCACACCATATAGATATGAACAAGGAGATTTATTTATGATTAGTTTTTATTTTTTACTTTTTTTCTTTGCAGATGATTTTTTCTCTGTTTTTTCCTGACTTTGTTGTTCAACAGTAGTTTCGTCTTGCTCTGCTTTTGAATCAGCGTCATTTGATGCATTTGTTATGTCTTCAGGCATTTCAATCACATCTTTTTGAGATTGGTCTTTATTCTCAGCCTTTTCTTCTTTTTTCACAGATGTGTTATCAACAACAGGATTGCTTAAATTGTAATATATTGACCTAATGTCAACGCACATATAACCCTTGTGTTTCTCATCACCTGTTTCAATAGTCAAAGTTTTGTAGCCTTGTTTGTCATTATCAATTCCAACAACTTTTCCAATTACGCCAGCAGAAGTCAAAACGGTGTCGCCCTTTTTAATTGCATCCATCATTTTTTCTTTCAATTCTGCCTCTTTCTTGTTTTTTACTCTCTATAAAA
>CALWTI010000053.1 GCA_944384425.1 uncultured Clostridia bacterium | reverse complement strand
ATACTACCAAGCATTAAGAAGAAAACTTAAACCAGAATTTTTGAATAGAATAGATGTCATATGTGTGTTTAAACCATTAAATGAAAATGACCTTGTCAAAATAGCAACAATTATGATATCTAACATAAATAAGCGTCTAACAAGAAGTGGACTTGAATTAAAACTTACAAATAGGGCACTTGACTATATCGTTAGAAGTGGAACAAATCTTCAATTCGGCGCAAGACCACTTAAAAGATATATCCAGCAAGAAGTTGAAGATAGAATTGCAGAAAAGATACTTCTTGGACAAATTAGTTCAACCGGTAGCGTAATTATTGACTGCGTTGACGGCGAATTGACCTTCAAAAGTCAAAATTAGTTAACAAAAAACTCGTAAATTTTTACGAGTTTTTTTATTTTAGTTTTTATACATTCAAAAATTCGCGAAGTAATGAATTTTTTGGGACAAGACTATTTGTCATTGTCTCAAATTTTTTCAATTTTTGAACCAAATCTACGCAAGTAGACAAACTCTCTTTTTGAAGAAGTGGGGAAAGATAGTATGCGTATAATAATGGCTCATACATATGAACACTGTCAATAGAATAGTTAGCGTCATCTTTAAACGGGTCAATGTACTTTTTTTCGCCTTCAAGCACCTCATGCCATGTGCTTAGAGTTGTTTTAACATCTCTGCCACGCGTTAAACTGTCACGAAGAAGGCGTCTAAGTAGTCTTATTTCAGTACTAGACAAGACACATTTGTCATTCTCATAGAAATCAGATTGAGTGCAAATATAAATTTTATATACATACTTTGTATATCCATTGATAAGCAGTGGATTGAGTGCATGCAAGCCTTCAATAATCACTATTGTGTCTTCATCTATATCAATGTGGACATATTTTTCTTCTCGCATACCAGTATAAAAATTGTACTTTGGCATTTCTGCCTCAGTGGTGGAGAGAAGAGAGTGCAAAAAATTATGGAAATATTCAATATCAAGTGCAGTGACATTTTCATAATCATAGTTGCCGTTTGGAAGAAGTGGTGTATCTTTTCTGTTTAAGAAAAAGTCATCAAGTGATACAAAAATACTTGTTTTGTGCTTTTCAGTGAGCTTATTTGCCAAAATTTTGCTAGTGGTTGTTTTGCCAGATGAAGATGGACCTGCCAAAAGCACTATTTTAACTTTTTTTTCTAATATTTCATCAACGATATCGTCAATTTGATTTTGGAACATATTTTCTGACATATCAACTAAAAGTTGTTCATCAGAGTTTTTTAAATTATTCAATTCATCAACATAGTAAATATTTTTGTTTGTCTGCATCTTATCTCCTTAAAGTCGCCATAAAAGGATAACATATTTTTGCTTATTTTTGAAATATTTTAACTAAAAATTTTAAATTTATCATAATTTAATTGTTTTTGACTTTTTTTGCTTATTGGGGACATTTGCCTTTTGTTTGCACTATATTATATACGAAAAGAGGTATTTATGAAGCTAAAAGATTTATTAAAAGATGTAAAAGTAAAAAACGATATTTCAAAAATACAAGATATGGACATTACAAATCTTAGCACGCACGCACAAGATGATTTAACTGGTTGTTTATTCTTTTGTTACAGTGGTTCACATGATGCGTTTACTATGGCACAAAAAGCACAAGAAAACGGGGCACTTGTGATTGTTTGTGACAGGCTTTATGATATTAATGTCGCAAAAATTTTGGTCGATGATGTCCGTGAGGCTATGGCGACGATGGCACAAACTTTTTATGATACAAAAGACGTTAAGGTGATAGGCGTAACTGGTACAAATGGCAAGACGACGACTAGCTTCATAATCAAAGACATATTATCAAGTGCAGGGAAAAAGGTGGGGCTTATTGGTACAAATGGGATATATTACAAAGATAATTTTTTGCCTGCAAAACTCACTACACCCGATGTTTTAGACTTGCACCAAATTTTTTCAATAATGAAAAAGGGCGGGGTTGATTATATTGTCATGGAAGTGTCAGCACATGCAATAGCATTGAAAAAAGTTTTGGGTGTTGACTTTGTTTGCAAAATTTTGACAAATGTATCACAAGACCACCTTGATTATTTCAAAACGCTTGAAGAGTACAAAAAAGTCAAACAAAGTTTTTTTGATAATTCACAAGACCTTATGGTAATAAACGCTGATGATGAGGTTGGTCAAAGCATACTTTCTAAGTACGACAGTGCAATTTCATATGGCATAAATTGTCCAAGTGATAGTTTTTGTATTGATATAAATAGTGATGCAACACAGTATGTGATGAACATATGTGACAATGTTATAAAAATAAAGTCACATCTATATGGTATTTTTAATGTTTATAACTGTCTTGCTGCGGCAACATGTTGCTATTTTCTTGGAATAAGCATTGACCAGATTCAAAGTGCGCTATGTAATGTTTGTGAAGTGGAGGGGAGATTCAACGTAATTAAGCACAATGACAAAACAATAATAATAGACTTTGCACACACACCAGACGGACTTGAAAACGTGCTCAAAACGGCAAAAAAGCTTTGCAAGAATAAACTTATATGTGTGTTTGGGTGTGGGGGTGACAGAGATAAATCAAAGCGAAGACTTATGGGCGCAGTGGCAGAAAAGTATTGTGACTATTGTTTCATCACAAGTGATAACCCACGCTTTGAAAAGCCAGAAAGCATTATTGAAGACGTACAAAAAGGCTTTAATGGAAAAAATTATTATGTGGCAGTTGATAGAAAAATTGCCATTTCACTCGCAATAAAATACTTAAAAGATGGCGATGTTCTTATAATTTGCGGAAAAGGTGGAGAAAATTATATTGACATAAAAGGTGAGAAATTGCCATATAGTGATTTTGAGACTGTTAAAGAGATATTAAAAGATCAATGATAGAAAGAAATTTATTTGTTTTTTTAATGGGGTTTTTGGTTGCGGGACTTTTGTCCCCACTTGTTTTGTCGCTCAGCAAAAAGTTAAAAGCAAGGCAAACAATACTTCAATATGTCAAAGAGCATGAGGCAAAAAATGGCACACCAACAATGGGTGGTATAATCTTTATTGTTGCATGTGCACTCGTTTGCCTATTCTTTTTGTGGCAAGATTTCACGCTTGGAATAATCACCATTGCAGTTATGGTTGCGTATGGGGTTTTGGGCTTTTTAGACGATTTTTTGAAAGTGCACTACAAGCACAATCTAGGCCTTAGAGCATATCAAAAAATAATTGGACAAGTAGGCATTGCCGTCATAATTGCAGTTTTTGTTTACAATTCAAACTTGGTTGGGACAAGCATATTTGTTCCTTTCACTGCGATAAACTTGGATATAGGCGTTTGGATTATTCCGCTAATAATTTTTGTATACCTAGCTGTTGTGAACAGTGTCAATTTGCTTGACGGACTTGACGGGCTTTGCGGTGGTGTCACTTTTGTCTATCTTTTGAGTTTTGCTTGCGTAATGCTGATATATTCAAACCTTCCACAAGTGGACCTTGGGCAGTGGCAAAATCTTATTCAAATAACATTTGCAATGGCAGGGTGTTTACTTGCGTATTTTGTGCTAAATTGCTATCCTGCAAAAATTTTTATGGGAGATACAGGCTCGCTTGCACTTGGCGGACTTGTCACAACACT
>CALWTI010000052.1 GCA_944384425.1 uncultured Clostridia bacterium | reverse complement strand
TAGATTTTTGTGGTTTTGGCTTTGCATTTTCTGGGCGTGACATAATGTAATATCTAAGCTCATCAAGACTGTGGTCGTCTTTTTTTATAGGAGCGTCACTATTGGACCAAAAATAAGACTTAAATTCACGAATTAAATTTGTGCAAGTTTTAAAAATAAAAAGCTTGCTTTCACCTTTCGCATTTTTTAAATATGTCTTCACCCTTTGTATTCCGCTAAACAAATCTTTGTTGACATTTGGATTGACTGCTATATCGTAATCATAAAAAAGTTCTGTCACACTTTTTTGACTTGCAAGAGTACGCTGATTTGCAGCACTGTCAATAAGTGCATATATTTTTCCATTTTTTGTTGGCCAGTTAAGTTTTTTTGATATCGCCTTAATCATATCAGCATGATATTCAATGCCCTTTTTTGCCTCAAAATGCTCTGCAATTACATAGATGTTATTATCATAATCAACTGCATACCAGTGTGCTGAAAGCGGATTGTTGAGCCCTGGGTCAATAGATATTGTGTCATACCATTCTCTTGGAACAGAAAACGGCTCAATTACATTAACATTTTCATCAAACTCTGGATACACCATTCCACCACTTGCCGTAAATTTTCCGTATCTTCTTGCGTCAAGTTCGTCAGCTGACATTGATGCAGTCAAGGCGTCTATCTCCTCTTTTTTTAGGTAAGGATTGTCAAGCCACTCCATTTGCTCATACCAAATATTTTCATCGTTGTTTTTGTTTAAATATATCTCATCATAAAGCCATGTTAAGCCTTTAAGCGGTGTCATCGTTCCAAAAATTTCGCCACTTTTGTCTAGTATTCGCATACGACATTCTTGATATATGTCATATGGAGGCTCTTCATCAAACCAAACATAGTCAAGGCTTGTACCTTGGAATTTTTCTCTGCCTTGGTCACAACTTTTAAAGCCAATTCTGCTAAGTCCACCAAACACATTTTTGACAAGAATATAGTCAATCACGCCCATGAGTGCATTGTCTTTTCTACCACTTAGCATACATATGTCATATATCCACGCCTTATTTAAGTATGAAAGAACTTTTGCCTGAGCAACATCACGCTGGACTTGTGTTGAAAGTGACACCACCCATGCCTCAATGTTTGGCTTGTTTTTTCTATATGGATGAATACCACGGGCAAGCCACACCATCTCAACAGCACCGCACTCTGTTTTTCCGCTTCTGTTCCCGCCGAACACCCAACGGTTACGCTTTTGACACTTATGAAAAAGTAGTTGCTTTTGATGAACAATCTCTCCGCTATTGTAGTTTTTTAGCTTGTCATTTGGTTGAATTTTTTTTAACTGTTCATCAATTTTTTTTATGTTTATCAATATTTCTTTTTGTGTCATTTCCTCTCCTTAAAAAAGACAATTTTTGATAAATTTGTCCAGCCTTGTACATAAAAATCAAGGTATAATAAAAAAGATGAAAAAACTCACCTTTTTTTGTTTAATATTTTTAATATTATTATGTAGTACAAGTGTTGGCAATGTTACATATACCTATGCCGACAATGTCTATTATGGTCGAGCCCTAGCCTCTGGCATATATCTTTATTCAACTCCCGAAATAACAACAGACAAAGCAAATAGAATGTTTGAAATTCCCGTCACATACTTTGTATTGCTTTTAGGTGATGAAAATGACTTATTCTATCGTGCACAATACATTGATGTTTATGGCTTTGTGCTCAAAAGTGAAGTTTCTTGCGTGCAGGGTACTCCCGCCGTTCCGTATGTTACAAATGCCACTTTTAGGGTGTTCACCCCAAACGGCGCAAACCTCAGAAGCTCACCTTATCAGACACTTGGCACAACAAACCTTGTAACAAGCGTGCCTTTTCTTGAAACAAACCTTATGTACTATGGCTCATGTGAAGGCGAAGAAGCAATTTCATATAAAGGCAATGTTTGGTATTACTGTAAATATGTTTTTCAAAATCAAGAACTTTATGGCTACATATATGCACCACTTTGTGACTTACTTACAAATATTGTGCAAAACACAGAGCAATTTGAATATGTCACACCAAACTTTTCTTCGCCAACCATAGATTCAACAAATGAAGGTCCGTATCTGTCGCTAACTAACCCGTGGCAAATAATAATTATCGTACTTGTTTGCCTACCCTGCCTTGTCATCATTTACTTTTTGTTCAAGCCAACAAAAATTGCTACACAAAAAGTTGTCAAAACATCAAATAAAAAACCAAAGCGAAAAAAGAAAATTTCAAAGCTTAAACACAGCGATTATTATGAACTAGACAGCGACTATTTTGAATAATTTACATTGCACTAACTTTAAGGTCACATATTATGCTTGATTTTATAGTGGACTTAACCTCGTCGTTTTCAATCAAACTCAAATCTGACTTTGAAAAATGATTATGTACAGAAGATATCCATTTCTCATGCTTTAACATCTCTTTTAGTTTGTTTTCATCATATCCAAGCCTTTTTAGTGCCAAAGAAAAACTTGCAAGTGCACTGTTTAACTTTCTAAAAACTGTCCTTAAACACACATTAAAATATTCTGCCAAATCTACGCACCTTCTCCCGTCCACAAACTTCAATATCAAAATCCTTGCCATTGACGGCTTCATACTTTTCAATGCTTTTTCAATTAAAAGTTTTAAGTTTATAAGTGTAACCTTTCTTTCAGACAAATCTATTATTGCCTTTGTAACTGCCTCTGTTCCAAAATAGCTTATATTGTAAGCATTTGTGTATTGTGAATTTATTGCCTTGCTCTCAACTAGCCTGTCATATGTGCGTGCAATTCTTGGTAAATATTTATATACTTGTAAAATTGTTTTACTAAAAACGTTTTCCATAATTACTCCTTTTTATGTCCTTTTTCATTATTAAATGGCTTTCGGGGCAAAGTCAAATTTATGTGACATTTTTTACAAAATTCAACATTTTTTTACAAAATATTGCATTGTGATAATGCTAAATTATCAATGTCATCTATGATTTTAGAACATATGTTCTATTTTTGCAATAAAAAAGTGACAAAAGTTTGTCATTATTTAAAATTTGTATAGAAAAATTTGTCTTTGTTTGTCGAATTTTGAATATTTTGTACGAAAATATTTCGTAATTGTACAAAAGTACGTAAAAACATCGTATGATAAAGGTATGAATAATAAAAAGAAAACAAATGACATCAAATTAAATATCGGACTTTTAATTAAAGAATTAAGAAAAGAACAAAATATGACTCAGACAAAACTTGCTGAGTTACTACAAACCACGCAAGACACGATATCTTTGTGGGAGCTTGGCAAAAGTATGCCTGACATCTACGCCCTAATCAAACTTGCAAAACTTTTTAATGTCTCTACCGACTACCTTCTTGAACTTGAAGCATAAAAAAACAACCTCAGCTATTTCGAGATTGCCTCTTAACCTAAGATTGTTTTTTATATATTTTAGTAGTTATTTACGCAAAGTTCAAAATATGCTTTTGGATGAGCACAAACTGGACAAACATCTGGAGCTTTTGTTCCGACGACAATATGTCCACAGTTTCTGCATTCCCAAACCTTGACTTCACTGCGTTCAAAGACTTGTTTTGTTTCAACGTTGTGAAGAAGTGCACGATATCTCTCCTCATGACGCTTTTCAATTTGTGCAACGCCACGGAATTTTTCTGCAAGGTCATGGAAGCCTTCTTCATCAGCAACTTTTGCAAAACCATCATACATGTCTGTCCACTCATAGTTTTCACCACTTGCAGCAGCTTCAAGGTTTTGAAGTGTGTCGCCAAGTTCACCGAGTTCTTTAAACCACATTTTTGCGTGTTCTTTTTCGTTATCAGCAGTTTTCAAAAATATTTCTGCAATTTGCTCATAACCTTCTTTCTTTGCTACTGATGCAAAATAAGTATATTTGTTGCGTGCTTGGCTTTCACCAGCAAAAGCTTCTTTTAGATTTTGTTCTGTTCTTGTTCCCTTATATTTGTTCATTTTACTCTCCTTTAATTTAATTTCGCTTGATTATATCTTATTTTTAAATTAAAAAAAAAAAAAAATCAC
>CALWTI010000051.1 GCA_944384425.1 uncultured Clostridia bacterium | reverse complement strand
TGATAATTTAAAAAGTCGAACAAAAGGCTATGCAAGTCTTGACTATGAACTTTATGGTTTTGCTCCAAGTGAGCTTGTGAGACTAGACATTCTTTTAAATGGCGAGCCTTGTGATGCCCTTAGTATGATAATTCATAAAGACAAAGCGTATGCTCGTGGAAGACAAATTGCTGAAAAATTGAAAAAGATTATTCCAAGACAGCTTTTTGAAGTTCCTATTCAAGCATGTATTGGTGGGAAAATTATTGCACGAGAAACAGTTAGTGCAATGAGAAAAGATGTTTTGGCAAAATGCTATGGTGGAGATATTTCAAGAAAACGCAAACTTCTTGAAAAGCAAAAAGCGGGCAAAAAGCGTATGCGTCAGTTTGGTTCTGTTGAACTTCCTGCTGAAACATTTATTAGTATTTTAAAGACAGATGACAATGACTAATGCAATGATTTATGTTCATATTCCATTTTGTGACAGTAAATGCTTTTACTGCAATTTTGCATCTGGAATTTATGACGATAACACTAAAAAAAAGTACTTTGATAAGCTAATTGATGAAATAAAATTTAATGCAACAAAAGGCTTTAATATAACATCAATATATATCGGTGGAGGTACGCCATCAAGCGTTGATGCTGACTATATTTCTCGTGTCATACAAAACATTAAAGAAAACTACATTGTTGACAAAAATGCCGAAATAAGTATGGAGGCTAATCCTTGCTCACTTTCAAATGAAAAACTATTGAAATACAAACAAATAGGAATAAATAGGCTGTCGATAGGAGTGCAGTCGCTTAACGATATTTGATTAAAATTGATTGGAAGAAGGCACATAAAGAAAGAAGCTATTGAAAAAATCAAGCTCGCTAAATCTTGTGGCTTTGAAAATATAAACTGTGATGTGTTAATTGGAATTCCTAGCCAAAATTATAGAAAATTAAAAAACACAGTTAAAAATTTGGTAAGACTTAAAGTGTCACACATTTCGGCATACATGCTAATAAATGAGCCAAATACCGTACTTACAAAAAAAATTGAAAATAATGAAGTCAAAACTGTCAGTGAAGACAAGTGTGTCGTGTTTTATGATAAAATAGTGAAATTTTTGCATAGACACGGCTATGAAAGATATGAAGTGTCTAATTTTGCAAAAGACAATAAAATGTGTGAGCAAAATTTGGGATATTGGTTTGGGACTGATTACTTCGGATTTGGGCTTGCAAGTCATTCATATGTAAACGGCGAAAGATATTTTAACACTGCTAATTTAAAAGAATATTTAAGCAGTGATTTTAATTACAAAAAGCACAAACTATCAAATCAAGAGAAAATAGAAGAGCGCATTATGCTAGGACTAAGAACAAAGTTTGGAGTTAGTATTGAAACTTTGCAAAAACTTGGCTATGACATAATAAAATCAAAGAAAAATGAACTTTATATGTTAAAATCAAACAATTTTATAACAATAAACGACAATAAAATCATAGTTAACAAAAACAAGTTTGGAGTTTTAAATCAAATAATTTTAAAATTGTTACCATAATTAAAAAAAAATAGTTGCAAAATATAATTTAATGTGTTATCATATGTCAAGTAATTTTACTTGACAGGTGGCATATGAGCGTAGAGCAAAATGTTGAACTTGGAATACTTCTTGATTTGTATGGAAGTTTTTTGAGTGAAAGGCAATTTGATATTACATCGAGTTATGTAAACAATAATTTGTCACTGGGTGAAATTGCTGAGCAGTACAATATTTCAAGAAGTGCAGTACTTGATGCACTTAACACTTCAAAACGCAAGCTTTATGACTATGAAAGTAAGTTGAAATTGTATTCACTCAAAAAGTCGCTTGAAAGTGCAGTTAAACTTGATGACAACATGTGCAAAAATCAAATTAAAAAAATTTTGGAGGAGTTTTAATGGCTTTATTTACAAGTTTAAGTGAAAAGATGTCTCATATTTTTTCAAAACTCACCAAGAGAGGAAAGCTCACTGAGCTTGAGATTAAAGAGGCAATGAGAGAAGTTAAGCTCGCACTTTTGGAAGCTGATGTCAATTATCTCGTTGTTAAAGATTTCATCAAAAAAGTATCCGAAAAAGCGGTTGGTGATGTTGTTCTTAAAAGTTTGACCCCAGGCCAACAGGTCATCAAAATTGTCAATGAAGAATTGACAGCACTTATGAGCAGTTCAAATCAAAAACTTATGGTGGCGCCAATGCCTCCAACAGTGATTATGATGTGTGGACTTCAAGGTGCGGGAAAGACGACAATGTGTGCAAAGCTTGGTGCCTATTTAAAAAAATCAGGCAAGCGTCCACTACTTGTTGCGTGCGACATTTATAGGCCAGCAGCAATAAATCAGTTGAAAGTTGTGGGCTCACAAGCAAAAGTTGATGTTTTTGAAAAAGGTACACAAAATCCTGTAAAAACAGCAAAGCAAGCGCTTGAGTTAGCAAAATCTCAAAACTATGACGCAGTGATAATTGATACTGCTGGTAGACTTCACATCAATGAGCAGCTAATGCAAGAATTAAAGGACATAAAAAGTGAAGTGAAGCCAACTGAGATATTGCTTACAGTTGATAGCATGACAGGTCAAGATGCCGTGACAGTTGCCGAAAGTTTTAATAATGACCTTGATATTACTGGCGTAATTCTTACAAAGCTTGACGGAGATACTCGTGGTGGTGCAGCCCTTTCTATTAAAGCAATAACACAAAAACCTATTAAGTTTTGTGGCGTTGGTGAAAAAATTGGCGACATCGAGCCATTTTATCCAGACAGAATCGCATCAAGAATACTTGGTATGGGCGATGTTTTGAGCCTAATTGAAAAGGCACAAGAAGCAGTTAGTGAAGAAGAGCTTAAAAAATTTGAAAAATCTTTTAGAGAAAATTCATTCACATTTGAAGATTATCTTGATCAACTTGAAAGGTTGAAAAAGATGGGCAATATCAACGACCTGATTGCCATGATACCTGGGCTTAGCGGAAAGCTTAAAGGGGCACAGGTTGATGAAAATGTTTTAAAGAAAAACAAGGCCATTATCCAAAGTATGACAAAAAAAGAAAGGCTTAATCCTGACCTTATTAAAGGCAGTCAAAGAAAGCGTATTGCACTTGGAAGTGGCACGACAATAACAGATGTTAATCAGCTCATAAAACAGTTTGAACAATCAAAAGAGATGATGAAACAAATGAAGAACAAGAAGGGTATTGCTAGATTTTTTAATTAGTTATATTAGCAAAAAGTTAATATATAAAAAAACATAAAAGGAGATAAAAAATGGCATTAAAAATTAGATTGACAAGACTTGGAGACAAAAAGACACCTTTTTACAGAGTTGTTGTTGCAGATTCAAGGTCACCAAGAGATGGTAAGTTTGTTGAAGTCATTGGAACATACAATCCATTGACAGAACCAGCTGAAATCAAAATTGACAATGAAAAAGCAGCACAATGGCTCAAAAATGGTGCACAACCAACAGATACAGCCAAAGAATTGCTAATAAAAAGTGGCGTTATTGATAGAAAATAACTCATAGAGGAGTATTATGGAGCAATTAGTTGAATACATTGTTAAGAGCTTGGTTGATGATAAAGATGCTGTGAAAATTTCAACAGAAAGAGATGGCAGTGAAATCAATATCATTGTCAATGTTGCTGAAAACGATGTTGGGAAAGTCATAGGCAAAAATGGAAGAATTGCTCAGTCAATTAGGGCAATCGTTAAATCCATATCAGCCAGAGAAAAAATTAGATACAATGTAAAAATAAATAAATAGGCATTTTTTTGCCTGTTTTTTATATGGAGAGAGTATGAGATATATTGGCACGATAGTCAAACCTCAAGGTGTCAAAGGTGAACTGAAAATTTATCCTGACGATAAAAATCTTGAAATTTACAAAAATATAAAAAACATATATATTGACAATAAAAAAATCGCTATCAAAAAACTTACTTTGAGGCAAGGTTTTTTATATATGTTTATTGATGGAGTAAGTGACAGAAATACGGCAGAAACATTAAGGAATAAAGAAATTTTTGTTGATGACAAGGAGCTTACTTTAAAAGATGATATGTTTTTTATTGAAGACCTTTTGAATATGGATGTAGTTTCGACTGGTGATGAATTTTTGGGTACAATCACGGACATTCAAAGCTATGGTGCAACAGATGTAATTACCATACTTGACACTGACAATCGTGAAATTATGTTGCCACACCTAAAATCAATTTTTTTAGGGGTAACTAATGGCAAAATGGTTGTAAATAAATCAAGATTTGAAGAGATGAAAACATGCATAGAATAACAGTATTCACATTGTTTCCACAGCTGTTTGATGCACTAAA
>CALWTI010000050.1 GCA_944384425.1 uncultured Clostridia bacterium | reverse complement strand
ATGCTTCAAAACCAAAAACTTGAAGATATTCGCTCACAGGTACAAACGCTTGTTGCCAATGTTGAACAGAGTATGAGAAATGCGACGACACAGTTAACAGAAGGTCTACTTAGAATTCAGCAAGAAAATGAGAAAAAACTTGAACAAATGCGTCAAACTGTTGACGAAAAACTCAATGTCAGTTTGGAAAACAGGCTTAGTCAATCTTTCAACATAATAAATGAAAGGTTGCAGTCAGTGTATGAGGGCATTGGGGTTATGAAACAACTTGCAAGTGGCGTTGGCGACCTTAAAAAAGTTTTGACCAATGTCAAAACTCGTGGCACTTGGGGTGAGATTCAACTTGGTACGCTACTTGAACAAATATTGACATCTGAGCAGTATTATGCACAAGTCAACATAAATCCAAAAAATTCAGAGCGTGTGGACTTTGTCGTTCGTATGCCAGGAAAAGATGACAGTGGAGAAGTCTATCTTCCAATAGATGCAAAATTTCCACTTGAAGACTATCAAAGACTTGTTGAGACAAGTGACAACGGCACAAAAGAAGATGTGGACATTGCAGTTAAGAACATTGAGCGCAGAGTCAAAGAAGAGGCAAAGCGCATAAACGAGAAGTACATATTCGTGCCAAAGACAACAGATTTTGCAGTGATGTATCTACCAATTGAAGGGCTTTATGCTGAAGTGCTTAGAATTGCAGGACTTACCGAAACATTGCAACAACAATACAAAGTTGTTGTTTGCGGTCCAACAACACTTTCAGCACTTTTGAACAGTTTGCAACTTGGCTTCAAGAGTTTGACCATTGAAAAGCGTTCAAGCGAAGTTTGGAATTTGCTTGGCGTGTTTAAACGCGAATTTTCAAAGTTTGTCGACCTTTTGGCAAAGACCCAGAAAAAGCTTGACGAAGCGTCAAACACAATTGAGTTTGCAACCAAAAAGTCACGCACAATAGAAAGAAAGCTTAAAGATGTTGCATCGATTGACGAAAGTGTTGCACCTTTGGAGCTTGATGACACGGCGCTATTAAAAAACGAAGGAGAAGATGATGAGTGATTTTGTTTCGTGGACAAAGATAAAAGATAAACACATCTTAAAAAAACTAAACAAGTTAAGTGGTGAGGAAAAAATAAAAAATTTTGCCAGCACCCTTGGTTTTGGCACGGCAGGTATGCGTGGCAAGATGGTTATGGGAAGCGGGGGAATAAATGAAGTCACAGTTTCTCGTCTTGCTATGGCGACAGTAAAATATATGCTTTCGCACAAAAAGACGACGGCAGTTGTATGCTATGACACAAGACACAACTCAAAAACATTTGCACACATTTTTGCAAACATTTTATCAAACAACAACATTTTGGTTTATCTTTTCAAAAAATATGCACCAACTCCACTTTGCGTATTTGCAACAAGATACAAAAAAGCTGACTTTGGCATAATGATTACGGCAAGTCACAACAAGCGTGAGTTTAACGGAATTAAAATCGTTGGAAGCACTGGCATTCAAATTGACAATGCCGAGCAAGAAGAAATTTCGGCGTATTTTAATGAGCTTGATGAAGTTGAAAACTACAACAGTACATATAAACTTAGACCAAAAAACATAGTTTGGCTTGGTGACGAAATTTTAAAAGAATACCTTAAAGGTGACACCGACACGACAAAAAAGACACTAAAAATTGTGTACACGCCACTAAATGGTACGGGACTTAAAGCAGTTACGAGCATACTTAAAGCCAATAATTTTCATTATGCTATTCCAAGGCGTCAAAAACATCGCGACCCGGACTTTTCAACTTGTCCTTATCCAAACCCAGAGTTCATAGAGGCGTTTAACGAAAGTTTGAAGATTGCAAAAAAAGTTGACGCAGATTTAATAGTTGCAACCGACCCAGACGCAGACAGAATGGGTGCTATGATAAAAACAGGGAAGACATACAAAAAGCTTTCTGGCAACGAAGTTGGCTATATATTTTTGCAATACCTTATAGACAACTACAAAAATGAAAATAGTTTTGTTGTGACAAGCGTTGTTTCAAGTCCGCTTGTTGAAGAAATTTGCAAGCAAAACAATGTCACACTTTACAAAACCCTCACGGGCTTTAAAAGTCTTGGCGAAAAGGCACATCTTGAAAAACAAAAGGGAGGTGAGCCACTTCTTATTTTTGAAGAGAGTTGTGGCTATGTTGTGAGAAAAAACACCTATGACAAAGAGGGGATTTTTGCAACACTACTATTTTGCAAAATTGCACAGTGGCTCAAAGACAAAAACTCGTCACTTGCTAGATATCTAACCGAAATATATTCAAGGTACGGTTATATGTGCACGCTTGGTGACAGTGTGATATATGACGGTATTGATAGTCTAAAGCGAATGAACGATGTTGTCGAAAGTCTAAGGAAAAAACCTATAAAAAAGATAGGCGAGTATAAAATAGAAAAAACGATAGATTATTTATATGACGACACGGGAGTGGATAAACAAAACTTCATAGAGTATTTTGCTGGCCCACTTAGGTTCATAATAAGACCAAGTGGAACAGAGCCAAAACTCAAAATATATTTGTTTTACCGTGATACAAACAGTGTAAGAGCAGACGAAATTGCAAATAATACATTAAATGAAATAAAAAAGATATTAAATGAACGATAGAATTAAACAAGCGCTAAAAAAACTCACCACACAGCCTGGGGTGTATGTTATGCATTCCGGTAGCGGTGCAGTCATATATGTTGGCAAGGCTAAAAACCTAAAAAACAGGGTTAGCCAGTATTTTAACAACTCGCCAAAGCCCGCCAAAGTTATGGCTATGGTGCATAATGTTGATTATTTTGAGTATTTTATCACACTGTCGGAGCGTGACGCCTTTGCACTTGAAAACAATTTGATAAAAAAGTACAAGCCTTTTTATAACATATTATTAAAAGACGACAAGGCATATCCATATATTCGTGTCACAGTGAAAGACGAATATCCACGAATGGAAGTGGTGCGAAAAGTCAAAAAAGACGGGTCAAAATATTTTGGTCCTTACATTTCAGCTATTAGTCCATATAAACTTATAAAAATTGTGAATATGGCATATCCACTAAGAACTTGCAAACAAAAGTTCACAAAGACGGCGAAAAGACCATGCCTTAACTATTCGCTTGGACTATGCAGTGCACCATGTGCGCATCTTATTTCATCAAAAGACTACAAACAAATTGTTCAAAAGGCAATGGACTTTTTGCGTGGCAATGACAACGACATTGAAGGCATATTGCAAAAGAAGATGGAGAATGCCTCATCGCACGAGAATTTTGAAAGGGCACTTGAAATTCGTGATATGATAAAAATGGTGCGCGCGCTTAAACAAAGAGTTGTTGCAGATGTTCCAAATGACTATGTTGTCGACGTGATAAGTTATGTCAACAATGGTGTTGTTGGGGCAATTTGCGTGATGACAATTCGCCATGGGAAAGTTTTGGGAGTTAGCACTCAAAGTGTTCGTGATGCTTCGCTCAGTGAAAGCGACACAATGGAAAGTTTTTTGATGCAGTACTATTCTCGACACGAACAGCCAAAAGAAATACTTTTAAATATGCCAATTAGTGACAATGTCGAACTTAGTTCAAAAATCTTAGTGCCACAAAAGGCACAAAAAAAGCGTCTTGTCGATATGGCGACACTAAATGCAAAAGAATATCTTGAAAAAGTGCAGTATAGTGAAGACATAGAGTATGACAAAACTGTGGGTGCACTTGAAAAGTTGAAACAAAAACTCAATCTAAAAAATGTTCCAAACAGGATAGAGTGTTATGATATATCTCACATAAGTGGTACAAATCAAGTTGCATCAATGGTGGTGTTTATTGCAGGCAGACCTGCAAAAAAGATGTATAGAAAGTTTAAAATAAAAGACCTAAACAAACCAGACGACTTTGAAAGTTTGAAGCAAACACTTGAGAGAAGATTTGGTGAACTTGACGGCGAAGATGAAAGTTTTTCGCAAAAGCCAGATTTAATGGTCATTGATGGTGGCAAAGGTCAATTAAGCTCAACATATGAGATACTAAAAAATCACAACCTTGAAAATGATATTGATATGATATCTCTTGCAAAACAATTTGAAGAGGTATATTTGGTGGGACAAAGCCAGCCCGTCATTTTGAAAAAGGGTAGCAGTGAACTGAGAATTTTGCAAAGTGTGCGTGACGAAGCTCATAGGTTCGCAATAATGTTTCACCGAAAGCTCAGGACAAAAAACGAGATAAAATCACCGCTAGACGAAATAAAAGGACTTGGCAAAGTCAAGAAAAAAGCGCTTTTCTCTGTTTTTTCTTCTGTTGATGAAATAAAAAAGGCAAGTGTGGAAGAGCTTAGTTTGGTTAAAGGTATTGACCCAGCACTTGCTATAAAGATTAAAAACTTTGTAGAAAAATTGTAATTTCAGACTGTCGAAAAACTTCGTGACCGAAAAAATTAAAATTTTTTCTTGCTTTGTTTACTGCAAAACGCCCCAAAACAGTCATTTAGG
>CALWTI010000049.1 GCA_944384425.1 uncultured Clostridia bacterium | reverse complement strand
TTAGTCAAATAGTCCCTTTGGGACTGCTTGACTCTCTGCTCCTTGTAATATGGTCATTGCCAGAATTATCAATTAAAATGATTTATTAAGTACCAAGAAAAAATTTATAATTAACCAACTCACCCTTGTGGTGAGTTTTTTTATTTTACACGCAAAACATTGCGTGTATTTTTGTTTCACAAAAATTGTCAATGTCCTTTTAGGCTGCGTCGCATTTAGTCAAATAGTCCCTTTGGGACTGCTTGACTCTCTGCTCCTTGTAATATGGTCATTGCCAGAATTATCAATTAAAGCGATTTATTAAGTACCAAGAAAAAATTTATAATTAACCAACTCACCCTTGTGGTGAGTTTTTTTATGCAAAATATTCGCCCACAATTTTGCGTTTTTTATTTTAAAGTTATCAAAATTGACACATTTATGTAATTGTGTTATTCTTTTTAAAATTGATAAAATTAGCAGTAAGAATCAGCGTGTAGACAAATAATATTCTTAATTTTATAGATAGGAAAGATTATGACACAACAAGAAATAAGAAGTATATGTTATGAAAAGTTTGGTGGATACAGTAAACTTGCTTTAAGTGTGCTATTTAGAGCAAAAAATTTTTCAGATATACATGATTTATGCAAAAGTACGGGCATAAGTTTCAAGCTAGTTAAAGATGTGCTTTGTGAGTTTGCAAGTTTTGATGGTGAAGAGTTTACTTTGAATAAACAACTAGATTTATCGGGGATTTATCAAGCTTTAGAGTTTTCTGAAATTGAAAAATATGAAAGTGATATTGAAAATATAATCTCACTGTTTAAGATGCATAATAAAAGTTTGGACCATGTTTCTGCGACGGCTAGGACATTGATTAAAAGAGTTTGGTATATTTTTAACAATGTAGATACAAGCTTTTGCAAAATCCTATTTTTAGGCGACCATGATTTTACCAGCATTGCACTTGCATATATTTTAAATAAATTGAATCTAGATTATTCAATATGTGTTGTTGATATTGACGACAATGTTCTTGATTTTATTTGTGAAAACTCTGATAAGTTCAATTTGAACATAACTGCGCTTTATAGTGATTTTAGACTTGGCGTTCCTATAAACTATTGTAATACATTTGACTTGATATTTTCTGACCCACCATACACGCCTGAAGGTATGTCACTATTTTTGCAAAGAGCTATTGAGTGTGCTAAGAATAAATATGCTTCAATATACTTATGCTACAAAACTGCTGAGCTTTCTGCAAGCGTTGGACTTAAAGTTCAAAAAGAATTATTAAAAAATCACATATATTTTAGAGCCATTTTGCCAAACTTCAATGATTACACTGGTGCTGAGGCACTTGGGTATAGAAGTGATTTGTATATTTGTAGTTTAACACTAAAAAGTTTTGATAACATTGACACAAAAAATGATTATGGTATTTACACACACGGAAACAACTCAATTGAAGCAAAAAACTGTGTCAACATAAATTATGGCGACATTGTTGATATTTTGTCTAAAAAAACAAATATTGATAAAAATTTAATTAAAATTATTTCAAATAATAAGTTTAACGCTGACAATTCGATTCTTGTTGATGTCTTTTACAAACAAAAACGAAATAAAAACACAAACTATCCAAAAGAAAGCATTTTTGTCTTTGATTTTACCTATCAAAACATAGATGTGTTGAATCTAAGAAGCTTTATTATGTCAGACAAAAAATTGCAATATGGCATTTTTTTGAATAGTCAAATTGAAGCGCTTAAAAGCGAAAAATATAGAATAATATTATCATTATTTGATATAAAACAAGTCTATAAAGATAATGATTGCTTAGTTTATTCGTTTAGTAGCAAAATTGATGATTTATCAATCAAAAAAATAACGCTATACAAAAATTCAAATTTAAAAAATGCGTATGTAAGTTGTTTGACGCAACTTAGCAAAACAACAAAAAATCAGGCAAGAGAAAAGTTTATGACTTTATTAGTCGCAAAATACGCCGATGCAATGGTTTTTGATTTGCCACTTTATGAACTCAACAATCTATATTCGTGTTTAGAGTAAACTACTAGCTTTGCTGGTAGTTTTTTTATTTGTTAAACAAGGAATATTGTTTAAAGTAGTACTTTGATTTTCTCAAAATAATTAGCCCACACCCCCATAAAATAAAAAAATTTACATATTTTTCAAAAAATTTTGTTAAAACGCTTGACAAACATATGGGGGGGGGGGGGTAAAATTGCTATAAGCCACCAAAAGGTGTCGTTTTGGCATGTGTACTTAGTTTTTACGGGCTTGGCTACACGAAGATAAGGTGATTAGACTTTTAATCTATCGTAGCCAAATAGGGCATAAATATGCTAAAAAGACGCCTTTTGGGCATTATAAAATTAAAAGGGGAAAAAATGAGTAAGAAAAAAAGTAAGTTGTTTTTGTCAATCACAGCACTTATGTTTTGCTTAGGCATAATGTGCTTTGGTGTCTATGCAGCAACAAGCGTAAGTTACACGCTAAGTGGTCACATTACATACGATGTCAGTGATGTGTTTGTTGACATTAAAACAAGGCACTATTTGTCAACTCAGACAGATTTGAGCTTGGCAAAAGGTGATGTGGCAAGTGTTATGGGAAACATAGCAACAAATCTTGAAAGTGGCACGACATCAATAGATGGCGTGACAGAGCTAACATCAGATTACGACGAGCAAAGCACATTGAATAATGTTGGTGGAGAAAAGTTGCCACTAACCGGACCAGCACTCAACATAACATATGGAGCATATTCAAACACATTAGGACAAGAGAAGGCATATGTTCACTACATTGCAATATTAGTCACAAACTATGCCGAAGAAGAGATAAACGGAATACTTGATTTGAATAGTTTGTATGATTTGCAAGATTCTAACTCGCAGATATTTACATACCAAACAATGAATAACATAGCAGCAAAAAGTGGTGAAACCAATGGAGCAAAATGTTTTGTATTTGCACTTGGCTTGGACCAGCCAGCACAATCAGCTGATGTTGACTTTAGTGGTGTTACTTTGTCTGTTACACGTGGCAATCTTGACCAATACGCAACCGAAGGACTTTCATTTGAATACAGCGAAACGGACGGTGGATATTTAGTAAGTGACTATACAGGAACTGATACAAGAGTTATTGTTCCATCGAAATATGACGACAAAGGTGAGCATGGTGAGAAAAATGTTGTTGGGATAAAGGAAGGAACATATCCAGGCCATGCAATTTCGGTATTCACAAACAAAAGTTTTAAAGAAATGTATTTGCCAGATACTATAAAAAATATTGGGAAGTATTCTTTTAGTCAATGCAGTAGTTTAGTTAATATAAACATACCAGAAGCCATTACTGTTATTGAAGAATATACATTTGATAGGTGTAGCAGTTTAACTTCAATAACGATATCCAAAAATAATAGTTTGGTATATATTCATGAAGCTTTTAATGAATGTTCAAATTTAGAAAGCATTAACTTAATTGATTGCACAAAGTTAACAACATTAGGGAAATATCGCGGTGGAGGTGCTACTTCCGTATTTAGAGGCTCAAAAATATCTATTATTGCAATTCCAGCATCTGTAAATGAAATTCAAATTGGTGTATTTTCAGGATGTAACGAACTAAAATCTATCGTAGTTGATGAAAATAATCAAGTTTATGATAGTAGGGATAATTGCAACGCAATAATAGAAAGTACGACTAACACACTAATATCAGGATGTAAAAATACAATAATACCAAGGGGAGTGACGACTATAGGAGAGTATGCCTTTAATGAGTGCTACAGTTTAGCCAGCATAATCATACCAAGCGATGTGATAAACATAGAACAATTCGCTTTTATTAGTTGCGACAGTTTATCATCAGCCACGTTTGAAGATAGTGATAGTGTTTGGTCAGTGGGCTCAGGCAATACAACCATCACTGTGAGCGAATATAGTGCAAGTGAATTGGCAACATATCTAACGAAGGCATTTTACGAAACACCATCTGGTTATAGTGCTGATACTTGGGCAAAAAATTAAAACATATAACAAAAAAACACACTAAATCAAGATATGATTTAGTGTGTTTTTTCTTGCTATTTAGCAAAAGAATTTTGGTCTGCCCATAAAGATTGTGCAGATAAGGTCAAGAAGCCAGCAGATAACTGATCCTGGAATAATCCACAAAATACCAAACACAAGTGTTAGTACTTTGCCTGCTGTGGCACCTTTTACGATACGATAAATTGCCCAAATAATGTCAAGAACTGGTAAGCAAAGAATAAGCTTAACAATCCAAGGCAAATTGTCCATTCCTGCAACAAATCCGTTTTTCTTTCCTGCCATATTGTTCCTCCTATTTTCAATTATACACATTTAAGGAAAATTATCAAATAAAATAATTATTTAATTTATTTTGTCTAAACTAAAATAGTTTTTGTTTACATATGTTAGTATATTATTGTATAATCTTTTTAGAACAAAAATGAACAAATACACGCTGATTGCACAAAAAAAGTGTAGGCTTTTAAAGTTTTTACAGGACAATGTCAGGGGATACTCATACTCCTCATTTTTGCGTGCACTAAGAAAAAAAGACATCAAAGTCAACGGCGTTAGGGTGAGTGAAAACATTATACTTGACGGAAGTGAGCAAATTGAAATTTATCTTGAAGACAAGAAAAACATCTTGAACATATTTTACGAAGACGAAAATATCATTGTTTTTAACAAACCGAAAAAAGTTGAAGTGGTAGACGGAGAGTATAACATTTGCGACGAATACTTTTTGCAATATAACAAAAAAATATTTGCAGTTCACAGGCTTGACCTTAACACCGAAGGGCTTGTTATTTTTGCAAAAAGCGAAGAAGTTTTGAATATTTTAATTTCACAATTCAAAAAAAATCATGTAAAAAAATTCTATCTTACCATT
>CALWTI010000048.1 GCA_944384425.1 uncultured Clostridia bacterium | reverse complement strand
CAATTATGAACAATTTAAAAGGTTGGATTAGTGTTGAAAAGAAATACAAAAACGCAAAAGTTGATTTGCCTTTCAATCTTCCACACATAAGAAATAAGAAAAGAATTGATGTGCCAGATGATTTTGCAATAAATAAGAAAGGTATACAATCTATAATTGATATACTCAAAAATGGAAAACCTTACGAAGAAGTCCCTCCAAAAACAGAGAATGGCATGACATCTTTTGGTTATACAACATATGACGACACAGTGATGAAATTGTTTAGATATATGCCATTTTACAAAAAAAATTATAATAAAAATATTGAAAAAATAATAAATAAAGATATTTCAAAATTAAAAATTGAAGAAATCAAAAAATACATTACTTATATTTATAGAAAAGAAAGATTTTTCGATGGACATATTAAAATCTATATTGACAATGGTATATTGCTTCAGCTTTTAGAACATTTATTGGAGTTATGTTAAAATATGATTATAAATAATGAATTTGGATTGGTTGGAGCAACTAAAAGCTATATCAATATATAAATTGTTTTGACAATGATAAAAACATTGTAGAAAAAAACAAACAATTGAGCACTTTTCTATTAGGAAAAGTTATTGGAGGATAAAGATATGTTGGGTGCAATTATTGGAGACATTGTTGGCTCTATATATGAGTTTGACAATATAAGGACTAAAAATTTTCAATTATTTTCTTCAAGATGTTTTTTTACAGATGATACTGTTATGACAATTGCGGTATATAAAGCATTAAAAAAATCAAAATTGTTTAACTATAAAAATTTACAAGAGCAAGCAGTTAAGCAAATGCAAAAATATGGAAAATTATATCCAAATATGAGCTATGGAACATCTTTTCAGCAATGGTTAAATACAAAAAATCCAAGACCTTACAACTCTTATGGGAATGGCGCAGCTATGCGAGTAAGTCCTATTGCTTATTTTGCAAAGAGCATAGATGAAGTCAAAAAGCTTTCTTATCAAGTGACCGTCGTATCTCATAATCACGAGGAAGGAATTAAAGGTGCAGAAGCTACTGCTATATCAATTTGGCTTGCACTAAATAAATATAGTAAAGAACAAATAAAAAAATATATTGAGGAGAAATATTACTCACTAGATTTTGAATATGAAGATTTAGTAAAAAATTATAGATTCAATGAAACTTGTCAAAATACAGTCCCACAAGCTATTTATTGTTTCTTAATAAGTAAAAGTTTTGAAGATTGTTTAAGGACAAGTATTTCCATTGGTGGTGATAGTGATACATTATGTGCAATTTCTTGCGCTATTGCCGAAGCTTATTATGGCATACCAGAAGATATCAAGTTTAAAGCATTACAATATCTTGATAAAAGAATATTAGCAGACTATGAAGAATTTAATAAATTAAAAGGAAAAAAATTATGAATTCTGATTATAAGTTGCCCTCGCGGGGGCGACGCGTAAAGAAAACAACCCTGTGTGGTTGTTTTTAGCCAAAGCCGGGAGCTATTGCGAAGGCAATAGCGGTCTGGCTCCGACAGGAGTTGATGTCCCGTAGGGGCTCAAAATCCCGCAAAAATATATAAATAAAAAAATGGTGCTGGTGGTGGGAGTCGAACCCACATGAAGTTGCCCTCGCGGGATTTTGAGTCCCGTGCGTCTGCCATTTCGCCACACCAGCAAAAATTTTAGTCCTAAGTATCTTACCACAACAAAATAATATTTGCAACAAGTTTTTACAAATTATTGACATCACAGTTTGTATATTCTAGAATTATATATATGTTATGTGAAAATTGTCAGGAAAGGAATGCGACATCTTACTGTCAAATCAATGTTGGCGGAAAAGTTGTTCAAAAATATTTGTGTCAACAGTGTAGGTCTGCACTTGTACCAAGTGATGAACTTTCTGTCAATCCTGAATTTCAAATCAAAAATCAATATTGTCACAATTGTGGTACCACACTCAAAGACTTTGTCGCCTCTGGCTATGTTGGGTGTGAGTATTGCTATATCGAATTTTATCCAATAATAAAGCAAGCACTTCATGGTGTTCAAAAAGAAATAAAAAATTTGGGCAAAGTGCCAAAGCGTTTTGAACTAAAAACACAAATAGAAGACACGGAAAAACTTTTGGAGCAGGCGATTTCAAATTCTGACCTTATGCAAGTGAATAGGCTATCTGCAAAGCTTAGGCAGTTAAAAGGAGAGTATCATGATTGAACCAGTGGTGATATCTTCTCGAATAAGGCTTGCAAGAAATTTTCATGACCTTCCTTTTCCAAATAAACTTAGTGACCTTGAATCTGCAACCAGTGTTTCAAAGGCGATTTTTGCAATTCTTGGTGATGATTTTGAATTTAGAAGGTTAAAGCATATGGATTCAAACTCTTGCCTTCGACTTCTTGAAAATCATACAATAAGTAAAGAGCTTATTGACAATAAAGATATCTCAGGCTATGCAATGTCACCAGATGGACAGGTGACTGTTATGATAAACGAAGAAGACCATCTTCGACTTCAATGTATAATAAATGAGTTTGATTTAAAAAAGTGCCACTTGAAACTCAGTGAGATTGATGACAAAATTTTAGACAAAATTGACATGGCTTATTCAAAAGAACTAGGCTTTTTAACGGCATGTCCGACCAATGTGGGAACGGCAATGCGTGCATCGGTTATGTTGTTTTTGCCAGCACTTTCTTTCAACGGAGTAATGAAACAACTTGTTGAAACACTTTCTCAAAATGGACTTGTTGTTAGAGGGCTTTTTGGCGAAGATAGTGCTTGTGAAGGGTATTTTTATCAAATATCAAATAGATACACGCTTGGGCTAACCGAAGAAGAAATTATTGATTTAGTTACTAAAAATGTGTCAAAAATAATTGAAATGGAACTTTCTTCAAGAAAAACTTTAAAACAAGTTAACAAAAATGTTATAATAGATATGTGTTATCGAGCATATGGACTGCTCACAAATTCATATATGATGCCACTTGATGAGGCTATTATGCAACTTTCAAAGCTTAGATTTGGCGTGGTTTTGGGACTTGTGAAATTGAAAAACCCCAAAATTATAGATGATCTTTACACTCTCATTCAACCGGCACACCTTGAAGATTATTATTCGCTTGATTTGAATGCATTAGAGCAAAGTATATTTAGGGCGAAGTTCTTATCTGAAAATTTGGAAAATAAACTAATCAAAGGAGTTTAAAAATGCAAAATCCTGCATCGGATAGTTTGGAAAAAGTAATAAAAAACGCCGGCAAAGTGGCGTTAAAATACGGTAGTAATCAAGTTGGTACTGAGCATATTTTGTATGGGCTTTGCAGTGTGAAAGATTGCATGGCGTCAAAAATACTTAAAGAATACGGCATAACCAGTGAAGGCTTGACTGAAATTTTTAATGACAATTCACAGGGCGTTTTTGTTGGCGTTGATGTTGAACTAACACCACGAAGCAAAGAGATAATCAGTATGGCAAAACAAGTTGCAATGCAACTAGGACATAACTTTGTCGGTCCCGAGCATTTGCTTTTTGCGCTTTTGTCAAGTCCGAACTGTTTTGCTGTTAGGCTAATAACTTCATATTTTCGTGCAAATTTGACTGAAATCAAGTCAAAACTTGTCGTGTTTTTGCAAGGTAATAATGATCTATCTTCTGACTTGCCACAAGATGCACAAAAAAGTTCTCTTCCTGAAAAATTACTTGATATGGGCTATGATGTTACCCTCCAAGCAAGACAGGGCAAAATTGACCCAATTATTGGTAGGGAAGCAGAAATTGAGCGCATAATTGAAATACTTTGCAGAAAGACAAAAAACAACCCTATTTTGATAGGTGAAGCAGGCGTTGGAAAAACAGCCATTGTTGAAGGGCTTGCACAGGCTATTGTCAGTGGTAATGTCCCTGAGATTTTGAAAGATAAGATAATTTATTCT
Organism: uncultured Clostridia bacterium; assembly: GCA_944384425.1. Taxonomy (GTDB): domain Bacteria; phylum Bacillota; class Clostridia; order Christensenellales; family UBA1242; genus UBA5893. Next base: position 1,323 of record CALWTI010000048.1, on the reverse strand, counting down.
CTTGAAATTGGGGGGCTCATCGCAGGCACTAAATATCGTGGTAGCATGGAAGAAAAGCTTAAAGACACTATTGAAACTATTATTGCAAGTAAAAACATCATTGTGTTTATTGACGAAATTCACACACTTGCACAAGCGGGCAGTGAAAAGGGCGAAACAAGTCCAAAAGATATGTTAAAGCCATATCTTGCTCGTGGGGAACTTCAAACAATTGGTGCAACAACAACTGATGAATATGCAAAATTTATTGAAAGCGATAAGGCGCTTGAAAGAAGATTTCAACCAATCATGGTCAATCCACCAACTGTTGAGCAGACCATTGAAATATTAAAAGGACTAAAAGACAGTTATGAGGCATTTCATAATGTCACAATAACAGATGAGGCTATTGAAGCAGCAGCCACGCTTTCTGATAGGTACATCATGGACAGAAGCTTGCCAGACAAAGCTATTGACTTAATTGATGAGGCGAGCAGTAAAGCAAAAGTCAGTTTCAACTTAAAACCTAGTGCAATAAGGGAAATAGAAGAAAAAATCAAACAACTATCTGCAAATAGAGATGAGGCAAGTATTCAACGCAATTATGAAAAAGCGGCGAAAATACAAACGCAAATTTTGGAACTTGAAGATGAACTGAAAAAACTAAATGAGAATTTTAGTAGAACATCAAACTCAAATTCAAACTCAATAGGAGCAAATGAAATTGCGGAAGTTGTTTCAAAGTGGACAGGAATACCAGTTACCAAAATAACAGAAACAGAGCGTGAAAAACTTATAAATCTTGAAAACATTCTTCATAAACGTGTAGTTGGTCAAGATGAGGCAGTTAGCGCTGTTGCAAAAGCAATTCGTAGGTCAAGAGTTGGACTTCATGACAATAAACGACCAATAGGCTCATTTTTGTTCTTAGGCCCAACGGGAGTTGGAAAGACAGAACTGTGCAAAGCAATAGCAGAAGCTATGTTTGATGACGAGAATAACATAATAAGAATAGATATGAGCGAATATATGGAGCCACATAGTGTGTCAAAGCTCATAGGTGCTCCACCGGGATATGTTGGCTTTGATGAAGGCGGACAACTAACCGAACAGGTAAGACGAAGACCATATAGCGTTGTGCTTTTCGATGAAATTGAAAAGGCACACCCAGATATATTCAACTCACTTTTGCAAGTGCTTGACGATGGAAGACTGACCGATAGTCAAGGTAGAACAGTAAATTTCAAAAATACAATCATAATAATGACAAGCAACATTGGCAGTGAAGAAATGAATGAAAGGCATCTTGGCTTCAATTCACAAAGCGTTGAAGAAGAAGATGAA
>CALWTI010000047.1 GCA_944384425.1 uncultured Clostridia bacterium | reverse complement strand
CAAAAAGTTTTAGATATTTTCAAAAATCCATTAAACGCTGGTGGCTTGCAAGGTGCTAACGGTGTTGCCAAAGTTGTTAGTGATAAGTTTGGTGATGTTGTGAGAATTTACCTTAAAATAGATGAAAATGAAGTCATTGAAACTGCAAGATTTAAAGCTATGGGATGCGTTGCAACAATAGTTGTGAGCAATGTTCTTTGTGACCTCGTTAAAGGAAAAACTTTGGAAGAAGCAAAATTAGTAACGGCTGAAGACGTTGTTGAAATTTTGGGTCAATTACCAGAAGAAAAAGTCGCTTTAATCGGAACAGTTTTTCAAGCTTTTCGTGATGCAGTTAGCGATTACTATAAGCGCAAACAACGTGAACAAGAAATAAATAATAAATAGTATAATAAAACCTTTTCTGCAAATAATACTTGCGGGAGGTTTTTTTATGAAGGATGGAATAATATGTGGTATTGTCATCGGTATGATAGCAGGTGCTCTTCTTTATAAATATAATCCTCAGGCAAAAGAAATAGTAAATAAGACTGAGGAAATGGTAAAAAAAGAAGTGAATAACATGACCAAAGATCAAACTCCAAAACAAACCAAAACATCTAAAAAAGGCTGACCTATAACACACCATAGCGGTGTGTTATTTATTTTTGTAAAATATTTGACTATTTGTTAAAAATTAAAGTATAATATCTACGAGTTAAATTATGCAATATCAAAGAATTATGTGCCTTGATTATGGTGATGCGAGAATAGGGATTGCTTTTTCAGACCTTTTGGGGTTAACAGCAAATCCACATTCTATTCTTAATTCAAAAGGCATTGATTCTGATATTGAATACCTTAGCAATTTGGCTAAACAAAACAATGTTAGCTTGATTGTGATAGGTATGCCATACTCAATGGATGGTTCAGAAAACGACAGAACGGCAGTAACTAAGGCATTTGGTGAAAAACTTGCCTTGGCGACAAATATCAAAGTTGAGTATGAAGATGAGAGGTTATCTTCGTACGAAGCAGAAGAAATTTTGCGTAAACGCAAAGTTGAACCGCTAAAACGTAAAAAATATCTTGATATGTTGTCGGCTGCAATTATTCTTGAAGACTATCTAAAAAACAAAAAAGGAGAATGATTATGGAAGAGAAGAAAGAATTAGGAATTATGGATATTTTGCTTGACGAGGACAATGAAGACCCAATAACACTTTATGATGAAAATGATAAGGAAGTTAGATTTGATCAAGTTGCAATTATTCCTTTGGATAATAAACTTTATGCAATTTTGAAACCTATTGACCCAATGGAAGGAGTTGCTGATGATGAAGCAATAGTTTTTTATGTCAATGAAGATGGCGATGGTGACGCAACCCTTGAAGTTGAAACAGATGAGCCAACTGCAATAATGGTTTTTGATGAATACTACAAACTTCTTGATAAGGCAGAAGGTAAAAAGTAATAATTTTATCAAAATACTATCATAATCTTTTGATTTTATGAATTAAAATCATTTTATGAAACATACTAAATCTGTCAAAGCACAAAAGCTTTGCGGAGGAGGTAAAACTATATGTTTGGAAGAAACAAATCTAGCCAAGGAGCATCTAGAACTAGAGATTGTTCAGGTAAAACAAACACAAACGTAGAAGCTGGCTCAGAAATGGGCAGAAAGAGCTCAAAGACATCAAAGTCAAGTAAAGCTAACAAATCTTCACGTGGTTAGTAAGTAGTTTTGCTGAAAAAAGATGTTTAACATCAGTTAAGCATCTTTTTTAATAAAAAAAATTGACCACAAATGTGGTTGTTTTTTAAAGCTCCAATTATACGTTACTGTTTTTTAGAAAAAACAAAAAAAACTGAAAGCCTTTGTTTATAAAGCTTTCAGCCCTACGGGGATGGTGCCGGGAACCGGACTTGAACCGGTACGGAGTTTCCCCCGAGGGATTTTAAGTCCCTTGCGTCTGCCTATTCCGCCATCTCGGCATTGGAGGTGCCACCCAGATTTGAACTGGGGAATAAAGGTTTTGCAGACCTTCGCCTTACCACTTGGCGATGGCACCATCTAAAAAAAATGGAGCGGAAGACGAGATTCGAACTCGCGACATTTGCCTTGGCAAGGCAACGCTCTACCACTGAGCCACTCCCGCATTATATATGATGATGTTTCAAATATTGTTCTTGATATCTTGTTGGTGGGAGTTATAGGACTCGAACCTATGACCCTCTGCTTGTAAGGCAGATGCTCTAGCCAACTGAGCTAAACTCCCAAAGTATCAAGCTTTTTAACTATACCAAATTTACTATGCCTATGTCAACACATTTTTTTAAGTTTTTCATTTTTTTTAATGACAAATTAAAATTTATGATGTATGATAATTTTTGAGGTGAAGTGTGACAGATATTGAAATTGCAAAAAGTGTTGAATTAAAGAAAATTAAGAAAATAGCAAAAAAGCTAAAATATAAAAACGATATTATAAGTTACGGTCAGTACAAGGCAAAGCTTCCAATAGTTTATGGCAAAAGAAACGGTAAGGTGATTTTGGTTACCGCCATAAATCCAACTAAGCTTGGTATTGGGAAAACCACAGTTGCTATTGGTCTTGCTGACGCTATAAAAAAATTAGGTAAAAAAGTTTGTTTGGCGTTAAGGGAACCATCATTAGGCCCTGTATTTGGAATAAAGGGCGGTGCTACTGGCGGTGGATATAGTCAAATTGCACCTATGGAAGATATAAATTTGCATTTTAATGGCGACTTTCACGCAATAACTTCTGCAAATAATTTACTTTGCAGTATGATAGATAATCACATATATCAAGGAAACCAACTTGATATTGATGTCAATAAAATTCTATTTCATAGATGCCTCGATTTAAACGATAGGGCATTAAGACAAGTAACTGTTGCTCAGGGCGCAAAAAATGGTGTTGAAAGACAGGACCAGTTTACAATTACTGCTGCAAGTGAAATTATGGCTATTATGTGCCTTTGTCGTGATTTTAAAGATCTAAAATCGAGACTTGGAAACATTATGGTGGCACAAAACTTAAAGGGCCACCCAATTTATGCAAGAGATTTGCACGCAGAAGAGGGTATGGCAATTCTTTTGAAAGATGCAATTATGCCAAATCTTGTTCAAACTCTTGAACACACTCCTGCACTTGTCCACATGGGGCCATTTGCAAATATTGCGCACGGTTGTAATAGTATAATAGCGACAAAAATGGCTCAATCATATGCAGATTATGTTGTTACAGAAGCGGGGTTTGGTGCTGACCTTGGTGCTGAAAAGTTTTTTGATGTTAAGTGCAGAGTGGGGGACATTAAACCAAGTGCAGTTGTTTTGGTTGTCACTGTTGGTGCGCTTAAACTTCACGGAGGAGTAAATTTTGCTGATTTATCGTCTCCTAATGTTGATGCCGTTAAACTTGGAATGGAAAACCTTTATGCACACATAAACACTATTTTTAATGAGTTTAAGCTTCCTTTGGTTGTAGCAATCAATAAATACAAAACAGATACTTTTGAGGAACTTTCAACTATTCAAACAGAACTGGACAAGGCAAGTATACCATCTATTGTATGTGATGTTTATGGGAAAGACAAAATAGGCACAGAAAGTCTTGCAAGAAGCGTTATTAACATTTGCGACAAATATGTCGATAATGGCTTTAAATTTTTATATGACCAACAAAGTACAATTAAGAAAAAGATAAAAGAAGTTGCAACAAAAGTTTATGGTGCAAAAGGAGTTAAATATTCAGATGAGGCAAATAAGCAAATTGAGTATTTAACAAATCATCATTTGGATAAACTGCCTATTGTCATTGCAAAAACACAATATAGCCTGAGTGATAATGCGAAACTATTAAATAGACCAAAAGACTTTTATATCACAATAACCGATATACAAGTAAAAACAGGGGCAGGATTTATTGTTGCTATTGCGGGTAATATGTTACTTATGCCAGGACTTAGCAAAACACCAAATGTTGTCAATATGCACATTGATGAACATTATAATATCGAAGGATTGTTTTAAAATAATATTATCTGCTTTTTGGAAAAGTAATATAAAAAAGGACTTTACTAATTTGTAAAGTTCCTTCTATTTTTTTTGCTAGTTTCAAAATGATTTTTCCTTGTTTTTTGTGTTTTTTATTCTTGTTCAGTTTGAACATTAAATGTAACAAAATCAAGATTAATGGTCATGGTTCCTTGAAGCATACTTGGAAGAGTCAAAGTTTTTTCGCCAGAAGACAAAGTTTCAAGATTTATTGGAAAAGATGTGCTTGTTGTTGTGGATAGTTGTGTAGATTCATCTTCGACTATTGTTTCATAAACAAATGTTAATTCAACTTCACAATATATTGTTTTGTTTTTATCAAGTGCCAAAATAGGTTCAGTTATAGTAAACTGATTGTTGGTAGCAATAACATCATTATACACTTCATATAACATAGAATAACTACTGCCAATTGAAACTACCATATTAATTGAATCAATGGCAACAGAAGATGTTGTTTGGTTGTTTAATGAAATTGTAGTTGGAGTTACAAGGTCCATTGAAGGCAATGAGAAAATTGCTGTGTATGTCCCACGTGTTTGTGATGTAACTTCAAATGAATACGTTGATTCATAAGATACTATGACATTGTTATGCATCCATGCCAAAAAAGTGGAATTTGTTTTTTCTGTTGCGCTTATTGTGCAAGTTGTATTTTCTTCAAATGTGCCATTACCATAAGCAGTTCCATAATTTGGATACCAAACATTTACGGATACATCATAATACTTTGGCTGTTCGTTGCAACCATACATAAATATTGAAGCCATTACAACAAGAAAAATACTTACTACATACAAAAATTTAGACTTCATAAATACCTCATTTAAACTTTATCAAAACGCTTTTATTATGTCAAATAAATGTTAACACAAAAAACTTAGAATATTACAAATTTGGCGAAATTATTTATGAGTAAAAACTTCATTGTTGCATAAAATACAAGGGATAAAGGATGACTTATGTGGGAATTTTGTATAAGCGTAGATAGCAGTAAACAAGAAATATTAAATTTTATAATGAAAAAGCTTGAAGGGGAAATCAAAGATTGTAATGGCGTTTTGACATTTTTCAATAAAGGTCAGTGTGTTGATATTTTAATTGCGTGCAATAAGTTTGAAAAAAACAGAATTTTAATGTTAATTCAAGAAATTATTTCCGAAGTAATTTGCTATTATTACAAAAAAGATTTTTTGATACAAAATTTACATGTAAACATCGCAGACGACATATCTAAAAAGGCATTTATTTGTGCACTTCTATATTTTGACAATGAAACTGATAGTTACATTGTCAATAAATATTTAGAATTATCAAAAAAAATAAAT
>CALWTI010000046.1 GCA_944384425.1 uncultured Clostridia bacterium | reverse complement strand
GTATCCAACAAATGCCGACTGGGTTGTACCGTCATCATAATTCAAAATAACTGCATCAACTGCATTATTTATGTTTACAGTAAAACTTAATTGGTTTGCAAGACGGTCTACTATTTCTATATTGTAGTTTCCAGATTTGTCTATTTTGTAATTTGATAATTCTGCAATAGACATAATTTTTGTTTCGCTACCATAGGTAATTTTTACTATTGAATAGGGATCTAATGTGTTTGTTATGTTTTCTATTATTAAAGAATTTGCATTTAAAACAATATTGTTTTTTGACTTATCTATTGTGGTTGTTATTATCTCGTCATTATACAAGTATGTAATTAAAGTATTTGATGTATTTTCTTGGGCAATATAGGTGGCATAATAAATAGATGTGTCACTTGTGTCGTCACCATATAAATTTGTTTCAACAATTTTGTAGTTTCCGCTTGGAGCGTGATATGCGATGAGTTGACTTTCAATGTTTTCGTCATAAGAAAGAATATATTCTTGCTCTGTGTCTATATTGATAACTTTAATCTGGTTACTTTCGTAGTTTGAAACAGAAATAAATTGCATATCTGTCTTTGTTTGCGATATTGTGCCATCAGCATTAACAAAGGCAACGTTACCATCGTTTAAAAATGGAATTGGTGTTGTATTGGTTTCAATTTCATCAGAAACAAACACAACTATATCTTGATTGACATATTCAAGGTCTAATATTGACTCGCCAAGTTTTGCCTCTTCACCTTCTTGTGCAACTTGGTCATATGATTGTTCTTTTAATGTTAGATATGTTGAAAAATCGCTTGCATCAAAATATTTTACTTTAATTAAACTTAACGCATTATCATTTAAGTCCTTTCCTAATAAAGCTGAACTAGTATAAGTTTTATTATCGTAATTATATGTACCATTTTTAAATATTACCTTATCACTTTCAAGCTGGTATGCAAAATTATACGCACTCTCTTGTGAGAAAAAGGCAAAAGTAATTGTTTTGTTATTAACATTTTTTTGTTCAACACCGTAGTATTTTGAATTAAACCTAGATACATTTGAAAAAGAATTTAATATTGTTTGGTTTACAATAGGTCCACTAACACTGTCTTTGTCCACAACTTTAAACATGTAACTTATTGTATAATAGTCGCCCGTTATCCCATCTATAAAGTTTGTTGTTGTGAAAAATGTTGCATAATAGTATCCCGGCTCCAAATCAAGTGAACCTGTATTATTTGCGTTTTTGTTTAAAATAACATTTTTTGCTTGCTCATAACCTTCAACTGATAAATCGTCGTATAAAAATGTGTAAACATCTTGCATTGTTTCATCGTCATTATACTTTGTGATTTTCCCTGAAAGTGGAACATTATTTTCGCTGTTTTTTATTTGGTAAAATAAACTACCTTGAACATAAACAGGCAAAGTGGATTCTATATCATAAATTCTTTTACTTGAATCTGATATGAAATTATTATCAAAATAATCTGCTAATGTTGCTGAGTTTGAACGGTCATTAACATAAATGGTGTAATGGGTTTTGTCCTCTTCCCATGGTGTTGATACATATATGTCATATCTGCCATTTTCTAAGAACAACTCGCCGTTGCTCATTTGCCCCATATCTACGCCATTTAATTGATATCTAACGATGTAATTATCGTTACCTAGATTGTCAAGTGAAAAACCCGAAAAAGTCATATCTCCGCTTCTTAGTGTTTCGCCTTGATAATATTGATTAGCAATAAGTGTCAATTTTTTATTGTCTAATTTATCCTCGTCTTTAACACCTATGTTATAATAGTCAAATTTTTCTTGACGAGAAAATGTTATTTCATTATTGTTTTCGTCTAATTGGCCCTCAAGATATTTTGAATATTTAAGCTCAAAATCGTTTTTTTCATGATTTTCTTGATTTACATTGGAGAAATAAACTTGAGAAACCATTTTGTCAAGCAAATCATCTTTTATTCGCTCAATGTTGTTTGTAAGGTTGTGAAAACCAACATTCCCTGTGTTGTTCGCTATGTAAAAAGTGGCTGTTTCCAAAATATTATAATATGTTACATTTTTTATCACACGACCTAAAATTTTATCAACAACTTGTGGCTTCTCATAACTATTGACGACAGGTTTTCCTTCAGAAAAATCATAGTAAGAATAAGTCGTTCTGAATACTTCATAAGCAAACCTAATTCTTATATAAACACCTTTGTTTATGTCTTTACCGCTAGGAATATAAACTTGTTTGTATTTATTGTTTGAAGTGTTATACAAACTTGGACTAAAAGCCTCTGTAACATTTACTGTTTTTAATGCAGAACTTGTTTGATTGTAATTTTTACCATCATAACTCGTTTCGACAATAAATGCACCCGTTCCAACTTCCCCCATATTATCAAAGCCAAGAATATTTTGTGCTGTGTCAGAACTTAAATCCCAATGGTCTATTATGTTTGTTGTTGAATTAAAATTATAGTTTGCATCTATCGAGATACTAGCTATTGAACTATTTTCATTGCCTTTTGATATATCTATAACAAAATTGTTATTGCCCATATCTTCAATAGCTACTGCATCAGAATTGGTGTTTATTCTAAGATTTAAATAATTTTTATTAAATGCCACATTTCTGTTTTCTATTACACCATCTTCATACCCTTTATTATCTTCATATGTTACCGCTGTAACAGGCACAGAAACAGTTGTCTGTATTTCGTCAGACTGCGCAAAAGCATTGTTCGATTGTTTTGCATTGAAAGATAAAGCTATATTGCACGAAAAAGCAATACCAAGAATAATCGAAAATGATAATATTAAAATATAAAGATTATAAAAAAGTTTTTTCATGCAACATTCTCCTTTATGCTATAGCTTCAAAAGTAAATCTAGTCCAGCCCCAATTCCAAGTATCGTTACTAACTCCATGCGCCCCACATGCGATAGCGATGTTACTGTTATTCATCAAAGTATCAATTGAAACTTCAAAAACAAATGTATGAGTTGACCAGTCTCCATTTTTTTCACCTGGAGTGTGCTCAACATAGCCATCTCTAAATATTTCAATGTATCCATTGTTTACATCACTATCATTATCTATTAGTACATAAACTTCTTGATAACCATCTCTAATTTCCGCAATATCAAGTTCTAATGTAATTTGGATTTTGCTAAATCCTGATTCTTTTAATTTTTGATACTCCATAGCAATAGGTTTAAATCCATCGCTAACTCTTCCCCCAGAAAGCTCCATAGAATCTGAGCCCGAATATGTTGTACCAAAAAACCAGCCAGTGCTATCTCCTACCCCCGTGACTTCCAAGTCATCTCCATGTGCTTTGTAATCTTGATAAACAGTCTTATCAAAGCCAAGGCTTGCTTTTACAGTTGTTTGACCAACTTCTCGTTCTACTCCGTTATAGGTTTGAGCATAATGAATAACTAAATTAAAGCCATCCCACGGCGTTGTATTGATGATTGATACCGTATTTTCGTTTGTATAAGCACTAACTGCTGTCACCCATTTTGAAGTAAATGGAGAATCATTTACATCATTATATTTGTAATATGACTGCAAATCCAATGTTGGCTCATTAAATGTAATTGCATTTTTTGTCAAATTTACATCTTCAATATAAATTGCGTCATGAGTGTCGGCAGGATTAAAAACTGATAATTTATTTAAAGAAATATTATATATCTTTGTTGAACTGCCATCTTTAATTTTAACATCACACAAAATCTGACTTCCACCAGCAACATCATTAGCCGTAAAGCTTAGTGTGTCGTCTATAATTTCCACCGTTGCATTTTCAGAAGATTGCTCTTCAACAGTTAAGCCATATTCCAAAATCGACTTATTATTGTATGTAAGTTGAGTAGTTAAACTTCGCCCTACGTAAAGCTGTGGATTTTGATTGTCTATCACGTGTTCTTCGCTATCTTCACCATTTATTATAAAATCGAAGTTATCTAGGTTAAGTTCGTTTATTATTAAAAATATGGTACATTTCACATCTCCGCCCTTTGTAAAGACAGGAATATCTATGTTGGTATTATATTGTAAGTTTGATGGTAAACCAATTTTTATTTGTCCAACTATATTTGTTTTTTCCACTGTAATAGTCTTTCCGTCAACAATTTGATTTGTCATATCCATTAAAGATTTATCCGTAGCAAAATTATTAGAGTTATAAATCATGTCAACATACACATCAGTTCCCCGATCGACATTCAAAACTTGATTTTGCATGCTCTCAACAGGCAAATACACATCAAATTTTTGTTCTGCACTATAAATTCCGTTTGTAGACTTCAAATTTACAGTAAATGATAATTTGTTTTTTCCTAACTTTTCAAGTTCTTCTAATGGTTTAATTACTATATAATTGCCATAGTTATAAAATGCACCTTCGTCACCAAACGCATGTTGAACAGTAAAATGGTTTTGTGTTTGGTATAAATCATCCAATATAGCAACAAAATCTATCTGATCATTTGGATACAAAATGTTTGGTAAATTTTCATTTAAAATTTGAATACTATTAGCATTATACTCTTGTATTTGTAGCGTTATTGTTTTAGCTATATCTTCATTTTTTATTTCCAACTTTAATAGACCAAAACTTGGTGCTTCGTCTTTAACATACAACAATCCGTTTTGGTCAATGGTCGCATATTCAACACTTCTCCCACTTAAATCTGTTAAACTATACGATAAATTTTGTGAGTTTGCATAACTTGGATATGTTTTTGCAGAAAAGTCATAACTTAAGAACTGAGTAACTGTTGTTATATTCTCACTACTATTTAAAACAATATCTTCTGTTAAAATATAAATTTCAATATAAAGTGTATTAGATTCTGCTCCATCTTGCTGAGCCCAAACAGGTATGACAACACTTTCTTTAATGTCTTTATGTACATATAATAAATTGTTTTCTATGTGCGCATATTGACTAAACTTTGGGTCAACAACATATGTTGGATTAAAAGCTGAAACTATATCTTCTGTTGTCGCGTTAAGTCCAATAACCTCCCCTTGATTTGAAGAAATTTTTGCAACAGTTTGACTTGCAGAAAGTTTCATGTTTTTTAGTGGCACATAGATATCAAATGTTATTTCATTGCTTTTTTTATCATAATTTTCGCAGGTGTATGCACATACCGTAAAAACTGCATCTTTTTTATTTATTTCGTCATTTACTTTTATCTCACCAGTTTGGGAATTTATTGTTGCATACTCACTACCGTTTGTTATTTCGTATTTGATTTTTTGAAAACTAGCATTGTGTGGCAACAATTTTTCAACAAAAACCAAGCCTGCTGCCCCCTCTCTTATTGTTTTGCTTTCTGTGTCAATGGTAAATTCTTCAACAATTGTTTTATCAATATTTATTGTAACAACATTGCTTTTAGCTCCATTCACAATTACTTTTACTGCTACACTTTCATACGCTTTTGCCTCATCATATATAGACAAAATGCCATCGCTGTTAACGCTGGCATAATTTTTTCCACTAACAATCATATATTCAACTTCTTTAATGGTTTCAGCTGAATAATATGGTTCAACATCAAAATAAAGTTTTACACTCTCTCCTGCTTTGGCACTTGGCTT
>CALWTI010000045.1 GCA_944384425.1 uncultured Clostridia bacterium | reverse complement strand
TTGAAGTAAAAAATGATGTTGTCAATATTATGCCACTTGAAAAATCATACGGAATTTTTGATTCAAAATTTGATATTATTGAGCCTTCAAAAAATATGGATGAAGAAAAACTTGTAACCGATTTAATCGCGTTAAGCCCAAAAAGTATAAATATTTATTGTAGTGAAATTCTTTCAAGTAAAATAAAGACACTTATTTGCAAATTATTTGAAAAACGCGTCAAGTTTATGCACGATTCAGCAAACTAAAAATTGCCCCAAAAAACGCTATTGACTTTTTTACAAAATATATGTATACTATAAATAGTATTTTGTTTGAGGGGTTTTATGAGAAATATTTATAAAGAAGAATTGGAAGTTTTACTAGCAAATTACGATGACAAGCTAGACGAAATTTTGGCAAATGAAGGCTTAGTATCTCTTTTGAAGAAAAGCACAGATGAGCTTCGCAATGATTTCGCACTTAGATACAAAACAGTGCATATGCAAGTAAAGGCAAAATACGCTTATAAGCCTAGAAAGGAGTTGCGTTATAATTTGCTCAAATTACGTAGAATATTTGCGCTTTGGAAAAATACAAACATTGTATTGATTGAGGGCGGACTTAGATACAGTGATACAGATAAATACAAACAATTTCCAATATATAATAGACAAAATCCAACCATTTGGCCAACAGACAAAACTTTGAACAGAATAAGAGTTAAAGCACTTGGAATGTATATTCAAGAAAATAAGATAAAAGATTTAAGGTCACTTAGAGCCACTTTGATTAAAAAGTTTGGTCTTGATAATGATACCGCAAATTCATATGTTGATATTTTTAGGCGTATGCACTCCAAAAAAGTACTCAACAATTTCTCTTTAGTTGTTGATTCTCAAGACATAGATGACTATCATGTTGAAGTTTTTAACTAAATATAAAAAAAGTTGTTGACTTTATTGATATCGTATGATATTATTTATCCGAAAGTAGAGATTTTCTCTCACCAGTCGAGGCGACTTGGACTGTGTATGTAAAACATTATTATTTTTTCTTTCGTTTTACTATGAGTGAAAATTTCGTCTATTTTCACTCAAATTTTTTATTTAGGAGGATATAACTATTTTTAAGGAACTTCTGATCAATGACCAAATTTCTGCCAATGAGGTTAGGTTGATAGGTCAAAATGGTGAACAGTATGGCATAGTTAGTTTGCACAAAGCAAAGGATATTGCCGAAGGTGCTGGGCTTGACCTTGTGCTGATGTCAGCATCATCAACTCCATATGTTTGCAAGATTATGGACTATGGCAAGTACAAATTTGATGCCATCAAAAAAGAAAAAGAACTCAAAAAAAATCAAAAAGTAAGCACATTAAAAGAAATTCAGTTGTCAATGACAATTGACACGCATGACAAAGAAGTCAAAGCAAAGCATGGTGTACGCTTTTTGAAAGATGGCGACAAAGTTAAAGTGGTGCTTAGAATGAAAGGTCGACAACAAGCATATGTCAAAAACGCCATTGAAGTTGTTAAATCATTTTATGATATGCTATCAGAATATGGCACTTACGATAAAGAGCCAGAGGTTGTTGGAAGAAATATTATAATGATTATATCACCAAAAAAGAACTAAAAAGGAGAATATATTATGCCAAAACAAAAATCACATAGTGGTGCAAAGAAAAGATTTAAAGTAAATAAATCTGGAACAGTAAAGTATGCTAAGCCAAATAGAGGACACTTTTTGGCTAAAAAAGCACAATCAAGAAAAAGAAAATTAAGAAAAGGTGGTTATCTTTCTGGTAAGCAAGCAAGCAATGTTAGAAAGATGATTAACGCATAAGGAGGCTTAAAATGAGAATAAAGAGATCAGTTAACGCATTAAAAAAGAGAAGATCAATTTTAAAGCAAGCCAAAGGTTACAGAGGTGCAAAATCTAAACTTTACAGAATTGCTCGTCAAGCAGTTATGAAGAGTGGACAATATGCTTACATTGGTAGAAAACAAAAGAAAAGAAATTTCCGTGCACTTTGGATAACAAGAATAAATGCTGCTTGCAGACAAAACAACATTTCATATAGCCGTTTCATGCACGGTCTTAAAGTTTCAGGAATTGACCTAAACCGCAAAATTCTTGCAGATATGGCAGTAAATGATTCAGAGGCTTTTGCTTCACTCGTTGTTGTTGCAAGCAAAGCAAACTAAAACACAATAAAAAATAATCGTTATATAATATTTTCAGTTTTTAAACTGAAAAAACTAATAAAACGATGTCGCAAAATGCCCCAAAGCAGTAATTTAGCAAGCTAAAAACTGTTTTGGGGTGTTTTGCAGTAGATTAAAAAAAATTTATTGAAATTTATAGTCGTGTAGATTTTTATCAGTCTGTGTTTTTTTGTGCGTAATGTTTGATTTTACAAATAACTTTTTGTATAATGTTAATATGTTAACATCTGTGCATAATGAGAAAATTAAATATTACAAGCAATTATCAAAGCAAAAAGATATATTATGTCTAGATAGTCCAAAGCTCATAAGTGAAGCTATTTTGAATGGCTGGGAGGTTGTGGCTGTTCTTAAATGCGTTGATACTATTTTTACTGATTCAGACATTCTTGTTTCAGACAATGTATTAAAGACTTTCACTAATGTAAAAACATCACAAGGTGTCGTTGCACTTGTAAAACTTAAACACTATGAGCTAAGACCACCTGACGGTAATTTCTTGATTTTGGACAATGTTCAAGACCCAGGCAATGTGGGGACGCTAATTCGAAGTGCAGTTGGAGCCAACTTTTTGGACATATACCTAATAAATTGTGCCAGCATTTCGCTTGAAAAAACAGTGCGAAGCACGATGGGTGCTTTGTTTAGGTGTAGATTTTATGAGGTCGATGAAAGTTTTGTTGACATTTTGAAATCTTGGAATAAACAAATTCTTATTGCTGATATGGACGGTGAGGATATATACAAAACAAACTTCTCGGCAAATGTTGGGTTGGTAATAGGCAATGAAGGTCACGGAATAAGTAAAAGGCTTATTGAACTTCCTCACAAAACAATATCGCTTCCTATGCAAAATGGTCTTGAAAGTTTAAATGCAGGGGTAAGCGGAAGTGTTATAATGTATCAATTGACATATGGAGGTAAAAATGTCAGGTCATAGTAAATGGAATAATATTAAAAGAACAAAAGAAAAATCAGATGCTCAAAGGGGCAAAATATTTACAAAAATAGGTAGAGAGATTGCAGTTGTGGTTAAGCAAGGTGGAAGCGACCCAAATGTCAACTCGAAGTTAAAAGACGTAATTCAAAAGGCAAAACAAAACAATATGCCAAATGATTCTATTGAAAGGTCAATCAAAAAGGCATCAGGAGAGCTTGCTGGTGTCAACTATGAATCAATAACATACGAAGGTTACGGCGCAGGTGGTTCTGCTGTCATTGTTGAATGTTTGACTGATAATAAAAATCGTACAGCTGGTGATGTTAGACACGCTTTTGATAAGCACGGTGGTTCACTCGGGTCAACAGGATGTGTTAATTATTTATTTAATCGCAAAGGCTTGTTGGTTGTTGAGAAAAACATCGACACAGATGTTGATACTGTTATGATGGACGCTCTTGAAGCTGGTGCTGATGACGTTGTTGAACTTGATGATGTCATTGAAATTTACACAACTCCATCAAACTTCGACTCTGTTAAACAACAGTTAGAAGCTAAAAATTATAATTTTATATCAGCTGAAGTAACGCTAATTGCTGATAATTATGTTGAACTTGAACAATCAAAGCTTGAACAGTTTGAAAAGATGCTTGACGCATTAAATGACCTTGATGATGTTCAAAATGTATATCACAATGTTGAAAATAGTGAAGAGTAATAATGAGAATTTTAGGAATTGATCCAGGGTACGGAATAGTTGGATATGGCATCATAGAAGGTGGATATCAACCAACAATGGTAGATTATGGCGTTGTTTCAACTCCAAAAGAGCTATCTTTGCCAGAAAGACTCGAAATTATATACAGTTCAATAGAAACATTGATAACATCATATAAGCCAGATGTTGTTGCAATTGAAGAGTTGTTTTATTTTCGAAATCAAACAACTATAATTCCTGTTGCAGAGGCAAGGGGTGTCATTCTTCTTAGTTGCAAAGACAACAATGTGCCAATTTTTGAGTATACACCTCTTCAAATTAAGCAAGCACTAACTGGAATAGGTAGGGCAGAAAAAGCACAAGTTCAATTTATGGTAAAGACAATTTTGGGGCTTGAAAATATTCCAAAGCCAGACGACGCTGCCGATGCTCTTGCTGTGGCAATTTGCCATAGTCAAATAAATCCAAATTTAAACATTAACGGAGTATGATATGATAAACTTCATTGAAGGTAAAGTTGTAGACAAACAAGACGGTTATGTCGTAATTGAAAATAACCAAATTGGCTATGAGATTTTTGTAAGTAATTTTACTCAGAATAAACTTCCTTTTGAAAATGAGATGGCAAGACTTTTCACATATATGAGTGTGAGAGAAGACGGCATTACATTGTATGGTTTCTTTTCAAAAGAAGAAAAGGATATGTTTTTAAAACTCATTTCTGTCAGCGGAATTGGTCCTAAAATGGCGATGGGTATACTTTCAAACATTTCAATAGTTGATTTGACAAATGCAATATTTAGACAAGACATAAAAATGCTTTGCACAGTTAAGGGCTTAGGCAAAAAGACAGCTGAAAGGCTTCTTGTTGAACTTAAAGACAAAACGCTTCCAACAAGCACTATGGTTGAAAGTGAAGATGTCAATATGAACTACATTGATGAAGCCACCGACGCACTTGTCAGTCTTGGAGTTGGCAAAAATGAAGCATATCGTTTAGCTCGTGAAAATGCGCAACAATGTTCTAGCGTTGAAGAAATAATCACAAAAGTTTTAAGAGGAATGGGTAACTGATGGCAACTGACAATAGGTTTATCACAAGCACTAAAAATGCAAGTGAGCTTGAAATAGAAAATTCTTTGCGTCCACGCACTATGGATGATTATGTGGGGCAAGAAAAAATTAAAAACACTTTAAAAGTTTATATTGAGGCTGCAAAGAAAAGAAATGACACGCTCGACCATGTTCTTTTGTATGGACCACCAGGACTAGGGAAGACCACGCTTAGTCACATCATAGCTAACGAAATGGGCTCACAACTCAAAATCACATCAGGTCCAGCAATAGAACACGCTGCTGACCTTGCTGCCATTGTTACTAATTTAAACAAAGGTGATGTTTTGTTTATTGATGAAATTCACCGCTTAAATAAATCTGTTGAAGAAATTTTGTATCCTGCAATGGAAGATTTTGCCTTAGATTTCGTTGTAGGAAAAGGTCCTTCTGCAAAAAATATGAGGTTAAAAATTCAGCCTTTCACGCTTATTGGGGCGACAACTCGCGCGGGTATGATAACGGGACCACTTAGAGATAGGTTTGGCGTTATATGTAGGCTTGAATTATATACTCCACAAGAACTTATGATTATAATTAAGCGTTCAAGTAAAATTCTTGGCATTGATATTGATGATGATGCAAGCTATTGTTTGGCTTCAAGAAGCAGGGGAACGCCAAGACTTGCAAATAGACTGCTTAAACGCGTAAGAGACTTTGCAGAGGTTATTGGTGAAGGCAAAATAACAAAAGATATTGCCGAAAAATCATTAAAGCTTATGGAAATTGATGAGCTTGGACTTGATTTTGTCGATAGAAGAATACTCGAAAGCATAATTAAAAAATTTGGTGGCGGACCTGTCGGTCTTGATACATTAAGTGCTGCAACAGGTGAGGATAATGCAACAATAGAAGATGTTTATG
>CALWTI010000044.1 GCA_944384425.1 uncultured Clostridia bacterium | reverse complement strand
GAATGTGTCAGTCAGCATTATGCCTGCCTTTATGTCAAATATGCACGTATGAGGGTCGCCTATAAAGTCACTTGAAACAACCATTTCATCCGTATAACTCATTATACCTTTGAGTTCATTATCACACGCACGCTTAATTTCTGCCACAATTTCATCATAGGTCGTCTTTGTCTTCAAATTGCAGGTAAGGTCAACGACACTTACATCAAGTGTTGGTACTCTGAAACTCATACCTGTGAGTTTGCCTTTAAGCGATGGAATAACTTCACCAACTGCCTTTGCTGCACCTGTTGATGATGGAATTATGTTATATGACGCCGCTCTACCTCCACGCCAATCTTTTTTTGAAGAACCGTCAACTGTCAGCTGAGTTGCTGTTGTTGAGTGCACCGTTGTCATAAGTCCACTTTCAATTCCAAACTTGTCATTGACAACTTTTGCTAGTGGTGCAAGGCAGTTCGTTGTGCAACTTGCGTTTGAGACGATATTCATATCGGTTGTGTATGTGTCTTCATTTACTCCCATAACAAACATTGGCATCTCTTTGCCTGGGGCTGTGACAACAACTTTTTTCGCACCAGCGTCAAGATGTGCTTTTGCCTTATCATAACTTGTGAAAACTCCCGTTGCTTCTGCAACATACTCAGCGCCAACTTCACTCCATGGCAATAGTGATGGGTCTTTTTCTGCAAAAAATCTGATTCTTTTGCCGTTGACAACAAGGTAGTCACCATCAACAGCAACTTCTCCTTTAAATCTGCCATGAATTGAGTCATATTCAAACATATATTTTGCATAGTCAACTGTCAAAAATGGGTCGTTTATTGCAACGCACTCAACATCATCCCTAGATGCGATTGCCCTTAATACCAACCTTCCTATTCTTCCAAATCCGTTAATTGCTATTTTTGCTTTTTCCATTTTTTCTCCTTTTTATTTTTATTTCACCCACTTTGTGAGTGTTGTTACCAATTTTTAACTTCGCACATAATAGTATGATTTGAATTATTGTCAAACATACAAATAAAATTATTATAAAAGCAAATAAGAGTTGAAGTATGATGCTTTTTTGTATCGTGTCGATAAATATCCAACACAAAAGTGGTGCAAGTGCTATCAATGTGAAAAGTGATATTTTTATTAAGTCTGGCTTAATCTTTGGTTGGAATTTGACTTTTGGAGGGTTTTTTGTTTCAACTTTTACAATTTCAATGCCTATCCACTTGTCCATTTTTGTGTAAATTGAACAATCGCGTAGTGATTTTAGAACTGCAACAACATCTTTTGAAAAGCCAACTACACCTATTGATGCGTGCAAAAATTTGTAGCCAAGCAAGAACTGTGTGACATAATCTGTCATATCTTCAAAAAATGCCTTGATTTTGTTTGATGGTTTTTTAAGAACACAAACTTGATTTGACTTTTTTAGACCTGAAAAAACTTTTGAGATATCTTCATAGTCTGTGACATTTCTAACAATAATGAGCTTGTCCGATTGCACATCTTTTATCATACTATTTAATGCTTCATCATTTGTGCAATTCTCAAAAACATAATTTTCTAAAATATCATTTTTTATTCTTGTTTGTTTTTTTGATGCAACAAAAATCTTTGGACTAATAAAAGTTTTTGAAACATAGTCAACCAAACCTTTTATATCCAAATTTTCATCAAGATTTAATGCAATAATTGTTACATCAACCATAATTACACCATCTTACTTAATTTTCGTACTCTCTTTTGATGCCTACCACCTTCAAAATTGGTAGTTAAAAACTCTTTGATTATTGAAATTGCCTTTGTTTTTGACATAAATCTGCCACTAAGCACCAAAACATTTGCGTTGTTGTGTGCCCTTGCCAAGTGTGCAAACTTTACATTTTCACAAAGTGCTGCACGAATTTTTGGATTGCGATTCGCTGCAATGCTCATTCCTATGCCTGTTCCACAGATGTATATCCCAATATTGTTTGGATTTTCAAGCACTTTTGCGTTGCCTGCCTTTGCATAATCTGGATAGTCAACACGCTCTTTTGAATATGTTCCAACATCAATAGTTGTTATGTTTTGTTTGTTAAAAAACGCCTTGATTTGTTCTTTAAGTTCATATCCTGCATGGTCACAAGCGAGAATAATCATTGTAACTCCTTCATATTTTTTAGTTTATTTATTAGCACATTTAAGTATTCACTTACTTTTTGTGCCATATACTCATACGCATCGTAGCCTTTGCCATAGGGGTCATCAATATCTTCACCGCCAGCAAGTTCGCCGAGTGAATACACATTTTTTGCTTTTATATAATTTTTTTGATGTGATGTCATTGTTATGAAAAGATTTGTGGTAGTAAGCACTTTGTTGGTGAGCTTTTGTGCCTTTTTGCCTTTATAGGTAACGCCAAATTTTTTTAACAACTCAATGACATTCTCATTGGTTTTTGACTCCGCAGTGACATTTAAACCACGAGAAATTACGCTTATCCCACTTATTCCATTTGTTTTTAACATCTTTGCAAACAACTTTTCAGCAAACACAGAACGACAAGTGTTGCCATCACATACAAAACATATCTGCATATTTTTATGATAGCAAAAATTATCAAAATACACAACTAAAAAACCCTCCTTGTTGGAGAGTTTTTTATTACAAATGCTTTTATCTTAATGGTGTCGTTGTATTCACATTTTGTGTTACAGTTGTTGGATATAACGAGATATCTCCAATTCCTGGACAAATCGTTGGGATTGTCTGACATTCTGGTATGCATGGGTAACCATACGATGGAACCAAAACGTCAACCTGTGCCGTAACCTTGATGATTATCTGCACGCATGCTGTGATTGTGAATGTGTTTTCTGCTGTATAGGTGCCTATTGAACTGGTCAGTTGCCCTGTTGCTGTAACAACGACTGGGCTCAGTGCTGGTTGTGGAACACAAAGCACACTTGCAAAGTCTGTTGTGTATGTCGCTGTCGCAGTGCCCAAAACTCCATTTGCGTCACGATATGTCACAATTAGTGGGAATGTCACCTGTCCTGTGACATTTGCGAAGTTTGGTCTGTTATCAAGACGGGTTATCACCACATTTGACACAGTTGGACCTGTGGTTGTATCTGTTTCGGTTGAGATGTATGTCAATGGTAATGTTGGACTTGCAGGAGTGTATCCAGTTGTTGTTAAAGTCACTCCTTGAATAGTTTCATTTTGAATACATGCATCAAACACACGAGTCACTTCAATAAGTACTTTTTCATTAAGACCATTCAAAACATTTCCACAAACAGGACCTGGACGGCTAGCATTTGTGTTGTTTATGAAAAAAGACATCGTTTTACCTCCTTTTATCTTTTCATATTACTTTATGCAATTAAAATTACATATGTGACAAAAGTGAAAACGATATTTTTTTATTTATGACATATATACGAACATACCATCTATTTCTTGCTTTATGTTTTGTTTGCCTTTACCTGTTCGTGAGTCATACGATATTTGTCTTGACGAAAGTTTTTGAACTTTGCCTTCCGTCTTTATTGCTATATTTGGTGGCACCATACCAAAGTAGCCTAACATAATTTTACCGACTTGGTCAGTGTTGTAAACTCTTAACCCTTTGCGGTATCTTGACATAACTTCAAACTCGCCAACTGGAACATTTTTGAAGTAGCCGTTTGATGAGCCAACAGTGAGTGCTCCTGACGAGAGAACTTGTGATGCAAATACAATTTTATCATCGTCATCTATATTCATACCTTTAACGCCCGCCGTCACTCTCCCTGTTTGTGGCACATCGACAGTTTCAAAGTTTAGCACCATACCCTTTTGACTAAGCATCAAAACTGACTTTGATTTATCAAACACTTCAACACTTAATAGTTTGTCGCCGTCTTTAAGCTTTATGCCCTGAAAATGAGATTTTGAAACAAAATACTCACTAAATGCAGTACGCTTTATCATACCCTGTGATGTGTAGAACACAAGTTCAAGATTTGAAAGCATACCTTCATCTAGCACCCACATTGCAACAATACTCTCATCTGGCAAAAATGCCTTATCAAGTGTTTGTAGTGTTTCGCCTTTATCACGCCACTTTGCTTCTTGAATACTTGCAACTGGAATTTTGAAACAATTACCATAGTTTGTGAATGCCAAGACATTTTGAGTTGTGATTGCGTTCAAAATTATTGTGTGGACATCATTTAATGTTGATGTGTCAGTGATGTCTTTTTGTGCAAGTTGATAGTTCTTTTGTGGTATTGCTTTTATGGTGTTATTCGCCGTCACAGCAACGACAACATCTTTTGCAAATGTTTCGCTTTCATCAACTTCTTCATAAACCACATCATCAGAATTTGTTATTAAGCTCTTTCTTGGATTTTTGTATTGCTTTTTAATTTGAGTAAGTTCTTCTTTCACAACTCCAAGTTGAAGACGCTTTGAATTGTATATTTTTGTTAATTCATCAATTCTCTTTTTAAGCTCTGCAAGCTCTTCTTCTATTTTTTCTACTTCCAAATTTACAAGTCGTGCAAGTCGCATATCAAGTATTGCCTGTGCCTGCTTTTCGCTCAAATTAAACTTGTCACGAAGGCGTTGCTTTGCTTCGGCAGTTGTCTTACTTGTCTTAATTATTTTAACGACTTGATCGATGTTTTTAATGGCAATTAAAAGCCCTTCTAAGATGTGTGCTCTATCTTTGCACTGGTCAAGTTCAAACTTTGTGCGCCTATAGATAACTTCACGCTGATATTCAACATAGTAAGAAATTATTTCCATAAGCCCCATTTGCTTTGGCTTGCCGTCAGCGATTGCAACCATATTTATGCCATATGTTGTTTGCATACCTGTTGCTTTGTAAAGATAGTCCAAAATTGCCTTGGCATTTGCGTCTTTTTTTAGCTTTATGACTGCGCGCATACCATTTTTATCACTTTCATCGCGAATTTCACTTATTGCTGAAAGCTTGTCTTTATTTTCTTCTTTAAGCTGTGCTATTTTTTGTAAAAGTGCGACTTTATTTGTCTGATATGGAAGTGAAGTTATCACTATTGACTGCTTGTCGCCGTCTGTTTCAATATTTACAGTCGCACGAATTGTGACTTTGCCTTTTCCTGTCCTGTATGCATTGACCAAATCTTCACCAACTATTAGCTGTCCACCTGTTGGAAAGTCTGGTGCCTTTATATAGTGCATCATCTCTTCAAGCTTTATTGTTGGTTTATTGATGTATGCAATTACACCGTCACACACCTCTTGAAAGTTGTGTGGAGGAATGTTTGTTGCAACACCAACGGCAATACCCGACGCACCATTGACCAAAAGGTTTGGAAATCTTCCTGGTAGCATATCTGGTTCTTTTAATGTGTCATCAAAGTTAAGAGAAAAATGTACTGTGTTTTTGTCTATATCCCTTAAAAGCTCCATTGCAAGTGGTGCAAGTCTTGCCTCTGTGTAACGCATAGCTGCTGCACTGTCGCCGTCAATTGAACCAAAGTTACCATGTCCATCAACAAGGACTTCGCTCATTGAAAATGGCTGTGCCATACGAACCATGGCGTCATAAACTGAGCTGTCGCCATGTGGGTGATATTTACCCATGCAATCACCGACAATTCTTGCCGACTTTCTGTATGGCTTATCTGGTTCAAGTCCAAGTTCAAGCATACTGTATAGTATTCTTCTTTGAACAGGTTTAAGTCCGTCTTCAACGCGTGGCAAAGCTCTATCCATAACAACATGTTCTGTGTATGGAATCATAGAGTCATGAAGAACGTCTTCAAGTGACTTAAATATTAGCCCTTTTGTGCCTTCGCCGTTTGAATTATTGTTTTCTATTTCTTCGTGTTTTTTCACATTATCTTCCTTTATGTAATTATGTTCGACTTGCGAAACATCATCTTTTGTGTAGTCTATGTCATCTTTTTGATTTGAATGTTGCTCATATGCTGATGCTTGCTTTTTTTCTACTTTTTGCTTATATATGTTTTTTGGCTTTTGATTAATTTGCTCACTTTTTATTTCGCTTATACCAATTTGACCGTCAAGCACAACATCGGGCAACTGCTCTTCTTCGGGCTCGGGGTATT
>CALWTI010000043.1 GCA_944384425.1 uncultured Clostridia bacterium | reverse complement strand
GCTCGCTATGTCAGGCTAGGCAGGAGTTTAGTTAACCTAAATGACTGTCTAGACTGGCATAGCAGAAACAAAGTATTACCTTTATTCGCACTTTGCTTATGCTTGTTTTTGCAAAATTGACAAGAAACAAGAAAGACAAGGCTCGGCGCGTTTGGCTCCGCAGGAGTTTAGTTACCTAAATGACTGTCTAGACTGGCATAGCAGAAACAAAGTATTGTCTTTGTTCGTACTATGTTTATAACAAAGTACAATTTTGGTTAGTTCTAAGTTCGCAAAATTAACTAAAAGCAAGCAAGACGATTAAGCGTACTTTGCCAAAATTGACAAGAAACAAGAAAGACAAGGCTCGGCGCGTTTGGCTCCGCAGGAGTTTAGTTGCCTAAATGACTGTGGAGCCAAGTGCGACAGTAAACGCAGTATTTCGCAGTTTATTGTCAATTTTTGCGGCGTTCGCCAACAATCTTCTCAGTAATCGACTTAGGCACCTCTTGGTATTTGAGTGGTTCCATAACAAATGTTCCACGTCCTTGGGTTTGAGAACGAAGGTCTGTTGCGTAACCAAACATTTCTGCAAGTGGCACTTCGGCACGAACACGTTGATATCCTGGAATTGAATCGTTTCCAAGAAGGATACCACGGCGAGAAGTCAAGTTGCCCATGACTGTTCCAAGATATTCATCTGGAACATCAACTTCAACTTTCATAATTGGTTCAAGAAGCACTGGGTTTGCTTTTGCTGCACCCTCTTTGAATGCAAGTGAGCCTGCGATTTTGAACGCCATTTCACTTGAGTCGACATCGTGGTAAGAACCATCGAATACTGTTGCACGGAAGTCTATTGTTTCATAACCTGCAACAACACCGTTCATTCTTGCTTCATCAATACCTTTGTTGACTGGTTGAATAAATTCTTTTGGAATTGAACCACCAACTGTCTTATCAACAAATTCATATCCTGAGCCTGGTTCAAGTGGTTCAAACTTAACCCAGCAGTGACCGTATTGACCTTTACCACCGCTTTGACGGATGAATTTACCTTCTGCCTCAACGGTTTTGCGTATTGTTTCACGATATGCAACTTGTGGTTTACCAACATTTGCTTCAACTTTGAATTCACGAAGAAGTCTATCAACAATGATTTCAAGGTGAAGTTCGCCCATACCTGAAATAAGTGTTTGACCTGTTTCTTGGTCTGTTTGGACTCTAAATGATGGGTCTTCTCTTGCAAGTTTTCCAAGGGCAATAGACATTTTTTCTTGCATGTCCTTTGTCTTTGGCTCAATAGCAAGCTGAATAACTGGCTCTGGGAATTTCATACTTTCAAGCTGAATTGGGTGTTCTTCGTCACAAAGTGTGTGACCTGTGATTGTGTCTTTAAGTCCAACGATTGCGGCGATATCACCTGCTTTGACTTCGCTTATTTCTGTACGGTTGTTTGCGTGCATACGAATAAGTCTTCCAACACGCTCGGTCTTTCCTGTGTTTGCATTGTAAACATATGAGCCAGCTTTAAGTGTTCCGCTGTAAACTCTAAAGAATGTTAAAGTTCCAACATATGGGTCAGTTGCAATCTTGAAGGCAAGTCCAGCAAGTGGAGCGTTGTAGTCTGGGTGACGATATTCCTCTTCACCTGTTTCTGGGTTGATACCTTTTATTGATTCAACGTCTGTTGGAGCTGGCAAATAATCTACCATAGCATCCAAAAGGTTTTGAACACCTTTGTTTTTATATGATGAACCGCAAAGCATTGGGGTAACTTGTTTAGAAATTGTTGCTTTTCTTATTGCCTTTTTGAGTTCATTAAGTGAAATTTCCTCACCAGCAAAATACTTTTCAAGAAGTGCGTCATCTGTTTCAACAACAGCTTCAACTAATTGGTCATGACGTTTTTGTGCTTCCTCTTTGTATTCGTCTGGGATTTCAACTTCATCAACAATTTTGCCAAGGTCATCTTCTGGGATGTATGCCTTAAGGGTCAAAAGGTCGATGATACCTTTGAATGTCTCAGCCATACCTATTGGCATTTGGAGAGGCAAAGGTTTTGTGTGAAGTCTTTCTTTAACTGACTCAACGCATTTGTCAAAGTATGCATCATCTCTATCCATCTTGTTTACGAAGATGATAACAGGAACTTTGCATTCGTTTGCTTGACGCCAAACTGTTTCAGTTTGAGGTTGAACTTTGTCACGTGCACTAAGAACCAAAACAGCACCATCAAGAACTTTTAGTGAACGCAAAACTTCAATTGTGAAGTCAACGTGTCCTGGGGTGTCGATAATGTTGATTTTGTGGCCTTTCCAATGGCAGGTTGTGCAAGCAGAAGTAATTGTGATACCACGTTCTTGTTCCTGTTCCATCCAGTCCATTGTTGCAGCACCATCATGCACTTCACCAATTTTGTGGTTGATACCAGTATAGAAAAGAATTCTTTCAGTTGTTGTTGTTTTTCCGGCATCAATGTGAGCCATGATACCGACGTTACGTGTTAAAGATAAGTCATCATTCTCTGGCATTATTTTTCTCCTTTTTATAAATTTTTCTATTTTTTGTGAATTTTAAACACAAAATCAATTTTGAGTTTAATACTAAAATGTTTGTAGTTTGTGTGGCATATGCTAGGCTCGATAGTTTTAACTAAACAAAACTAGATTTACCTAAACACTGACCCTAAGCAATTTTATTTTTTGAATTTTTACAAAGAAAGACGAAACTTAGTGTCCTGTTTAATATCTTTCCCGTAAAACGCAAAATTGTGTGGCAGATGCTAGGCTCGACGCTTAACTATCCCACAACATTTTTTGAATTTTTACAAAGAAAGACGAGGCTCGACATGTCGTGCCACGCAGGAGTTTAGTTCACCTAAATGACTGTGTGGAACGGCATGGCAGAAACGAAGTATTTCAAAGCAAAAATTCAAAAAATTACCAGCGGTAGTGAGCAAAAGCCTTGTTAGCCTCAGCCATTCTGTGCATTTCATCTCTACGCTTGATAGCACTGCCTTGGTTGTTGTAAGCGTCCATAATTTCGCCTGCAACTTTTGCTTCCATTGTACGTTCGCTGTTACGCTTTCTTGCGAATTGGACAAGCCAACGTATTGCAAGGGTTTGACGGCGTTCTGGACGAATCTCCATAGGTACTTGGTATGTTGCACCACCGACACGTCTACCTTTTGTTTCAAGAACAGGTTTAACATTTTCAACTGCTTTTGTGAATACGTCGATTGGGTCACCACCTGTCTTGTCTTTTATGATGTCAAAAGCGCCATATACTATGTGCTGTGCGATACCTTTCTTTCCATCGTACATAACTTGGTTAATAAACTTTGTAACAAGTTTGTTGTGGAATTTTGGGTCTGGCAAAACATCTCTCTTTGGCACTCCACTTCTTCTTGGCATTTTGTTTCTCCTTTTAATAAATTTTTAAATGTGATTAGTTAGATTTTGGTTTCTTTGCACCGTATTTTGAACGGCTTTGCATACGTTTTGCAACACCGGCTGTATCAAGGCTACCACGGATGATGTGATATCTCACACCAGGAAGGTCCTTAACACGTCCACCACGAACAAGAACAACACTGTGCTCTTGAAGGTTGTGACCAATGCCTGGAATGTAGCAAGTACCTTCTTGACCATTTGAGAGCTTTACTCTGGCGATCTTACGAAGGGCTGAGTTAGGTTTTTTAGGTGTTGTTGTTTTGACTGCAAGACAAACTCCACGCTTTTGAGGACAATTTTCAAGAAGTGGCGATTTGCTCTTTTTATCAAAAGTTTTTCTACCTTTGCGAACTAACTGGTTAATTGTAGGCATGTTTTTCCTCCTTTTTAAAATTTTTCACATTAAACAAAAAAGGCGAAGATAAGGGCAACTTTTACCCACATCGTTCGCCTAAATGTCGCGTTAAAATAACTTAACACAACACGCAATCTTGCACCAAAATTGTACAAGTACTCGGTAAACACATGGAAAAGTTTGTTACCTGCTGTTTGTTAATGCTGGCCTAATATAAATTAGGACTTTTGGTTTACAAAAAAAACCTTTAGAATATTACCAAACTTTTCATGCGTTGTCAAGCGTTTTCAAAAATGTATTTTACATTTCGCGGTCTTTATACAAATCTCTTTTATGTTGCATTACTAACTTTCTAAATTCAAGGCTCGTATCTGTTTCCCCTCAATTGAGATTAAAGTATAAAGGTTTTAAAATGTCATTTGAAAACTCAACTTTTACAATGCCAAGCTGTGCGCTTATTGAAGTTTGTGAAATTTTAGTAGGAAGCCTTTGAAAATCTGTATGCGAGAAAATGTTTTGTGCTGCGAATGAAAGTTTCCCATCGTTGTACGCAAGTTGCTCCCCGCGTCCGTTTATCAAAGTCTGAATTGTTTTCCCGTAAATGCTGTATTTACATAGTGCAATTTTGTCGTTGTGCCAAAGAACTTTAAGGTCACCAACATAAAAGCTTGTTATTTTTTTACTTAAAGGGTCGACAAAAACAAGCGAACCCTTGTCTTCAAACATCGTAGGCAAAACCTTTTTTAATTTGTTGTGAAACAATGTGTTAAGAACAACGCCCTTTCCGTTGTCACTCAACACTTTAAAAGCATACCCAGTGTCGAGATAATCCACATCTTCGTCGTCATTTATTTCCTTAACGATATTACCAAGTTGTCTAGCTTTTACTAGCTCTATTTTTTCATCTAAATTTTCCATTTTTTATCTCCTTTCCCCTAACAAAAATTTACAAACTTATTTCATTTTCAGCGTTTAGAATTTTCGCAAATACACTTTTTGCACTTCCGCTTAAATGTGTCAAAAACAAATTGATTGTTTTGCTTTTCATATCCTGGTCTTTTATAGCTTGTATTTTATTTGCCACAACATTGACGCACTTTTCCAAAAATTCTGGACGAAGCTCACGCTTTGCAGCATTGAAAAAGAACGAATAATCTTGTGCAATTTCTTTAAGAGTGTCAACTTCTGCAATTGAAAAAACAATATTTTTATTGACATCAATATAAAAGCAACTACCGTCTTTCCAAATGTTTTTAATTACAAACTGCATAAGCCCGATTTTCTCTGCTTGAACATCGTTGATATATTGCGCCAAATGACAACTATCTTTTTTGTCATCATTTGGCAAAAAAACGACTTTATTATGTTCTTCGTCGTAGTGCAATACTTTTCCTTGACTATTTAACATATAAAATTTGCCATTTTCTTTATAAAACAAGTGATTGTCAATAACCACCATGGCATCTTTTTTTAGATACCAATTATTTTCAACTGACACAGCTTCGTCTTTAGATAAGAAAATTCCATGAAATACTTGTTCAATAGGATTTTTGAAAATGCAAACCTTGTCATCTATGTCAAATAATTTATCATCAACCATAAGCGCATATCCATCGTCTGCACTATTTAAAACAACTTCATTTGCATCAATTTCAGACTTTAACTCATCAGTTATCTCGCTGGACTTTGACAAAACTTTGACAACTTTGACATTACCAAAAGTTTTTCCAACAAAGTTATTAGCTTGCAATATATTTTTCTTTCTTTTGAAAAAAATCATTTTTTCTCCTTCGTATAGGAGATTTTAACACCAATCTACAAAATTTGCAATAGTCAACATATTTCAACTTCTAAATAAGTTTAAACACCGCATTCAAAATTAAAAAAGTTATATAAAGCACATACAAAATCAAAAGCACAATCCCCTGCCAGCGATATGTCTTTTTTTTGAAAAGAATAGGAAGCACCAAAACAAAAGTGAAAAGAAGTGTTAGTGGAAGCGAGATGTATGCCGTTTCTTTTGTAATGACCATTGCTTCGTTCCATGCAACAAGTCTTGACACCCCCAAAATTAAAGTCAAGTTCAATATGTTTGAACCAACAATATTTCCCATTGCAAGATATGGAGTCTTTTTTTTGAGCGAAGTTATAACAGTGACAAGTTCAGGAAGGCTTGTTCCTATTGCAACAACGGTTAGACCGACGAACTGCTCACTTATGCCAATGACACCACTTAAATACTCCACTTTGTCAACGAGAAGATAGGCACCTCCTCCAATGGCACACGCACCAAGCAAAAATAATATTATAGCAAGCCATAGCGGTCTTTGAATTTCATCTTCACCACCCTTGTTATGTGTTTGCATATTTTTTGCATCAATGTAATTAAACACAAAAAATAGTATAGTGATTGCAAGCATAACAAATGCCTGCCATATTGTGACTTCGTCAAAAAATCCAATGACTGTTACGAAAATTGTCGCGACAATTAAAAGGTAATATTTAAGCATACCCCCGCCACCAATTTTTGATGGCATAAAGCATATGCCAATAGCCATGACAAGTCCAACATTGCACAGTGCAGAGCCAACGGCATTTCCAACGGCCAAATCTGTTGTGCCGTCAACACTTGATATAATGCCAATAATAAGTTCAGAAAAAGTTGTTGCAAGACTCATAAAAGTTGCACCGAAAATGATTTGAGGTATGTGCGCCTTTTTTGCCAAGACGGCAGAAGACGAAACAAAAACATCGCCACCTTTGACAACCAAAAACAATGCAACTATTAAAAGTACAACTGATATTGCTATTTCCATACATTTATTTTAACACAAAAAAGCAATAGTTATTTACAAAAAATGTAATTTTTTATATTTTTTTAATTTTTTATAAATCAATACTAAATTAGATATTTTTTTAAAATAAAATAAAATAAAAAAATATTTTGCTAAAATAATTAAAAAATAAATTATAAAATATAACCAAATTACAATATGTGTAAAACCAGACTGCCGAAAAACAAGTGAGGCGAGGCTTTGGGGCAAAAACTGCACTCTCGGCATAC
>CALWTI010000042.1 GCA_944384425.1 uncultured Clostridia bacterium | reverse complement strand
GCAGCTAACAATGCAAGAACAATTTACAAAATGTTTATCAATGGTAGTTCATTAAGGGGAATTGCAACTTATTTAAATGACAATAAAGTTTTAACACCTAGTGAATATAAAAGAAATAAAGGGTATAATGATAGACATTATAGTTCTCATGACAAAACACTATGGGATTCAATTGGTATTAGAAGAATATTAACAAATCAAATGTATGTTGGCGATATGGTTCAAAAACAAATGGAAATTGTTAGTTATAAAGTTAATATTTGTAGAAGTGTAGATAAAGATAAAAGAATAGTTGTTAAAAACACACATGAAGCCATAATTTCTCGTGAAGATTTTGACAAAGTTCAATCATTATTGAATAGAGATACTCGTATATGCACGAGAACAAATACTTTGGATTTATTCTCTGGATTTTGTAAATGTGGAGATTGTAAAAGAGGAATGAATAAAAAACATATTCATCAATCTTATAAAGATTATTATTATTATATATGTAGCACATTTAAAAAATCAGGGAAAAATGCTTGCACGAAACATGCTATTCGTGTTGAGAAGGTTAAAGAAGTTGTTTTTACATTAATAAAACAATATATAAATATTGCTGTAACAATGGATAATTTAATAGATTTTATTAATAATAGTGCGGAAAAATGCAACGAAACATCAAAAATTGAGAAGCTTTTAAAAGACAAAATAAAAGAAAGAGATGATGTTAATCGTCTACTTAATGATTTATATCCCGATTGGAAAAAAGGATTTATTACACAAGAAATGTTTTTATCCCTAAAAGATAAATATTCTTTACAAAAGGAAGAAATTGTTAAATGTATTAATAATTTAGAAAACCAAATTGACGCTATTAAAAATGGTCTAACAAAAGAAAATAGGTTTATAGAAAATTTTAAAAAATATCAAAACATTACCGAACTAACACGAGATATCGTTGTAGAGTTAATCAATAACATTTATATTTATGAAAATGGTTTAATTGAGATTGAAGTTAAATTTAGAGATGAATATTTAACTGCACTAGAATATATCGAGATAAATAAACAATTGTATATTAACAAAGAGAAATTCAAAAATTCTCAAATTGCGATTGTGGTGTAGGTGATATATGAGTAGAGTAAGTAAATATGATAAGTCTAAAATTGAAACAAATGAAGTGATTTGGAAGGCAGGACTTTATTTAAGACTTTCAAAAGAAGATGATGTTTCAAAAGACGAAAGTGATAGTATTTCTTCGCAAAGAGAATTATTATTGAGTTTTATAAAAAAGGACCCTAAAATTGATATTTACAATATTTATGTCGATGATGGATATTCAGGGACCACATTTGATAGACCAAATTTTCAGAGAATGTGGGAAGATATAAAAAATGGTAGAATAAATTGTGTTGTAGTAAAAGACCTTTCAAGATTTGGAAGAAATACTATTGAAACAAGTAACTACATTGAAGTAATTTTTCCAATGTTAAAAGTTCGTTTCATTTCATTAACTGACCAAATTGATAGCTATTTAAATCCACAATCAATAAATGGATTGCTAGTTCCTTTTAAGAACATAATGAATGATGAGTATGCTCGTGACATTTCTGTTAAGGTAAAATCTGCACAAAATACTTATAGAAATAAAGGACTTTTTATAGGTTCGTTTCCTAGTTATGGATATATTAAAGACCCTAATGACAAACATAAACTTATTATTGATGAAGAAGCAAGCGCTGTTGTTAAACAAATTTTTCAAATGTATTTAAGTGGTATGGGATTTTTAACTATTGCAAAAAAGTTAACTAATGATAGGGTTAAAAGTCCATTTGAATACAAAGTTCAAAAGGGTTATAATTATAAAACGCAGGTTGCTAAAAACAAATATCACATTTGGAGAGATACTACTATACAAAGGATTTTAACAAATCAAATGTATGTTGGCGATATGGTTCAAGGAACAAGGAGTGTAATTAATTATAGAAATCATAAAATAAAACCAAAATCAAAAGAAGAATGGGTTATAGTTAGAAACACACATGAAGCCATAATTTCTCGTGAAGATTTTGACAAAGTTCAAAACATGCTGCAATCAAATAAGAAAGATTATATTAAACCATTTAGAACCTATGTTTTAGGAGGTCTTGTAAAATGTGGGGATTGTGGTGCTGTTTTAGAAACGGCTCTTTGTTCTAGTAAAAACTTAAAGAACAAATATTATTTTAGATGTCCAACATATATGCTATCGAAAGGTTTAATTTGTTCTAAACATACAATTCGCAATGATTATTTAGAAGCAACAGTATTTCAAATAATTAAAAAATACATTGAATTGTCAGTAGATATAGAAAGTATTTTAAAAAAGATAAAATTGAATACAATACAAAAAGAGTGTCAAAATCAAAATGCCAAACTAGATTTTGAAATTAAAAAATTGAAAGACAAAATGTCTTTGTTGTATATTAAATTCAAAAATAATGAATTAAGTGAAAATGATTATATCATTCAAAAGGAAAGTGTTTTGGAAGAAATTAGGAAAATTGAAAATCAAATTATATCATTGTCATCAAGTATAAAAAATGACAAATTTCCAAACACTAATTTTATCAATTCATTAGCCAAATATAAAGGTATGAATGGGTTAACAAAAGAAATGGCAAATGAACTTATTAAAGAAATACTTATATTTAATAAAAATGAAGTTGAAATTAAATTAAATTTCGATGATGAATTTGCTAATGTAATTGATTTTATAAAAAATAATGTTCAAGAAGAAGAAGTGAAAAGGTTTTTGATGAAATTAGAATAAATCAAAAAAATTTTTAACTTTTTTATGGTCCATAGTTGACAATGGCACCTGCTGCAATGAATACACTCATTGCACATTTTAAAGACACAAACACAACCCCAAAAGATTATGACCTTATACTGTCTGGAGACCTTGGAAAACTTGGAAGCGAAATACTCATTGACCTTATGGAAGAACAGGGATACAAACTTGGCTTAAACTACAAAGACTGTGGTCAAATAATATACAAACGCAATCAAGATGTCTTAATGGGAGGAAGTGGTTGCGGTTGCAGTGCAACAGTTTTTAATTCAATAATAATGAAAAAGCTAATGTCGGGAGAATTGAAAAAAGTGTTGTTTATGGCTACTGGTGCATTATTGAGCACGACGAGTTCTCAGCAAGGCGACACAGTACCAGGAATAGCACACGCAGTTGTAATTGAAGGAGTCAAAAAATGAATGAATGGTATGTGTATTTGATTGTTTTTGCAACAGGTGGACTTGTTTGCTTTTTGGGGCAAGTTTTGATAATCAAGACAAAAATGACTTCTGCAAGAATACTTGTAACATTCGTTGTTTTGGGAGTTGTGCTTGAAGCAGTTGGAATATTTCAGCCAATAAGCGACTTTTGTAAGGCCGGAATAAATGTTCCAATTATTGGCTTTGGAGCGTCGCTTGCAAGAGGTGCAATAAGTGCAGTTAAATCAACTGGAATTTTGGGTATATTCACAGGTGGTTTGACTGCGACAGCAGGTGGTATTGCTGCCGCAATTTTCTTTGCCTTCGTTTTTGGTATTATATTCAAGGCAAGAACAAAGAAGTTGTAGAAATATTGTATTTTACTGCATATAAATAAATATGCTTCACACAAACAATTTTAAAAAAAGACATATGCCAATAAGATTTAAAATTGGCATATGTCTTTGTGTGCTATTTATTATTATTTTGTGTATATTTTTGTATCTAAATTATGTAGTCAATCCCGTAATTATTGAGCTTTCAACTGCGCAAACGCGTTCATTATCTCAAAAGGCTGTTGAAGAAGCCGTCTATCAAACAATCAATACAGGATTTATATATGACGATTTAATAACCATTACTCATGATGAGAATGGCGATGTTATGTACATAAGCACAAATTCACTGCAAATAAACTTGCTTGCAAGAGACCTCGTCAAAAATGCTCAAATAGAATTGGAGTCAATGGGAAACAATGGAATAGATATTCCAATAGGTACTTTCACAGGTATGCCAATTTTTGTTGGAAGGGGCCCAGAGATAAATATAAAACTACTTCCAATCGGAAGTATACATTGCAAATTTAGTTCAGAGTTTATAGAAGCAGGAATAAACCAAACAAACCATAAAATATATTTGACTGTAACCACTAATGTGTCAGTGATATTGCCAACTGCAAACCAAACAGTGCAAACCACAACACAAATAATGATAGCTGAGAGCATAATTGTCGGCAAAATACCAGATACCTACTTAAACTCCTCATCAATAGATGATATGCTGAACTTAGTTCCTTAAAAGGGCTTCAAAATCTTGTGGATAGGGAATAGATATGTTGATGATTTGCCCAGAAGCGTTTTTGAAACTCATCTCTTTACATACAAGAGCAGTATGAGAAATAAGTTGCGATTTTGTTCCATAAATGCTATCGCCTAGAAGTGGGTGACCTATTGAAGAAAGATGCACTCTAATTTGGTGAGTTCTGCCATGGTTTAATGTTATTTTGACTAAACAATAACCCTTAAAATTTTCAATAACATGTACATTTGTTTTTGCAGATTTTCCAGTTGTTGAAGATGTAACTCGTTTGTTCACATTATAGCCATCTTGGTTTATGAGTGTATCAATGTTTTTGTCAATTACAATATCACTTTCTATGTTGCCTTCGCAAAGAGCATAGTAAACTTTTTGAACGGCATCGGGTTTATTAAGTGCGTTAGAAGCTAAGCTATTTTTTGCAACAAGTACAATGCCTGACGCTTCTTTATCTAGTCTATTTATGATTCTAACAACAAAGTTAGGCACATTTTCATACCTTGCAACAAGAGCGCCAGATAAGTTATATGAAAAGTGTGACTTTGATGGCATTGTTGCCAACATACTTGGTTTGTTGACTGCGACCACATCGTCATCTTCATACACGATATCTAGTGGTATTATGCAAGGGCATATCATTGTTTTTGTGTTCGGGTTAATATTGACGGATATAACATCTCCGTCTTTTACTATTGCGTCACTGTTAGTGGGAACACCATTTAACTTAATAAAACCGAATTGTTTTCTCAAATTTTTTAAATAATTTTCACTATAACCATTTTTTCTAAGATAAGAATAAATCTTTTGTTTTGTGTTTGCATTTTCAGCCACAATGTCTTTATATTTTATATCCATGACTATTATCATACATCTTTGCACAAAAATTGCAAAACAATTGACAAATTTTTTTTGATATGATATCTTCGTTTTGTTAAAAGGCTATGATGAAAGACTAGTAGCATCATAAACGACAAACAGAGATGAAAATTCGTGGCTGAGAGATTTTCTTTGTTAGTATGTTGTGAATTCACTTTCTAGCTATCAACTGAAAATTATAGTAGGATTGATCGGGAGATCCCGTAATAGATCAATTGAGTGTGCTTTGCATAACTTAGGTGGTACCGTGGCGTTTTTGTCACCCTAAGATTAGCAAGGCTTTTTGTTTTTAAGGAGAGAATATGTTAGAACAAATCAATGCACTGCTTGAAGAAGCAAAATCAAAAATCAACACTTGTCAAGATTTAAAAACGCTCAATGACATAAGGGTTGAATTTTTGGGAAAGCAGGGTAAAGTTACAAACTTGCTTCACACAATGAAAGATATTGACAAAGAAGAAAGACCAAAGTTTGGCCAGCTCGTAAACTCAGCAAGAAACGAGATTGAAGAATTGCTCAAAAGTCTTCAAATACACTTAAATGAAAAGGCTATTGAGCAAAAAATGGCAAGTGAGAGAGTCGACATTTCGGAACCTTCAAAAATTATTGAAAAAGGCGAAATTCATCCTCTTCACAAAGTGTTTGATAAGCTTATTGACGCTTGCGTTGCAATGGGCTTTACTGTGCTCACTGGACCAGAAGTTGAATACGACTATTACAACTTTGAGGCATTAAATGTTCCAAAAGACCACCCAGCTCGTGATATGCAGGACACTTTCTTTATAACAGACAATATTTTGATGCGTTCACAAACCTCCTCAGTTCAGGTGAGAGCAATGGAGACAATGAAACCACCATTCAAAATTGTCAGCCCTGGCAGGACTTATCGCGCTGACAGTGACGCAACTCATAGCCCAGTATTCCATCAATTTGAAGGGCTTGTAGTTGACGAAAATGTTTCACTTGTAGATTTAAAGTCAATGCTAACTCAGCTTCTTAAAATGTTATTTGGCGAAAACACTAAGATAAGATTTAGACCTTCATACTTCCCATTCACAGAACCAAGTGTTGAAGTTGATGCGACTTGTCCATCATGTGGTGGAAAAGGTTGTAGACTTTGCAAAAACACTGGGTATATGGAGCTTTTAGGTGCTGGAATGGTAAATCCAAAAGTGCTAGAAATGAGCGGTATTGACAGCAACAAATACTCAGGTTTTGCCTTTGGCCCTGGCGTTGACAGGCTTGCAATGGTTGTGAATAAAATTCCTGATCTTAGAATGATGTTTGAAAATGATATGAAGTTCTTGGAACAGTTAAAGTAGGAGAAAAAATGAAAGTTACATTAAAGTGGTTAAAAGATTTTATTGATATAGACATGACGCCAGAGCAACTGGCTGACAAGCTCACCAATTCTGGCAACGAAGTTGAAGAAATAATATATCAAGATAAGTATTTAAAAAATGTTGTTGTTGGTAAAATTTTGGACATACAAAAGCATCCAAATGCCGACAAACTAGTGGTTTGCAAAGTTGATATTGGCGAAATAACACAAATAGTCACAGCTGCCAAAAACATTAAAGTGGGGGACAAAGTTCCTGTTTCTCTTCCAGGAGCTGACCTTGCCAATGGCATACACATTGAAAAGTCAAAACTTAGAGGCGTTGAGTCAATAGGAATGTTTTGTTCTATTGAAGAGCTTGGTGTCACTGACTACGAC
>CALWTI010000041.1 GCA_944384425.1 uncultured Clostridia bacterium | reverse complement strand
TTCCGTTTTAATCGCTATAAACTTGCAATTTTTAATAATTTATGCTAAAATCTATACATCTATCTATGAGATAAATGCATAATTTAGACAGTCTTATTGACTGCTTTTTTTGTAAAAATTTCAATTGCTTTCCGTTTGCTTTGCAAATTTGTATGAACATATCTATTTAAAGTTATAGTAGGAGAAGAGTGTCCTAACAATTCACTAATTGTTTTAATATCTATTCCATTTTCTAAAAGCCTTGTTGCAAATGTATGGCGAAGAGAATGAAAACCATAGTGTTTGATATTCAACTTTTTAAGTAAGTTTTCAAAAGATTTCTGATAGGCTCGAATATTTAATTGTTTATTTTTATTACCAACAAAAACATATTCATTTGTTGATTTTTCTTTTAATTCTCTTAAAATGAGTGTGAGTTGTTTTGATATTGGTATTTCTCTTATTGAACTTTGAGTTTTAGGCAAACTTTCAATAACTAATGTTTTGTGTTTTTGAGAAATAAAACCTACAGTTTTATCAATATAGATTAACTTATTTTTCAAGTCAACATTTTTCCATTTTTAAGCAATGACTTCACCTAATCTAATTCCTGTATAAAGGCTTATAAGTATTCCATAGTAATATTTTTTATTATTGTCTAAAATATAATTTTCAAGTTTTTGTTGTTCACCTTTTTCAAGAGCTTCAACTTTACGCAACTGAAAATTTTTTAATTGTATAGTAACTGAAGCGTTGTCAGCGATTAATCCATTTTTCATTGCATATTTTAAACCTCTATTTATCAAACTCTTTGCCATTTTGGTAGTCGAGTAGGAATAGTTTGTTTTGAATTCAATAATAAAGTCGTTTAAATTTTGAGTTTTTATGTCTCCAACAAATTTTGAGATATAACTCTCCACAAATTGCAAGTAGAATAGATATGTCTTTAATTTTATAGAGTATTTTAGGCTTTCTAAATACTCTTTTACAATTTCGTCCAATTTCATATTAAATTCCTCCTTGCAATAATTTTACTTTGCATTAGAGAAATTTTGAATGAGATGTAAAAAAGATTTAACAAGAGTTAAATATAAACACCACTTGTCTCTTATTTTCAATTAAAGCAATTAACGATGTATTCACAACTGTATTATATAATTTTTAGGCAATAATGTCAACACATTCACAACTTGTGAATATATTCACAACCTTATTTTTTATGTATTGTTAAAATTATTGTGAATATATTAACAATTAAGGAGAGTAAGGTAATGAAATTGCACGAAGCAGTAGGCAAAAGGATTTTAGAATTTTGTAATGAAAGAAACATTACTCCAAATAAACTTTGCACAATGTCTGGAGTAATCCAATCAACAGTAAATAGCATTTTTTCAGGTAGAAGCCATAATCCTAAACTTGCCACAATTCAATATCTTTGCGAAGGCTTAGGGATAACATTTAAAGAGTTTTTTGACAGTCCACTTTTTGATAACTTAGACGACTAAAACACTAGAACACTTCTAGCGTTACTTTATTGTTCTCCAACTGTCTAAAAGAAAACTGCAAAAAATTAAATAATTTTAGACAAATTTATAAGTTAAGAGATAAACTTGGATAACACGATTTTGGTAGAGAAAATAAGGGATTTAAAGGGATTGACTAGTATAAAATGACACTAAAAAAGAAGTTCCAAAGGCACCTCTTAATCAGGGGGTCCAGGGTTCGAACCCCTGGCGATCCACCACAATATAATGGAGAAGGTGTCTCCATTTTTTTATTTTGACCTGATTAAGAGTCAGGACTCTTAATATTCATAGAATATAACATCGCCTCGTAGTCACAAACTCGCAAGCGGTTTGTTCCTTCTCGGCTCTTAATCAGGGGGTCCAGGGTTCGAACCCCTGGCGATCCACCACAATATAATGGAGAAGGTGTCTCCATTTTTTTATTTTGACCTGATTAAGAGTCAGGACTCTTAATATTCGAAGAATGTAACATAGCCTCGTAGTCACAAATATGATTATTTTTTAAAAAAAATCCCTTTTTGTGGGATTTTAATTTATTAATTACATTTTATTACTATAAGTTGATTTTTATTTTTTAATTATGTTATTTATATTTTTTATCTGTTATATTATCAATTGCGATGACAAGTGCAATTAAAAATGGAATATCTTCTTCATTTGCTTCTAGTTCAAAAGCATCATTTATGATAGCAATTTTTCTTGTAATTTTTCCTATCACTTCGCCATTTCTAAGTATTTGACAACTAAGACCAAAAAATTTGCCTTCAACTTTTATTTCATCTTTGTAACCCATGATAAAGTATTCTTGCTTTACATTAAACCACTTGTCTTTGACTGTTGCAATTTTTGTTTTGTTTGCGTCATAAATGTATGCCTTGTGAATAAACCAGTTGATCCATTTGTTGCGAACTTTATAAAGGCGTTTTCCGTCTTTGTCACAAACATATTTAACACGGGTGATACTAAAAGGTCTTCCTTTGACCTGAAAAACTGGTTGTTTGTTTTCATCAAGAACCTTAGAGCCACCACCAATTGACCAAAATTTGTTTTTAATATTAACTTTCATATTTTTTCTCCTTTATCCAATCTGTTTTGAAATAAGCCAACCAATTAGTATTGCAAGGCCAATCCAAACTAATATTTTAATAATTAGAAGTGTAATTCGTCTTCTTTTTGCGGTCTTGTCAATTGTATATTCATTTTTAATTTCTTCATAGTTATCACAACCTTCAACCGTAATTGCTTTTCCGCTTGATGACAATGTGTTGAATTTTATTTTAATAGCGCTGTTTTCTTCACTGAGTTTAAAGTTGAAAAGACATTCAATTGAAATACATTTTCTGTCATATGACGGATTAAATATTCCAAACACACTGATAATAAAAGATATGAGGGCATATAGCCACCAAAGCCTGGATTTTAGTTCAAGTTCTCTTGATATTGCGACCTCAATCTCATCTTTTTCAGTTTGAATATTTGCCTCATAAGAGCCAAACTCATTTTTCTTGCAAGAAATGACTTCGCCGTCAACCAAAACATTTGGAATAACTTTTGAGTCTAAACCGACAAGCCTAAAATTTACATTTTTCATTTGCCCACCCCCAGTGCAAAGACTATTATTGTAATCACCACGATAGCAATGACTATAGAAGACACAACAATTCTACCGGTGTGTTTAGTTCTCTTGTCGAGAAGCAAAAGAACCAAAGATAAAATTGAACCAACAATGGCAATGGAAGCGAAAATATAAAAATTTTGTAAGAAAAATCCCGAAATACTTGCTGATATTTTTGAGGCAGACATAATTATTTCAAAATAATTTGGAACAACAATGAAAATTGTACCTATTGATAACAAAATAATAGTTAAACCAATGAGTAAAATAAATGCGGTCGCAACAAAAGAAAGTATCCCACAAAAACACAATATAAGCGAAAAAATAGAGATGTTTGAAAATATTTTTCCAAGCCTAATTAAAAAACATTTAAAGTCATTTTTTGAGAGTTGGGTGGTACGTGACGGCATATCATCCTCCGTTTCGTTATTGATTTATTACTATTATGATATATTATTATCGCAGTAAAGTCAAATAAATATATCTCTTTTTGTTTGCCTAATTTTGGTAAAATTATGTATAATAAAGGCATGGATAATATAAACAATAATTTTAGAGAAAAATTTGATAATATTTTAAAAACTCACAAATTTTTAGAAGTTGGTGAAAAAAATTCTATAATTAAAAGAATTAAAAATATAATTTCAAACACTAAGCCAAACCCTGAAAAGTTTTTTGTTGCTGATGGAATTTGGGCGCAAAATCGTATTTTGGAAACAAATACATATATTGATGCGCTCATAATTTGTCCCGAATGTGTCTACACAAACGAAGCAGTTATGATAATTGAAAAACTATCTCAAAAAACAAATAATTTATACATTGTTTCAAAAAAAACATACGAAAAAATTGCGGAAAGGGACAAGCCTGACGGACTTATGAGCATAGCTAAGCTTCCTATGCCTGACATCAAAGACTATAGGCCAAGTAAAAAGAGTGTGATTTTGGTACTTGACGGAATTGAAATACCGGGAAATATTGGAACAATGCTTCGTGCGTGTGACGGTGCGGGAGTTGAGGCTGTTTTTATTTGCAATCGTAGGGCAAGACTGACACATCCAAAGCTCATAAAAGGTAGTATGGGCGCAGTGCTTACAATACCAATGTATGAGTTTAGTGATGTTGATTCTTGCTATAAATTTTTGAAAGAAAATGGTTATACCATCTTCCTTGCTGACACTCGTGCAAAAAATACATATTTCACACAAAGTTATCCAAATCATACAGCCTTTGTTATGGGCAATGAGCGTCATGGAATTTCAAGACAGTGGTACACATATCCGGTAGAGATGATATCAATTCCTATGCTTGGAAAATGCGACTCATTAAATGTCGGAGTTTCTGCGACAATACTCATTTATGATGCTTCAATGAAGCTTAGGTCGGCAAAGTAATTTAAGAGTAATATTTTTTTGTTTTTACACCACCATATAATGTGTAATAAAGATAATATGACACAAAAAAATTGTTAAATCACTTGCCAACGCAAAAAAGGTTATATATAATTAGTTATAAAATAGTGCAAATATTGACATAAAAAGAGAGGTGAAATTGTGAGCAAAATAACCAGATACATAATACTCGGTGTAGCCGTGTGTATGCTCCTTGCTGTGGGCATATACGGCGTTTATAGTGCATCACAAGTGTCATACACTTTGCAAGGTTCAATATCATATACCGCCGAATTTAAAGCGAGTTTAAACATCACTCACATTTCTGGAGCACAAAATGCTCAGGAAAAACCACTTGCCCAGGGGCTTACGCTTCTTGCTGATACCACCGTTGGTGGCACGGGCGAAGATTCAGGAAGTTTTCAATTAAATCAAACATTATATTTCACACACTCTTCTCCAACAGAGTTAAAACCAATAATAATTGCACTAAACGTTTCGCATGATCTTGTTTATAACTTGCGAGTTACGGCATCGGTAGGTGACGCGTTTAAAACTGGCGGAGATTATGCCGGCAAGGTCACTTGCCAAATTAGTGCGAACGACCAATCAGGATGGAGCGAGAGCGATTCCGTTTCTGTCGATTCAAGTACCACCGCAACACTATACATAAAATTTTCTGCAAATCTAGTTGATATTCAAAAAAATCAGTCACTTGCAAATAACGATCCACTTTTGAACATCGTGATTGAAGGAGTTGCTTAAAAAAATCACACCTGCAAATTGATTTATTAAGCAAAATTTAAACTTAAAATTATTTAAGTTTTGGGAGAACTGGGAGATGAAATCTTTAAAAGCTAAAATAGCCACCGTATTTAGTTTATTGTGCCTAGCATTGTCAATGACAGTGTTTGGTGTTTTTTCGGCACAAAACTATAAAAATAGCACAACAGGGCAACTGGGATACATAGATAAGACGTGTTATTTGCAGTCAAGTGATGGGACAATAAAGGATTTTTATTCCACAATAAATAAAGCATATTCTAGTGCCACCGACGGTGACACTATTTGTGTTTTTAAAGATACCGCACTTACGGCGGACTTTAATCCAACTATCAATATAACATTAAAAATTGCTAGCGAAGCTAAAAATGATGTTATTTTGGACGTTGGTGCAAAGGGTGATTATGAAATCAAAACAACTGCATCCGGAAAAATCTTTAATTTTGGCGATAATAATGGTTATGTTGAAGGTAATCCCGTTCT
The DNA here is from genome assembly GCA_944384425.1 of uncultured Clostridia bacterium. Lineage (GTDB taxonomy): Bacteria > Bacillota > Clostridia > Christensenellales > UBA1242 > UBA5893. The sequence goes on along the minus strand of CALWTI010000041.1, from coordinate 1,559 downwards.
TATTATAACCAATAGTAACACTGACGGGGATTCTTCGAAAAGGGTATTTAGTAACGAAGCGGGAATTGCTAATATTTATAACGGCGTCCGTTTTACATCTTCCACAAGATCTCAAACCATACGTAACGCTTCAGTGATGAACATTAGTGGTGGTGAAATAGAAAATGCATATACGCCTACTAGTGAATCATACCTAAATGCTGCTTTATTCTTACACTATGGTACTGCTAATATTTCTAACGCAAAAATAAAAAGCGAAAATACTTATGGACTTTCATCGGTTTCGGCTACTGAATGTGTAGGCTCTGATATTTCTAGCGAAAATTATATGGCAGCCTATGTTAATGGTTCGCAAGAACAAATATATAGAGATTGTACAATTCACACGACCGGTGGTAAAAAGGATGCTTTTTCTATTGTTAATTTGTCAGGATATCTTACCATAGAAGATTGTGAAATAACGAGCGTTGGCGGATCTGCGTTAAGTTTTTACATACCTAATCAAAACCAAGATCACCAAGGTAAAGATATGGTCATATTAAAAAAGACCACATTAAATGGTTACAATGGTGGAATAGATGCCACGGGCGCTTTTGGTACAAATGTTAATGTAAATATTTCTGAATGTACATTTAATATTCAAAACTCTACTGGGAATATCTATGGGGTTAGAGCATATGGTTCATCGACACAAACCGGTGGTAGCATTAAAATTTCAGACACCGATATTTTGTTAAATTCTTCTGGAACGACATCTGGTTTAAGATTGGGTCAAAAAATAGCAACTACTCTAGATAATGTTAAAATTCAAGCAAAAGATTATGCTATATATTTAGCCGATGATTATTCAAGTGAACTCACAATTACAAATTGCTCAGAACTTAATTATGGTAATGCTGAAGTTGGAATTTATACTGGTTCAAGCACAGGAACAATCAACATTGATACATCCACTATTACTAGTGCTAATATCAATCAGGGTATTTATGACAAAGGCGGTCAAATTGAACTTAATCTTGGCGCTAATACTAATATTTCATCAATACAACTTGTAGGTAAACCAATTGATTCGAATACTGCTTCGATTGTTTTGAAGCCAGATTATTCTACGATACAAACTACGCCAACAAAATTAACAGTTGCTTCTCCACAAGCAGGACAAATAGTTGCACATTATGAAAATGCGATCACTGCTCAAGATTTCGCAAACCATTTTTCTCATAGTTATGGACTATACCTAGATGATAACAATTATTTACATATTGGAACACTTGTTTCAAAACCAACAGCAGGCACAAACAGTTTCACGTACACAGGAAGTCAGTTGACTTATACACCAGCTGGATATAATTCAACAACAATGAACATCAGTGGAAACACTGGTACAAATGTTGGCTCATACAATGCAACTGTCTCATTCAAGACAGATAGTGCAAACTTGAAGTATTTGTGGTCTGGTGATTACAACCGTGAAAATGTCGAACTTCCTTGGAGCATAACAGCAAGCAAGTTGACAAAGCCAACAATCACTGGTGGTCCATTCACATATAATGGCAGTG
>CALWTI010000040.1 GCA_944384425.1 uncultured Clostridia bacterium | reverse complement strand
CTGATATACAATTACCGCCTAAATTAGAAATTATTGAAAGAAATTATGATGTCGGAGTTAGACTTAGAACTTTAATTGAGAAAAAGATTGAAAAACTTGACAGGTATTTTCAAGACACTGCAACTGCACGCGTTGTTTGTGCAAGCGAAGGCAAAAGGTTTAAACTTGAACTCACAATAAAAAACAAAGGCAATATTTACAGAAGCGAAACATATGGCGAAAATATGTATGAAAATATTGACATTGTTTTGCCAAAAATTGAAAGACAAATATTGAAGTACTATCAAAAAAATCGTGATAAATTCAAAAAGACAGCTCTTGACACAAAGACATTTGAGTTTGTTGATGAAGCGCCAAAGCCAGAAGAAAAGTCAATTTACAAACACAAGACATTTGACCTTGACCCAATCACTGTTGAAGATGCAAAAGAATATCTTGAAAATATTGAACATGATTTTTATGTGTTCTTGAATGCTGAAACAGGCAAAGTCAACATCTTATACAATAGAAAAGATGGCGAACTTGGTTTAATTGAGTGCAATTATTAGTTTAAAAGTAATAAAAAAGTAAATACTCTCTTTATAGAGAGTATTTTTTATGAAAAAAACATTAAATTTATTATTTATTTTTATATTGTTGCCAGCTGTGATTCTATGTGGTTGTGAAACTTCGGGTTATGCAAAAAGTGTAACCTTTGAGGACATATCAGGAAGCAATTTGACCACATCGCAAGTAAAGGTAGTATTTCAACAAGAAAAAGATTACGAGGGCAAGTTTTTTGATATCTTGATTAAAAGCAGTGAAGACTTCGTGACATTAAACTTGACGGTCGAGTTAGGCGAAAGCTACACTTTTACTCTTTCAAATCACGAAACAAGTTATAGTTTAAGTAAACTTATGGCGGACTATAAACTTCAAAACGCGTATTTTGAAAAATATGAAGATTGTGTATCAAAAACATTTATAATTACTTCAAACAAAGATTGCACATTGACATTTGTCGCAATATTAGGGGAAGAAGTAAATGGCGAAACGCTTACAAATTTTTTTGAAATTTCAGATACTTTTAGCACAGAGATTTCAAAAAGTTGATTAAAATGATTGAAAAAAACGGCATTATATTGTAATATAAGCATATGATTGATATAAAAAATTTGTATTTGAAATATATTCGTGAGTATTATGCTCTTTACGATGTGAACTTGCACATAAAAAAGGGCGAGAGCGTTGCTCTTGTCGGTGATGAAGGAAGTGGGAAGACCACACTTCTTCGTGTGCTTGCCAAACTTGAAAAATATGACAGTGGCGAAATATATGTCCGTGACATCAATTTAAACAAGATTGATTTTAGGACTGATATTTCACTTGGATACATATCAATGTCGCCAGTTTTTTTTGAGAAAAAAACTGTATATGAAAATTTAAAATATGTTTTAAAAACACGCAAAGTAAAGCCAAAAGAAATTGAAGAAAAAGTCAACACAGCAATAATTGATTTTTCTCTTGAAATGTTAAGAGATAAAAAAGTGAGTGAGCTTTCACTCTACGAAAAATATGTTGTGAGCTTTGCAAGGCTATCTTTAAGAAGTCTTGATATTGTGCTTATTGATGACATTTTTGAAAAGCTTGACAGTGAGCAAAAAGCTTCAATAATTGCACTAATCAAAAAGATGTTTGTTGACGCCAAAGTCACTACACTTATTGCCACAAGTGATGAAAGTTTGCTTAAAGGCGTGTGCAAGCGCTTTGTACATTTTGAAAATGGTTCAGTAGTTAATAAATAAAAATAAAAAATGCCCAACTAGGCATTTTTTTACATACTTAATTCATCTGCAAGCTTTTTAGGTTTGCATTTTGAAAAGAAAAGTTTAATAAATTGTTTAACATTTTCGATGGTCTTTATTCCTCGTTGTTTTTTTATTGCGTCGGGGATTAAAAACATCAAACTCTTTTTTATTTTTGCGTGGTGTTTTTTAATATAATTAGTAACATCATCGCTTAATTTATATCTATCACTGCATATATTTATATTTTTAATTCTTGCTACCATAATTGCATAGTCTAGTATTGACTCTGCTGTGCCTGGTGCGATAACGCCATTTGAGTGCTTTGGGAGAGGTTGAGCAAAGCCAGTTGTCTTATCAATATACATTTGGTGACTACCGTTGTTGTTTTTCATAGGTTCAAATCCGCAGGCGAGAAGGGCACGCTCAATATCTTTATATTTATATGTTGCCATTATTTCTCTACCTCCACAAGCTCAACAATTTTGCCTTGAAAATTTTGTTTGGTTTTTTCAAGTGAGGTAGGTTTTGTATTTTTTATATAATCAAAGTCGAGCATAGACAAAAGCACATCTTTTGCCATTTTTCTAGCGTCGTTTATGCCTTCGCCAAAAGTCACAACACCCATAAGGTCTGGGAAGGTGACATTGACAAACTTTGGGTTAGATTTATCTTTTTCAAATACGGCTGGGAAACTATATTTCATATTCACTCCTTTATTTAATTATAAACACTAGCTATGGTTTTGTCAATATGCGTCAAAGCATACTTTTGTTAGACATTATTTTTGTTTGTTCGCTCTTTATAAATCATAGTTTTTTACTTAAAATGTACATGGAGCAAAAAATGGAACAAAATAATTTTGTGGAAATATGTGATAAATTTATCAAACACGTAAAAAAATATTCTCAAAATGAAGAAAAACAATTAAAGTTAGAGCAAGAAGCCTGTGCTATGGGCGTCATATCTTCTCAAAATTATGAAAAGCTCAAACTTGTGCGTGAAAACAAAATTTGTACGCTAAACATTTTGGGTTATTCATTTAAAAAACTAGCATTAAAGTCATGCGATTATGATAAGTACATAAAACTATTAAACAGCGTTAAAAGTTATATTTCATAAAAAGTTGTTTTTGTATCAAAATAACTGTATGAAAATTTTTGATGAACTTGATTTAGACTTTAAAGCACTTGGCTTTTCTCAAAAAGAGATGGGCGACATTGTTTTGGGGACATTAGATATAAAAAAAGATAATAAAAATTTTGAAAAGGGTAAGTATAGAATAATATCTTGCCACAATCTTTATCTTCATCAAAGTTATCAAAACGAAGTCAAAAGTCAAATAAAAAAGGTACTTAGAGAATTTTTGACATTTCACCATATAAAAAAGCAAAGCACCATACTTGTGTGTGGGCTTGGCAATGAAGACATAATTTCAGATAGTCTTGGAATTGCTTCGTGCAAGAAAATTTTGGCAACAAGAAATTTGAATTTTAGTTACAAAAAGCACAATGTTTGCTCAATTTGTCCAAATGTTCAAGCTGTGACTGGGATTGAAACGCCACTTATCGTTAGGGGCATAGTCAGGGAGATAAGGGCGGACATGGTTGTGATTATTGACAGTTTGTTGACGCAAAATCTAAAACGACTTGGGCACTCTTTTCAGCTTTCAAGTGTTGGTATGATACCAGGTGGAGCAATGGGTGAGATTATGGACATTTCGCAAAAAAGTATTGGCGTGCCTTGCATTAGCATTGGCGTGCCACTGCTTTTGGACTTAAACAAACTTTCAAAGCTCAATAAAAGCGTTGTTGTTGCACCCAAAGACATAAAGCATTATGTGTCAGTGTGCTCAACAATAATCAGTGATGCCATAAATAATGTGATGTGTACATCACTTTCACCTAAACAAATTTCGGAAACATTAAGCCCCATTTAGCATACGCTACTAATATGATTGGATTCATAGATAGTGGTGTTGGTGGACTAAATGTTATGTGCGAGTGTCAAAAGCTCTTTAATGAGGACTTTGTATTTTTGTGCGACAACAAAAATTCGCCATATGGTGACAAAAATCACAAGTTGCTTTTTAATATTGCAAAAAACAACATTGAGTATTTAATAAAGCATTACAATATAAAAACTTGCGTAATTGGTTGTAACACATTAAGCTACACGGTGGGGGATAAACTTCAAAATTATTTTTCTATTCCAATTTTACTTACCAAAGTGCCAGAGAGTATATTAAAAAAATCAGATAATAATACACTGTTTTTTGGTACAAAAAATACAATAAAAAAAATACGAGAAATAAATAAAAATAATGCAAAATATTTATATATAAAAAATTTACCTAAAAAAATAGACAATAATTTAAATAATTTAGAAAAAGTTGAAAAAATATTAAAAAAATATTTATTAAATAAAAAATATAGTGAAATAAAAACAATTATTCTTTGTTGTACTCATTTTTATACAATAAAAAAAATAATTAAAAATATATTGCCAAATGTGCAAGTTGTTGATTACACAAAAGATATAGCACTAAAGGTTAAAAATAGTATTGAAGCAAATGCCTCATCATCTTTTCATATAGCACTAACAGATTATATTTATCCAAGATATGTTGAGTTAAAGGCTTATTATCGAAAACATTTATTTGACAAATAAAGTACAAAATATTATCATTTTAATATGATATGTTCATTATGTCCAAGACAGTGCAATGTTGACAGAAGTAAAGCCAAAGGCTTTTGTGGTATGGGCGAAAATGTCAAAATTGCAAAATATTGTCTTTTCAATTTTGAAGAACCTTTAATCAGTGGTAAAAATGGCAGTGGTGCCATATTTTTTTGTGGTTGCAGTTTAAAGTGTGTTTTTTGTCAAAATTATGATATTTCGTCAAAAGATACTGGCAAAGAAATTTCAATAAAAGAGCTTGCAGATATTTTTAAAGAGTTGGAGCTTGTGGGGGCAGAGAACATAAACCTTGTTAACCCGACTCACTACGCATATCAAATAGTTGAAGCTTTGAAAATTTACAAACCAAACATTCCAATTGTTTACAACACTCATGGCTATGAAAAAATTGAAACGCTTGAAAAACTTATGCCATACATAGATGTGTTTTTGCCAGACTTTAAATATTTTGATGATAGTTGTGCAAAAAAATATTCAAACTGCAAAGATTATGTTAGTGTAACACAAAATGCGCTCAAATTTATGCGCGAAAACAAAACTGACATTATTGAAAATGATGTTATGAAACAGGGTGTTATTGTTCGTCATTTGATTATGCCACTCATGACAGAGCAAAGCATAAGTATTTTGAAATGGATAAAGACCAATTTACCAAACACGCTTGTCAGTTTAATGGCTCAATATGTGCCTTATGGCAGGGCAAGTGAATTTAAAGAAATAAATAGGCGAATAACAAAAAGGGAATATCAAAAAGTTGTTGACGCATATCTTGACTTCAACCTTTCGGGCTATGTTCAAGAGCGAGAAAGTGCCAGCACTTTGTTTATTCCAAAATGGGATTACTAAATTGCACGAGTAAGTTCAGCATATTCGCCAAGTATTTCAAAGTATGCGTATTTAACGACACTTGTGTAAGGAGTTTCAGTTGAAGAATAGTCTGCAAGTTCGTCCAAAATGACTTCAACGCTTTCAAGACTTAGTTTAAGTTCAAGTATGCTAGCAGTAAGTTGTCTATTGAAAAGTGCTGAAAAATTTGATTTTGTTCTTTTGAAATTGCTAGTGATGTCACTCAAACTGACTTTTGCCTGAATATCTGTCAAAAGTTCGGTGTCTATACTAACTGATAGGTCATACAGTTGTTTGTAAAGATTTTTGAAGCACTTCACGCTCTCAGTTAGTATATTTTTTTCTTGACCAGTGCTTGTTGTGGAAATACTCAGCGCATCAAATTGAAGCGTGATTATGTCGCATGTTGTATCATTTTCTTGCAAGTTTTGTTGAACTTTTTTTGCATCTTCTTCATTTTCATAGCATGAGGCAAGAACATAGAATTTGTCACCTTGCCAAATGTATCCAGCGCCACCTTGCCTTTTTGCAAGTGTGGCGTTTTCTGTTGCAAGCGTTTGAGTGTCAGTTTGATATAGGCATATTGCATACAAGTTAAATGCACTTTGTTTGACTTCTCCGTCTTTGACTGCACTAAGCCCGCTTGTTGTGATAAGGCTTGAAAAAAGCTCTGCAAAGCTAAGGCAAAGAGCAAGGCAAAATATTGTTAAAAGTATTGTGAGAACCTTTGAAGAACGATATTTATTTTTATTTGTCATAAAATATTGAACTCCCTTAATGTGTGACTTAACATATACATAGTCACATTTTATTTTTATGTCAAAAAAAGACAACATATGCTCTATTTATTCATAAATAAAATTGCATACCATTTTTTGACAAAATAAAATAGAATTAAGGAGAAGAAAATGAATTTAAAACCACTTTACGATAGGGTAGTTGTTTTACCTCAAAAAAAAGAGGAGATATCAAGTAGCGGAATCATATTGCCACTGATAAAAGACGAAAAGTCAGATGTTGGTGTGGTAGTATGCGTTGGCGATGGACAAACTTTTGACGGTCAAAAAGTTGAAATGCAAGTCAAGCCAAATGACAAAGTACTGTATTCAAAGTATGGTGCAGTGTCATATTCATCAGAAGACACAACATATTTAATTTTGCGACAAGCCGACATTTTGGCAATAATAAAAGGAGAATAACATGGCAAAACAAATACTATTTGCAGAAGATGCAAGAAAAAAACTTGAAGCTGGCGTCAATAAAGTTTGTGACACAGTCAAAATAACACTTGGACCAAAGGGCAGAAATGTTGTTTTGGATAGAAATTACGCAACGCCACTAATTACAAATGACGGTGTAACTATTGCAAAGGAGATTGAGCTTAGTGACAAGTTTGAAAATCTTGGAGCGTCAATAATAAAAGAAGTGTCAGTCAAGACAAATGACATTGCAGGCGATGGCACGACAACGGCGTGTGTTCTTGCACAGGGCATAGTCAAAGAAGGCTTAAAAAACTTTACGGCGGGAGCAAATCCAATCGCACTTAAAGACGGAATAAAAAAGGCAACAAAAGTTGTTGCTATGCAACTTGAAAAAATGTCAAAAAAAGTTGATACAGATGAAAATATTGAGCACATCGCATCAATCTCTGCGGGAGATAGTGAAGTTGGTAAACTCATTTTGAGTGCAATCAAAAAAGTTGGAGAAAATGGCGTTGTCACTGTCGAAGAAGGCGAAGGCATGGAGACTGAGCTCAATGTTGTTGAGGGTATGCAATTTGATAGGGGATATCTATCACCATATATGTGCACCGATATGGAAAAAATGGAAGCAAATTTAGACCACCCATACATTCTTGTGACCGACAAAAAAATTTCATCAATAAATGACATTTTGCCAATAATGGAAAAGCTTGTCCAAACAGGCGAAAAACTTTTCATTATTTGTGACGATATTGAAAGTGAGATTTTGGCTACACTTGTTGTGAACAAGTTAAGAGGTGTTTTTCACACAGTAGTTGTCAAGGCTCCAAACTATGGTGACCAAAGAAAAGAAGTACTTTCTGACATATGCACGCTTTGTGGTGCAACTCTTTGCACAAGTGAAACGGCTATGGAGCTATCAAAACTCGATATTTGTGACCTTGGAAGAGCAAAAAGTGTCAAAGTCACAAAAGACAATTTCACAATCATTGCATCAGACGAAAATAGTCAAAACATAAAAACCAAGATAGAGAGTTTAAAAGCTCAGCGTGACAGTGCAAAATCAGAATATGACCGTGAGAAAATAGAAAGGCGTCTTGCAAAGCTATCAGGCGGAGTTGCAGTAATTAAAGTTGGCAGTATGACAGAAGTGGAGATGAAAGAGAAAAAACTTCGTATAGAAGATGCACTTTCAGCCACCAAAGCAGGTATGCGTGAAGGAATTGTCGCAGGCGGAGGTACGGCTCTTATCAAATGTCAAAGCGTGCTAAAAGATTACATCGACACACTTTCGGGAGATGAGAAGACGGGCGCGC
>CALWTI010000039.1 GCA_944384425.1 uncultured Clostridia bacterium | reverse complement strand
TCTTGATGATGATGCAGTAATTGGCGAAAACATCGCAAAAACTCTACAAATGGACGATGTGATTTTTGATATAAATGTCACAGCAAATAGACCTGACTGCATGAGTGTTATTGGTATCGCTCGTGAAATTAGCGCACTAACAAAAAAGCCACTAAAAAAACAGGACTTATATTATGAAACTTGTGATGATGAAGATGTAAAAGATTACATTGATGTTGAAGTCAAAGACGAAAAACTATGTCCGAGGTATATGGCTTGTGCAGTAAAAGATGTCAAAATTGAAAAATCTCCTAAGTGGCTCAGGGCAAGGCTTGCATCTGTTGGCATTAAGCCAATCAATAACATAGTCGATATAACAAACTATGTTTTGGTTGAATATGGTCAACCAATGCACGCTTTTGATTACAATTATCTTGAAGGCAAAAAGATTATCGTTAGACCAGCAAATAATAGCGAACATATTTTAACTTTAAATCATAATGAATATGACCTTGATAGCTCCATGCTTTGCGTTTGCGATGCAGTTAAGCCAGTTGTCATTGCAGGTATTATTGGTGGGATGAATAGTTGCGTTGAACCAACCACCACAACAACAATATTAGAAAGTGCATGTTTTGACAGGGCAAGCATCCGCAGGACTAGCAGAAAGATAGGCGTAAGAACTGACTCTACAGCAAGGTTTGAAAAAGGCGTAGATTGTTCATTGCAACCACTTGGTATGCAAAGAGCATTGAGCCTAGTTTATAAATTAAAGGCTGGAAAAATTGTAAAAGGTCAAATAGACACTATTAAGGAGAATCCAAAAGACAAAACCTTAACATTCTCTTTAAATAAAATATATAAACTTCTTGGAGTTGAAATTCCTAAAGCTGACGTGCTTGATATTTTAAACAATCTCGGAATCCAATCTTCAATAAATGGTGATGACCTTACATGCCTAGTCCCATATTATAGGCAAGACATTGAGTGCTATTCAGATATAGCAGAAGAGCTAATTCGTGTTTATGGTTACTCTGTTTATGATTCAATAGATGCAAAGCCACTAAGTGGAACAAGCGTAACGATAGGTAAACATGACGAAATTTTGCACCTTGCAAGAAATTTGAAGCAACAACTTTGCAGTTATGGTTTTTATGAATGCGTCAACTTCTCTTTGTGCTCAGTAAATGATAGAGATAAACTTTTAATTGATGAGCATAGCGAGCTATACAATATGATAAAGATTGCAAACCCAATCAGTGAAGATATTGGATATCTCAGAACAAGTATGGCAAACTCAATGTTCAATACAGTTGCTCGCAACTTGTCAAGAAAAAATAGCGAATTTAGACTTTTTGAGGTTGGTAGAGTATATTTGCCAAAGCAGTTGCCATTGACTGAGCTTCCAAATGAAATAAATATGCTTTCATTTTGTACAGTTTGCAAAAAAGATGACTTCTTTGTTTTAAAAGGTGTTGTTGAAAACTTACTTAGAGATTTTGACTTAAAATACAAGTTGGAGTATTCAAAAAAGTGTTTTCTCCACTCAGGCATTAGTGCTGATATAATTGATTTAAGAACAAATGAAATAATTGGAAGTTTCGGAAAAATTCATCCAAAGGTTGCTGAAAATTTTGAGTTGTCTGAAAGCACATACTACGGCGAACTTAACTTGGATAAGTTAGTGAAATATCAAGACAAAAAACATAGCGTTGAAATGATATCAAAATATCCTTATGTTGATAGAGATTTAGCTATCATTTGTGACGAAGATGTGACGGTTGATAGTATTCTTCAAAGCGTGAAAAAGTCATGTGGACACCTATATTACAGTGCAAAGGTGTTTGATATTTATCGCGGGAAAGAATTAAATGGCAAAAAGAGTGTAGCTTTCACTTTTAGACTTGAAAGCAAAGAAAAGACACTTACAGACGAAGAAATAAATCAAGTTGTAAACAAAATATTAAAAGACCTTAATTTCAGGCTAAAAGCGGTGCTAAGATGATTTATCTTGACAATGCGTCAACGACTCCAATGTCGAGTAAAGCACTTCAAACATATGAAAAGTATGCCGTAAGTGAATTTTATAATCCATCAGCCATCTATGACAAAGCTGTCATTGTGAACAAAAAAATAAATGACACAAAACAAAAAATTAAAAATGTTCTTGGTGCCATTGATGGAGATGTTGTATTCACATCATCGGCAACAGAAGCAAATAACCTTGCTATTTTTGGATGCCTTAAATCTAATTTTCGCAAAGTTGTGCTTTCATCAGCAGAGCACGCTTCTGTATATAATGTTGGCAAAGCTTTGGAGGCAAAGGGAATTACAGTTGAATATTGTCCTTTGAGTCAAAGCGGTGAAGTGGATTATGAACAACTTGAAAAAATTTTGGATGAAAACACTGACTTAATATCAATTATTCATGTCAGCAACGAAACAGGCGCAATAAACGACTTGAAAAGAATAAATGAGATAAGAAACAAAAAATGCAAAAATGCAATATTCCATGCTGACGGCGTTCAAGCTTTTTCAAAAATAAATGTCAATTTAAGTTACCTTGGCGTTGATATGTATACAATAAGTTCGCACAAAATAAACGGGCCAAAGGGTGTGGCAGCTCTATATTATAAGAAAGGGATACACTTAAAGCCTCAGATTTTGGGTGGCGGTCAACAGGACAACCTACGATCAGGGACCGAAAATGTGCCGGCTATTATGGCGTTTGGTTCAGCAATTGACGAGATTGGTGACATAAAGCAAAATTTTGATTATGTGAACAAACTTAGAAATTCTTTTATTTCAAATCTTAAAGATATAGCTATGAGCGTCAATCAAGCTCAAAACTATTCTCCATACATTTTAAGCATATGCTTTCGTGGAGTAAACGGCGAAACTCTTGTGCATATGATGGAACAACACGAAATTTATATGAGTACTGGAAGCGCATGTTCAAGTCACAGTAAGGGCAATAGGGTACTAAGTGCAATGTCAATTCCCGACAATGTGGTAAAAGGCTGTGTTAGAATTAGTTTTTCAAAGTATAGCACAATGCAAGAGATATTGAAAGCGTCACAAACATTAAAACAGTGTTATTTACAACTAATAGATAAATTGAGGTAATTATGAACAATGTAATACTTCTTCGCTTCGGAGAACTATATTTAAAAGGTAAAAATAGGGGATATTTTGAAAAAACGCTTATTTCAAACATAAAGCAAGCGTTAAAAAATCTACCTTGCGTGGTTGTCAAAAGTAGTGGCAGGTACTTCGTTAAAGACTACGATGTTACAATTGAAACGCAAATAATAAACAAACTCACAAAAGTGTTTGGGCTAGTTTCTCTTTCAAGAGCTGTTGAAATTGATAGTAATAAACAAAAAATTGAACAATACATTTCTACAATAAAACTTGACACAGGTACATTTAGAGTTTCAGTTAACCGTGCAGACAAAGATTTTCCGACAAAATCAAACATTTTTGAGCAACAACTCGGTGGTATTTTATTAAATAACAATAAAAACTTAAAAGTGGACTTAAAAAACTACGAAACAGAAGTTGTTGTAGATATTCGAGAAAACAAAAAGACATACATTTCAACTGACAAAATCAAATGTCAAGGCGGTATGCCTCTTTCAACAGCAGGGCGAGGACTTCTACTTTTAAGCGGTGGAATAGATAGCCCAGTGGCAGGTTATATGATTGCAAGGCGAGGACTAAGCTTGTCAGCAGTTCATTTTTATAGTTTTCCATACACAAGCGAACAGGCAAAGCAAAAAGTCATAACCTTGGCACAAAAGCTAACTGAGTATGTTGGGCATATAAGGCTTTATATGTGCAAGTTTACACACATTCAAGAAGAGATTCACAAGCGTGCAGCCCCTGAGTATATGATTACAATAATGCGTAGAATTATGATGAGAATTTCAGCAAAAATATGTAAACAAGACAATTTGAAAGCGATAATAACTGGTGAAAACCTTGGTCAGGTTGCGAGTCAAACTGTTGAAAGTATAACAGTTACAAACTTTGCACAAACAGAGTACCCAATTTTTAGACCGCTTATTGGCTTTGATAAACAAGACATAACAAAAATTGCAGAAAAAATTGATACTTTTGAAACTTCTATTTTACCATATGAAGACTGCTGTACCGTGTTTTTGCCTAAAAATCCTATCATAAAACCAAAGCTTGAAAAAGTGATTGCAGAAGAAAACAAACTTGATATTGATAGCCTTATTGATGAAGCGTTAAGCGAAATCGAAATTTTAGAAATTTAAAATATTGGTTGACAACAACGCTTAAAGTAAATTACAATTATATTGTTGATTAAAATTAGCGATAAATTTAGTCGAAATATATAAATGAGGTAAATAATAATGAACAATTTTATTAGTGCACTTTGTGCAGTTAGTACAATTGTTTCTGTTTTTATCGGTATCGGTGCTTTAATTGTTGGTGTTGTTGGTGGCTATTTTGCCACATATTTGATTAACACCAAAAAAATGGCAAGGGGCAAACAAAAAGCTGTAAAGATATTGGAAGAGGCTTATGCTGAGGCTAAAACGGTAAAAAAAGAAGCAATACTTGAAGCAAAAGAAGAAATTCACAAACAGCGACTTGAATTTGACAAAGAAGTTAAAGATAGAAGGCTCGAACTTCAACGGACAGAAGATAGGCTTTCTCAAAAAGAAGATTTTATTGACAAAAAAGACTTAAATCTCGACAAAAAACAAGAAGATTTGGAAAATCAAAAGAAAGTTCTTGATGACAAGTTGCTAAAAGTTGAAGATGAGCTTCAAAAGCAAGAACAGATAAAGAAAGACATGATTGAACAACTTGAAAAAGTTGCATCACTTAAACGAGAAGAAGCTAAAGACATTCTTGTCAATTCCATGGTTGAAGAAGCACGCAAAGATGCGTACAAACAAGTTAAAACCATCGAAGAAAATGCCACAAATGAAGCGGTTAAAAAAGCTCAAAATATAGTAAGTTTGGCAATTCAAAAGTGTGCAACAGATGTCACAAGCGATGTTACTGTAACTTCTGTCGCAATACCAAACGATGATATGAAGGGACGAATAATCGGACGTGAAGGAAGAAACATTCGTGCCATTGAAAATGCAACCGGGGTTGACCTTATTGTCGATGACACACCAGAAGTTATCACAATTTCGTGCTTTGACCCAATAAGAAGGGAAGTGGCAAGACTTGCTCTTGAAAAACTTATTCTTGACGGAAGAATACACCCAACAAGAATTGAAGAAATTGTTCAAAAAGTTCAAAAAGATGTTGAGCAGAGCATTAAGGAAGCTGGTGAAAAAGCAGTTGAAGATGCTGGAATATACAATATGCATCCTGAACTTGTGAAAGTACTTGGCAGACTTAAATACAGAACAAGTTATGGTCAAAATGTTTTGAAGCATAGTCTTGAAACTTGTTATCTTGCCGGTATTTTGGCAGAAGAAGTTGGCGCTGACGCAAAAATCGCACGACGTGGCGGTCTTCTTCATGACATAGGAAAAGCTCTTGATCATGAAATGGAAGGCACACACGTTACAATAGGTGTTGACCTAGCTAAAAAGTACAAAGAATCACCAGAAGTAATTCACTGCATTGAAGCTCATCATTTTGGTGTTGAGTTCCATAGCATAGAGGCAATACTTGTGCAGGTTGCCGATGCAATATCAAGTTCAAGACCAGGTGCACGCCGTGAAACGCTTGATGCGTATGTAAAACGTCTTGAAAAGCTTGAAGAAATTGCCAACTCATTTAATGGTGTCGATAAATCATATGCAATTCAAGCGGGCAGAGAAGTTCGAATAATAGTAAAACCAGATGCAGTATCTGACGCTGATGCAATGTTCCTTGCAAAAGACATTGCAAAGAAAATTGAAGATGAAATGGAATATCCAGGACAAATTAAAGTCAATGTGATTCGTGAAAGTAGATTCCAAGAAATTGCTAAATAGAAATAAAAAAACGGAAGTTATTTATTCCGTTTTTTTATTTGCTATTTTTATAATTTACAACTTTTATAATCACATAATTAATCAAAGACCATAATGGATATAGCACAGAGATTACGCTAAGGTATAACAAAGTTGTCAAATAACTATACACATTTTCGATGTTTAATCCAGCAAGAACATTTATTGAGCATAACACAAGTATTGTTACAATGCACAGTGTCAATTGATAAATCCAGTTGTAATTAAGGACATTTGAAGTTAAAGTCAAAGTGCTTTTTGATTTGTAATACTTGTATATGTAAAACACATCAACGCAAATAAATAATAATGGTATTAAAATATATAAAAAGTTCCAAGTTGTTTGTGCATTTTTTAATATTAGGAACATGATAAGTGACACTACCATTGCTAGACAGGTGAGTATACTAAACGATAGACAGTTAAGCCAGTTAATTCTCACATATCTTTTCATATTAGTGTTTTTGTTGTCAGAATAAACTGTGAATTTTAAATTGTTCTCTTTGTAATATCTTCCAAGGTCTTGCAAATTGTTTATTTGTTGTTGTCTTGTATAAATATATTCGTCCTCAGGCACTTGCTCATCTATTGGCTGTTCGACTTCTTCTTGCGAATGTTGTTCTTCATATGTTTGATTTTGAATAGCCTCTTTTTCTTCTTTTTCTTTTCTTAACTTTTCATCTAAGAAAGATGTGTAATTCCTTGTTATTTTTTCAAACCTTTCTGAAGTTATTCTCTTAACTTTTGGAATGTTGATTTCTTCTGGGGTAGATGTGATATAAACAGCATCATCAGCATTTTTCTTTTCATCATCTTTCTTAACTTCATCATGCGCAATATCAATACCAATAGTGGTTGTGTTTGTTTCATTTATTGTGTGCTGTGGAACAATTTCAGCTTTTTCCGGGATATCGTTTGGCTGACTATTTTGAACATTTTGATTTTCGTTGTTTACTTGATTCAAATCAACAAAACTAACATCATCACTATCAAACTTCGTTGTTTGATATATTGTTTCTTGATAGCTTGCACTAGTTGATTTATCTTCATTATTTGTTTTAGTATGTGTCTCTTTTGGCAAGTCTATTACAGGTGAAGTATCGGTCGTCAAATTAGCGTCGTTTTTATCTACTGGTGTATGAAGGTCAATTGTATGAATATCTTCATCTGTGTGCTCACGAGTTTCAATCTCTTCATCATCTTTTGCTTCAATTTCATTGTTACGAAGGGCACTCGCAAAACTTTTGTTATTTTTTGTTAAATCAAAAAATGCTTTCTTGACATCAGGACTATGATTGACACTATAACTTTTTGCAACATAGTTTGTTGTGATGTCTTCTTGAACAGGTGTATTTGAATTTCTTAAACTTGAAAGAATTTCAATCTTGTCATTTTTGTCATCATTTGGCTTAGAATATTCATCATCAGCTTCTGCACGCAATTTCTTTATTGAATCAAAAAGTTCATTTGATGGCTCGGAAATTAGAGTAGGAGAGGTGAAAAGGTCATACTGCACAAAAGTTTTATCTTGACTTGGCTTTTGAGTTACTTCTTCTTTTTTCTCTTGTTTTTTTGTTGCAAGGTCAACTAAATTTCCTTGTTCTAATACCGTCGTTTGACCTATAGCAGTTGTTGGGGAAGTTGTTGGCATATTTTTTAATGACAACAAAAATTCATTAAGGTCGGAGTGCCATTTTTCCGCATACTTTTTGCCATAATCTGTAATAGAATAATAGTGGCGTCTTCCGCCAATTTCACTGTCACGCCAATAAGAAGTAATGAGCCCTTGCTCTTCCATACGACGCAAACTGCTATAAAGGGTAGGTTGCTTAATGACGACTTTTCCGTCAGTTTGTTGTTTGACTACTTCAATTATTTCATAGCCGTATTTATCGTTATCAAAAAGAGTAGAAAGTATTATGTTAGACAATTGTCCACGAGGTATTTCTTCTTTCGCCATATAAATTTCCTTTTCGACATTATTATACACCTTAATCACGCTCAATGTCAATATTTTAAAGGTATTATGTTTTTGCATAGTACTGTATTATAAGCTTGCATAGTACCTCAAAATGTTGTATTATGATAGCATGACAAATAAAATATATATTAAAAGAAGTGGGCGAAAAAGTGTCGCCATAAAAATTGATAACCAAGGACTCGTCACAGTTTTTTGTCCGCTAAATTATCCCGAAACAAAGATACAACAACTTATATCAGAAAAAAGAAATTGGATACTAACACATTTAAAACAGATAAATACTGACAATAGTAAAAATGGTGATTTTCTTGACTACAAAAAGTTGCTTTTTGGTGGCAATTCATATGATATTACATATAACGATAATACTATTAAAATAGGTGATATAGCACAAATAAAATACCGTAAAGATGGTGTGTCAAGCTTAAAAAAATGGTTAAAGAAAGGGGCAGAGGATAAGCTTGAAACAGTGCTAAAACAGTGGGCTAGCGTTATGAAACTGTCATATGGCGAGTTTTTCTTGACCCAAGCACGCAAAAAATGGGGTAGTTGTGACAACAAAAAGCGTATAAGACTGAATTTTCGCCTAATTATGCTCCCAGAAGATTGCATAAACTATGTTTGCATACACGAATTATCACATTTACTACATCTCAACCATAGTCAAAAATTTTGGAACACAGTTGCAAAATATATGCCAAATTATAAGATAATAAAAAAGCAAATGAAGGACTATTCATTTACTTTACAATTGTTTTAAAAGCGATTATTAAAAGCGGTAGGGGGTAAAAAATAACTTTTTAATTTTGCTAAACTATTCGCAAAAGGCAACTTTTTAAAATATTTGTTTAACAATGTTATTCAATATTTAACAAAAAAGGAGGTAATATGAGTATTG
>CALWTI010000038.1 GCA_944384425.1 uncultured Clostridia bacterium | reverse complement strand
AATTAGGTTTGAATGCAAAAAACAAGTAGCAAAGAGTAATTTTATAATTTTTCTGTTGTTCAAAATATCGATAAAAAAACACCCAAAAGGGTGTTTTTTTAGCTTTTTACCACTATGCCAAAGAATTTTGATATTCTTCTATTTGTGCAAGCACTTGTTCTTTGTTTTGCTCAAAGTATTGTTTGTGTGCTTCAATAAGAGCGCGAGTTTGCTCGATTTTTTCATTAAGAAGTTGTTTTGCCGTTTCAAATATTTCTTTACTTAATGTTCTTAGTTCTTCTAATTTCTCATCAAGTTTTTCTTGAAACTGCTTTAACAGTTCATTAAGATTTTTTTGAAGTTCGTCAATTTGCTTATTGATCTCGTCTTTTTGCGCATCTGTAAGAATTGGAGCGTTTTCAAGTTGCTCTTTAAATTGTGCTATTCTTTCTTCCAAAGTTGGCATATTTTCAAAAAGTGGATCGTTTTTTAGCTCGGTTATGTAATTGTAAAGGTCAGTACGAAGACTTATTGAAATATCTTTTAAGTCATCTGATGTTTCATCGATTAGGGACAATATTTCTTGTTGGGTCATATCTGCAAAATCACTAGCATTTTGTGAAATGTTTTGATATGCTTCTTCAAAGTTTGTTTTGATATCCATAACTGCACCAGCAATTATACCGTTTTCACCAAAATATGTGTTTATTGTTTGCTTTATGTCTAACGCAAGCTTTTCAATTTTGTCAGTATTGTCACAATATATTGTAACATTGACAGTGTCGCCTTCGGTGTCGACATCCATAAAACCTGCCTCTATGCAAAGATTTACAAATTTTTCTGTTGCTTTTTTGACATCAAGTCCTTCAATTTTTTCATCAGATAGCAAAGTTTCTGCATCTTCGTTTATGTAGTTAACATGCATGACCTTGTTGTCGGTGTCAAGTACAAATTGTACTTTTGGATTGACATCAAGTTCCATAACGGCATATGGCGATGTCTTCTTTGGTAAAAGGACGATGAGTAAAATGCAAGCCACAATAACGACTATGGCAATAGCTAGTATCCACAGCAATTTTGAATTTTTCTTTGTTTGTGTTGACATAACAACCTCCTTAATTTTAGTATGCAAATTTTTGGTATCTTTGTCAAACAAAAAGGTGCTTTGTGACAAACGAGCAAATGAGGTCGACTTGAGTTGGCGGAGTTGGTGTGACTAGTGAGATTATAAAAAATGTCACACAATCGTGTGACATTGTTATTTGGTTGCGGGGGTAAGATTTGAACTTACGACCTCTGGGTTATGAGCCCAGCGAGCTGCCTAGCTGCTCCACCCCGCGATAACACATATATTTTATGACAAATATATGTGTTTTGTCAAGAGGTATGGGCAAAATTTATGTATTTTTTTGTCTATTCTGTTCTTAATGCTTTCACAGGGTCTTTTTTTGCTGCCATTTTTGCAGGAATGAAGCCTGCAACCATTGTGAGAACTACGCTTATTGCAACCAAAATCAGTGCACTTATTGGTGACAATATTGCTATGTTTGCAGAAAAGCTTTCTCCTGCTAAACTTCTCACAATCGCATTTATTGGGAAGGTGAGCACAAAACTTACTGCCACTCCTAGTATTCCGGCACAAAGACCTATGATAAGAGTTTCAGCATTGAATACGCGTGAAATGTCTTTCTTTCTTGCTCCTATGCTTCTAAGGACTCCAATCTCTTTTGTCCTTTCAATAACTGATACATACGTGATTATTGAAATCATAATTGATGAAACAATAAGTGATATTGATGCAAATGCAATGAGAACATAGCTTATGATATTTACAAGTTGACCCATTGTGTCTGTCAAAAATGCTGTTTGGTCACTGTATGTAATTTTATTGTCAGGGTGCTCGTCATTCCAATCGCTTATGTAATTACCAATTTCGTCTTTTGCATCAAAACTTGTTGGATAAAGTGTTATTGAAACAGGTATATCGCTTGCGCCAAGAGTTTGAAGTGCATACTGTCTTGCATCTTTTTTTGTCAAGTCTATTCCATATGCAAGTTTTGCAAACAATCTTAGTTCACTTACAGAATAGAAAGTGGAGGATATTCCTTGTTCTTGGTCAACAAAACTTTTTAATTCTGATACATCAAAAACAAATGGTACAAAAAATTGGTCTGAGTTTAGTTGTGCTTGAACTATTGCAGAATTTTTGTTTATTTGTCTTAAATATTCAGTTAGTTGTGATGAATATCTTATTCCTTCTGAGTATAATGATGTTGGATTGTTTTCTTTTACTCTAAGAATTGCTGAAATTTTGCAGGTTATTACATCTGGATTATTTGTTGAATTGTAATAGGTTGAAATTGCTTCGCTATCATTTTCTAGTGTGAGGGCGGTGTATGTATCTTCACTTTGTTTATAATAAATGTTATTTGTGAACACTTTGTATTCTTTATTCAAAATGTCTTCAAATGTGTAACTTTCTTTGCTGTCTATTCCGAGTGCTTTTAGTGTTGAAGATGGCACTCTGTTATATGAGTCAACAACAAGCACAAGGTCGGTCATCTCGGTTGGATAACTTCCTGCTATTACATCATAATTTTCTTTTATAAAATCTGAGTTTGAAATACCTTCGCAAAAATTACCGTTTTGCAAGCCACTGATTGTACTGTTTTCAAGTGAAGTGTTTACAGATACAATTTCGTTGTTTGAATTTTTGGTATAGACTGGCATTGCGTAGGCGTATGAAAAGTCCATTGCGTTTAAAGTCTTTTGCATGTCTAACTTTTTTTCGTCTTCATCTTTGTACTTTTGCATATATTCAATAAACTGTGGAGATATGAAGTTGTATTGAGATAATTTTGCAAGACTTTGAATCATGTCACGACCAATATCATATGAAAAAATCTCGTCTGAGTCTGGAAATTCGGTGAGCTGTTGGTCTGAGTCTGTGTTGGTTAGTCCTGCCGTTATACTGTCCATATTGACTGTCACTGTTGATATTGCAATAGGGTATCCCGAAAGCGTTGTTGATTGCAAGTCGTTTATGTATGTTGAGAAGCCGTTTGAAACTGCAAGCACAAGGGCTATACCAATTATGCCTATGCTACCTGCAAAACTTGTCATAAATGTTCTGCCTTTTTTGCTTATGAGATTTTTTAGCGAAAGCATAAAAGCAGTCCAAAAACTCATTGAAGTCTTATTTTTTTTGCTTTTTTTGGTCTTTTTTGCGTCATTTTCTTGATTTTGCACTAAATTTTCTTTTGCAACTTCTGGTACTTCTTTGTCTTGTGATTGATTGCTTTCTATGTCATATGGGTTAGAATCTGACTTTACTTCACCGTCTAGAAGCTTTATTATTCTTGAAGAATATTTTTTTGCCAGTTCGGCATTATGGGTGACCATGATGATTAGGTGGTCACCGGCAATTTCTTTTAATAGTTCCATAATCTGCTTGCTAGTCTTTGAGTCAAGTGCGCCCGTCGGTTCGTCTGCCAAAATGATTTTTGGGTTGTTTACTATCGCTCTTGCGATTGCAACTCTTTGCATCTGACCACCAGAAAGCTGATTTGGTTTTTTGTGAAGCTGTTCTTCAAGCCCCACGCGTATTAGCGCATTTGTTGCCTTTTCGCGTTTTGTCTTTTTGTCAAGTCCTGCGATGGTTAGAGCAAGCTCAACATTTTCAAGCACGCTTAGGTGAGGGATTAGATTGTATGATTGAAAGACAAAGCCTATGTAATGATTGCGATATGCGTCCCAATCTTTATCACGAAAAAGTTTAGTTGATTTGCCGTTTATTTCAATATCTCCACTTGTGTATCTATCAAGTCCACCTAAAACGTTTAAAAGTGTTGTCTTACCACAACCGCTTGGCCCCAAAATTGACACAAATTCGTTTTCGCGAAATGTTAAGTTTATGCCTTTTAGTGCGTGGACAACGCCTGTTCCTGCGGTGTAGTCTTTAACTATGTCGGTTATCTTTATCATACCTTTTCTCCTTTTACGCTATTTTCTATTATTTGAATTACTCTTTCAAAATATTTTTCTGCCTGTGGCTTTGTTAATTGACCTTCGAAATAATTAAGTATTACGATTGCAATATTACACAAAATTATTGACGAAAAGATATATATGTCATAGCTTGTTTTTAGCTTTGAGCTGTCACAGTTGACTAGAAGTGGAGAAGATTGAAGTTCGTAGGCGATGTAGTGTATGTTTTCTGGGTTCATATTTTTTAGCAGTTTTTCAACAAACGCCTGCTCGCTTTTGCCGTGAAATGAAATAAGGTATTCAAACATTGACTGTGAAAAGTATTTTGCAGGTTTGTTGCTTGTTGTTTGCAATTTATCTAGCTGTGGTTTTAAAAAATTGTAAACCAAATATTTATATATGTCATTTTTGTCTTTAAAGTAACAATAAAATGATGACCTTGAAAAGCCACTTTTTTGCGCTATTGAAAAAATAGAGGCTTTGTCAAAGTCATTTTCGCTAAATTCATTAAAAGCACACTTAAGTATGCTTTCTTGTTTTTCTTTTGGTAAATTAAAAAATTTTTCTGTTGGCATATTATCTCCATTGACACTGTGTCAAATATGATAATATATTTTTTGCCATTAGTCAAATTTTTTATGTGTATTTTCTTTCAAAATATTTTATGAGTGCTCTTTGAGTACTTTCGTTTTTGCAATAGGCGAGCCACCTTAGTTCTGCAATGTTTTGATTCATATTAAATTCGTCAAGTTTGCATACAACTTCGACTTTGTCGCCACTATGAAGGCGAGTGTATATTGGTGACTTGTTTGGTGAGTCGTTTAAATAGGCATACATTGCCGAAAAGCCGATGTCTTTGTGAAGTTTAAAGGCAAAGTCAAGCACGGTGCTTTTTGCTGGGATTTTTATTGCTTCTTTTGTTGGGGTGTAGACTGTGATATAGTCGCCGTCAACTCCACCTGCGACTGTTTCATCAAGGTCGTCTATGTCCGAGCCGTTTGTTGTGCCGTTTAAAAGTTCGGTGTATTGTCTTTTTGAAAGCATGGTTATGTTAAATAGGTTTCGCATATTGTCGACAACTAAGAGCGAAGTGTTGTTTAGTTCGTCGCTACTAAGCCCGACAATTTCAAATTGCTCTCGTGCGCCAAACTCTGTCAAAAGTGTGTAAAGGGCATTGAAGCCGTTTGTGTCTTGTTTTGTTATTATATAGATGTCAAAAATTGGGACACTGATGAAATTACTCTCTTTGACTGATGAAAGTTTGTTTGTGTCAAAGTGCTTTGAAATTGAAGTGTAAACCTCATAAGGCGTTTTTGGTGTTATTTCAACTTTTGAAAGTGAAAATTTTGATGCTCTTAGATATGAGTTTATTTCAAATTTGAGCATACTTTTTAGCTCTTCAATATATGAGGACATATTTTGAATATATTTATCTAGGTATTGAAAAAACACTGCGTCATCTTCGTGTCTTACACAAAAACAGCCGTTCGTTAGTTGATAGTAAAAATATTTGCTCTTCAAAAGTTTTGCAAGGGGAATGAGCCATTTCTCTGTTTCAAGGATTTTTGCTTCTTTTTTGTATTTTGGGAAACATGAAATGGTGGATAGGTTGTTGAGTCTGTCGGCAAACTTAATATAAAAACCGAATTTGTTGTTTTTGCCAATATGAATGAGCTTTTGATATGTGCTATCTTCCACTGCTTGCTTTAAAAAGTCTTTTGTGTCTGAATATATGTTGTTGCTGTCGGGAAGGAAGTTCTCTTTTGTGATAGCTGTGACTGAGTCAACAATTTGCGCTATTTGGTTGTTAAAAGTGTGTTTAAGTTCGTCAATGGTGACTCCACAGTCCTCAACAGTGTCATGAAGAAGGGCGGCACTTATCACATCGGTGTTGAAGTCACGCTTCTCTAATATGCTGGCGACTTCGACAGGATGAATAATGTAGGGGTCGCCGTCTTTTCGCATTTGTCCACTGTGTTTTTGCTCGGCAAAATTGAATGCCTTTACGACATTTGAAACATCAACACTGTTTTTTTGTTTGAGATTTTCAAGCATCTCATTAAATAACTGTTTGTAATCACTCATAGTCGGCGTCCTTTATGAGTCTGTAATATTGGTCGTCTTCCATATTGCTAACTTTTGCAAATCTGAACATATTTGCTTCAACTGCGTCTTTTACAATGTTTTCTATGCTATTTTCAACAATCTTTTTTTGCTGTGCTTCATTAAGTCCTGTTGGCTGTGCACTCAGATATAGTTTTTTTATAAGGTCTATAAGCTGATTGACTTCATTTTTGACGTTTATTTCTCCAACGCCAAGGGCAAGAAGATTGTATATTTCGCCGTCTGGCACTTTGAGTGAAACATTTGACATAAGTATATACTGTACGCATGGTACATGCTCTCTACCACGAGATATTGAGTTGACTGTGCCAAGACCACCACGGTATTTTTTGCTACTTGGTGGGTTGTTCAAAATAATTGAAACTTTGTCGTTGTTGTTTTGCAAGCTTATGAAAAGCTGTGTTGGATTTTGCTCCAAATTGCCAAAGTATGAATTTGAAAAAGAAGAGTAAAATGCCTTTATTTTTTCAATGTCGCCGTTTAGTGAGTTGAGCACCTTTAAATACTTTTCTGCATCCATTCTTGTTAGCATAAAAAGTCCACACGCCATTATTCCTTTTGGTGACGAGACATCGACATCATCAAGCATGGTAATTACACCAAATGTTAAAATGTCATAGTTGTAACTTCCAACTTTGCCCTTGTAGGCGCTTGAATTGTAGTAATAAACTATATAGCTACCTAAAAATTTGCGATAGTTAAGATTTGACTTGACTAAATTTTCTTTATCTATCTTTGTCGTCAAAAATTGGTCAATGTCAATTTTGTACGCCTGTTTGAGCTTGACCAAAAAGTTGGCAGAAGGTTGGCTCTTGCCACTCAAATAGTTGTTTATACTGCTTGCAGAAAACCCCGTTTTTTGTGCAATGTCTTTTTGGGTGTAAAGCTCTGTCAAGCATTTCAAATTATATAAAAAATCATCCATAATAACTCCTACCATTAGAATACAACGCTGGCGATAAAAAATCAATAGGATAATGGATGTTTTTTGTAAAATATTGTAACCAAAATTCATTATAATAAATTTCAGTCTTCAATCTCGGCAATTTTGTGGTCAATCATGGTTATTTTAAAGTCTTTTGCTTCGTCAGGATAATAAAGAGTGTATACAAGTGGTGATAATGAAGTAATGCTAATTTTTTCAAATTCACCAAAAAATTGTTCAATATCTTGGTCTTTTAGCGCCTCTTTCATATCTTCTGACACGAGAGATAATGCTTCATTTTTGTCGCCGAACTTTATCGCCTCAAAAAAGTTGTAGGGGATAAGCTCGTCACGCTTGCACATTTTTGAAAGGTGACTATCGACATAGTTTTCAGTTTTGGATATAGAAAGGTCATTTTTTAGAGTTAGCACTTTTGTGTGGTGTGCCATATCGTCAATATTTTGTCGTGCCACGATTTCGCTTTCTTTGAGGTCAATTTGGTCAGCCGTTATGCTTTTGAAGGTGTTTGAAGTTATGTCAAAACACACAAGCGTCTTTTTGTATAGCCTTGTCAAAATGTATATGTAGTTTGATACGCTTTCGCTTTGTGCTTGGCTGAGGCTTAAGTTGTAGGTGTATTCACCTTTTGACGAAGATATTTTTATTCTGTCCTCATACGCCGTCACGAGATATTTGACATTTTTGATTGTGTGACTTTGTGAGTATATGCAATTTGTGCTTGCGATAAGAAATGGTGACAAAAATACATCTGCTCTATTTTTTAAGTTATACACTTTCACATTTTGACTTAAACACGAGGCGGTATTGTTTTTTATTTTTAAACTGAAAGCAAAGGGAATTGACAGCATACTTTGGTCAATTGGATATGCCTTGAATGTTACTTCGTTTGCGCAGTCGGTGGCCGATATGTGATTTGAGTCATCAAGAATATGGCTTTGATTTTCGTATTCAATTAAGAATTCGTCATTACTATAAATGTTTATATTCATATTTTAATATATGTAACAATTAAGAGCTGTAACACTAAAAAAAATTTTAATAATTTATAGTTTAATTTTTGATGTGAGTGTCAATAAATAGTCGAAAGGAGATTTTAATGAAAATATATTCTAGATGGAAAGACGAAGAAGTGAAAAAACTTTTTGATTTTGTTGACGAGGGCAGAAAAAACAATGTGCCACTTATTAAACTTTTTAGTGATTATGCCACTATTTCTGGAAGAAAACCAAATAGCGTGAGAAATTATTATTATATTGAACTTGACGCCCTTTTGTCTGACGAGGGCAGGGCAAAAAGGCTTGGCATTGACCTAAGTGCTCACAAAAAGACTGACCAAAAGGAGTTTAGTGATGAAGAAACGCATGAGCTTGTTATGAACATATTAAAGATGACGAGTCGTGGTGTTTCGGTTCGAAAAGCATGTCTAACTTTGGCAAAGGGCGACATAACTGAAATGGTGAGATATCAAAACAAGTTTAGAACAGTCGTGGTAAAGCAAAAAGAGCTTTTTGACCAGTGTATGCAAAACTTAAAGATAACAGGCGTTAAAGTCGAGAAAATAAAGTCAAGACCAAGCAATGTGATTGAGTTTAAAAACACAAAAACACAGCTTACTGAGAGCGATATAAACAGTTTATTTTTGGGACTTGTTAAACTTGTTAAGCGCCAGGCGACAGAAGAGGCGAACCATATTCAAGACGCAGAGATTCAAAGGGCAAATGATATGCTCAGAAAGACGCTTGTAAGTTTAAGACAAAAAGAAGAGGAGATTAAATCGCTTCAAAAAAATTTCAAACTTTTATCAAAAGAAAATGAAAAGCTTTGTGAAGAGATTAAACTACTTCGTGGCAAAAATGCCGAGATGATGGCAGACAGGTCAAAAATGCAGGGCTTAAAAAAGTTTGCAAATAGATACAAATCAAAAAACATAGGCGCCAATTAGTGTTGCATAATTTTAGACTTTTTGTTAAAATGTGCATATGTCAATTGTTTTAATTAAAGGTCACACACTTGAAGATGTAAAAAATTCTGTCATAGGCGAAATAAAACCCTATGTGCAGGATTTTTTGCAAAAAAATGTAATTGTTGTGCCTGATAGATATTCGCTCATTGTGGAAAAGACTGTGTTTGATGTTCTTAACATTTCATCAACATTTAATATCTTTGTTATGGGCATAAATCAGCTTGCTAAAAAGATGATTGACAG
>CALWTI010000037.1 GCA_944384425.1 uncultured Clostridia bacterium | reverse complement strand
GTAGTATACCAAATACTTTCATAAAAACAAAATATTTTACCAAAATTTATTAAAAAGCAAAAACGACCACAGCCGCTGATACTTTTGCTGTGATCGTTTTGCTCGGTAGGGCATATTTATTCCCTACACTTATAATATATGCACTAAATGAAAATATATTCACATTATTTCAAAAAGTTTTTAATCTTTTTAACAACGCTTGAAGGCGTCATCTCAAAATATTCATCAAGTTGTGATGGCTTTGCACTCTTTCCGAACTTAAATACGCCAATTCTTAGACCATTTTTGCCTATATATTTATACCATATATTGTCATTTGACGCTTCCAAACTTACGAGCACTTTACCTCTTGAAAGCACATCATCTTTGTATGATTCTGACTGCCTTTCAAACTGCTCAACACAAGGAAAGCTTGCAACAACGCATGAAATATCTTGACTTTCAAGCACGGCTTTGACTTTGAGTGCAAGTTCAACTTCACTACCAGTCGCCAAAATTTCAACTTCACCTTTTTCTCCACTTAAAACATAGCCACCTTTAAGTATGTTTGAATAATCGGCAACCTCTGATTTAAGTGTTTGTTTTGCAATGACAAACGCGCTTGGACAATTACTTGAAAGCGCAATGTCATAGCACGCATAAACTTCTTCCATAAAAGCAGGACGAAGCACATTCAAATTTGGAATTAGCCTTAGCGTTCCAAGTTGTTCAACTGACTGATGAGTTGGACCATCTTCGCCCACTTTGTAACTGTCATGAGTGAAAATATACCAAACTGGCAAATTCATAAGTGCGCTCATTCTTATTGCTGGCATCATATAATTTGAAAAAGCCAAAAATGTTGAACAGAAAACTGGAGAATTTAAAACTAGCGACAAACCATTTGAAATTGCACCCATGGCATGCTCTCGTATGCCAAAGTGTATGTTTTTGCCACGCCTATTTAAAGCGCTATAATCTCCCCCACCATTTATATACGCCTTTGTGCTTGCAACAAGGTCAGCAGAGCCACCCACAAAACGAGGTAATTTTTGTGCAATTTCATTTAGCACCATCTCATTTGCATCACGCCCGCTTATGTCCTGCGTTAGCATATCTTGCTTTATTAGTTTTTGAACATCAACTTGCTTGTTTGACATAAAGGCAACAAGTTGTTTATATAATTCTGGATTTGCGGTTTTGTAAATTGCAAACATATTGTTCCACTTTTCAAGTAGTTCGTTGTTCTTTTTTATGGTTTTTAAGGCGTGCTCTTTGACATCTTTTGGCAAACTAAAACTTTCTTTAACGCCAAGAGATTGTTTTAAGGCATTTAGCTCACTTATGCTAAGTGGCTTGCCGTGAATTGTGTTCTTGCCAGCATTACCTGCGCCATAACCAATTATTGTTTTGAAAATGATTATGCTTGGCTTGTTTTGACATTTCTTTGCCCTTGCAATCGCCCTTGTTACACTTTGATAGCTGTTGCCATTTCTAACATATATGACATTGTAGTGCATGGCTTTGAATTTTTTCTTGATATTCTCAGCATTTGCCATATCAGCTTTTCCGTCAATGGTCATATTATTGTAATCGTACAAAAATATTAGCTTGTTTAATTTCAGTGTTCCAGCAAGACTCATAGCCTCCTCTGCCACACCTTCCATCATACAGCCATCGCCTAAAAAACAATAGGTGTAACTGTCAAAAATAGGAAATTTTTGAACATTAAATTTTTCGGCAAGCATTGACTGTGCAATTGCAATTCCAACCGCATTCGCAACACCTTGACCAAGTGGGCCTGTTGAATCTTCAACGAAATTTGTTGTGCCATATTCTGGATGCCCTGGGGTTATTGAGCCAAGTTGCCTAAAACTTTTTAAATCATTTTCATTTAGTCCAAAATTAAACATGTAAGCTGTTGCATAATAAAGAGCACTGACATGCCCCGCAGACGCAACAAAGCGATCACGCGCAATGAACTTGTGGTCTTTTATGTCATAAAAATAATGGTCTTTAAACAGTGCGTAAAAAATGGTGGCGCTACCTAAAGCCACTCCTGGATGACCACTATTTGCATTTGTTATCATCTCAGCTGACAAACATCTAAGATGATTGATGCATTTATTGTTTATATTCATTTAATTCCCTCTAATATTTTTAAAATTTCACATTTGACGGTTTCAATCTTTTTATTTGCAACCTTTATTTTGTGATTGCAAGATTTGTTTAATTCATAATCTCGGTCAGAAAAAACCATAAGGTCAACACTCAAAGTATCATTATCTACAATTTTTGATAATTTATTTTTTGAAAAATAAATATAAAATTTTTGTGCTGATTCAAACAATTTATTATTATCTTCAAAAAAATAATGATATGGTATGCAAAAAACTGTATTTTCAAACTCAGATGCTGACATTAAACACTTTTTTTGTTGTTTTTCAAGATATTCTGCTCCACATTTTTCAAGCATATCTTTTGTTGAAAACAAGCTATATTCTACATAATCTTTAAAGTCAAGAAAAAACATACCAAGACTATCTGATATCATTTTCCCTATCTTTAAATTATATTCATAATCTAACCCTAAAATAACTATATTTTCCATAATTATATTGTATCATAACTTTGTGTTATTTCAACTTTTTTAACATAATTATAGCCATTTTTATTTATAAAAACCTTCCCAAAGTGGTTATTTTGTCGATATTATTATAAAATTTAATTGTGCTAGCTATATTTAATAGAAATTTCTCGTTATCATGGTCATTTTTTGACATCAAACTAAATGTAACTAAATAGTCGCCTTTTTTCACAAATAAGATTTTCATATTAAAATTTTGACCCATCACAACATCGGCAATTTTTAAATCTCCATTTTTTATTGTTGTTAATTGAGTTTGATTTTTGAGTTTGCACCCTGACGATAATATTTGATCTAGCTCCCCTTGATAAAGTTCATCAAGAGTTTTTTCGCTCTTTTTAACTCCAACTGTAAGCGTGTCATCTGCATTTTCAAGTTCCAAAACAATTCCGTAACTTTCGTCATTTTCATATACTACTTGCCAGTTTTTGTCTATTGTCAGTGCAATACTTGGCAAATTTAACAAAAACATATATTGATTTGAGTCCATATTTGTTTCAATTTGCTCAACATATGCCGAAAGTTTGTATAGCATAAGTTTTCTTCGCACACTTTTTTTGAATTGTTTGAGTTCTTGTATTCTTGACACAAAACTTGCTTTATACATATCAAGTGTTGCCGTTAAAATGTTTTTTGAAAACCAAACAGGTACATTATTTGCCGTTAAAGCCTTTGCTCCCGACACTGAACCAAAAGCACCAAAAACCAAAGTTTGATTTTTCATTATCTCATTCAATTTTTCAAGCAGTGAATTTCGCATTGAAAGTGACAAATCAAAGCCCAGCGCATACCATATACACGCATGTGCCACAAAATAGTTGTGCTTTTCATAATAATACAGTGCCGTGTAATAGTAAAAAACTCCAAGATGATAAAATGTTCGTGCAAACATATGATATTTATCAAGCACAGTTTTTGCGCTGTCATAGTCGTGAGTTTCAAAATAAGTAGCAATTAGCTCTTCATAAGGTATCATTGAAAGAGGTGCACACTTTATTGAATTTTCAAAATTCAAAATTGCATTTTTATAGTCTTCTTTATGTCTATATGCAACGCCTTTTTTCAAGAAAAACCAGTGCTCAATACCAAAGCATAGTCTTATACGCTTTTTAGGAAAAAGCATACTGTAAAGATAAAAATCTTCAACACCGTCAAAAATTGTTACATCTTTTGAAATTGGAAAATAATGCTCTACTTTGTCCAAATAAAAGAGCATACCATTCCAATCTCTTTTTGCATTTTTTTTATTTACTTTTGATTCAAGATAAGCAAAAACTTCTTTATCTAAATTCAATATTTTGCTTTCAAGCTTACTGCCATGATATAAATAATTATCTTTAACATATTTTGCAATGTCCATAATGGCGAAAAAGTCATCTTCATTTGAAGCCTTTTGGTCAAGTACATCTAAAAATAGTGGAAAATCTTTATCTGTGTGAGTTAATTGTGAAAATATGTCTGCTAATTTTTTCATATAGAATTTTATACCACAAAAATTATTATATGTAAATAAAAAAAATAGCGACAATATATCGCTATTTTTTTATTTTATTATTGTTTATATGCCTTTGTGTTTTTGCTTGAAATGATTGCATAGACAACTGCACCAGCAAGTACCAAAACTGCAACGCATATTAACACAATTGTTATTATTTCATTGTCAGAAAGTGGAGTTACAGAAGATTCGCTAACTGTGAATGTTCTTGTTAATTCACCTGTTCTTCCTGCATCATCTTTAAAGCTGATTGTAACTGTATAAGTTCCAGCAGCATCAATATAATACTTAAATTCACCGTCTTTAATGACAACATTATCTTCGTCAACATTTAAGTTGTCAAGTGTTTCATTGTTTGGACCAACGACTTTGATACTAATTCTATCTTTGATTTGCTCATCTTTAAACTCAACAAACTCACCGTTACCGTTTGTATCTGTTACTTTTGTTCCAGCAATGTTAAGTGTCAATGTTGTGTCAATCTTCACTTTTGATGGGACAAAGTTGTCTGGAAGTGTGATGGTTGGGTCTACAAGGTCACCAACATTTATTGTCTTTGTAATTATTGTTGAATTTTTAGCTTTTGAATTGTCATAGACAGTGTATGTCACAGTGTAGACTTCATTGTAGTTTAGTGGAACATACAAGTTGCCACTTTCACCTTTTTTAAACTCAGTTGCCATTTCGTCGCCCTTTATTGTCCTTCTGAATGAACTTTCTGAAGAAATGACGATTGTTGAGTCCTTGAGATTGATGTCAGAATAGTCATCTGCTGTGAATACAGGTATCATAACACTTTCACCCTTTTTGTATGAAGCGTCAAGGTCCCATTCAACACGAACTGTTGGGTTTGTTGTATCCTTAACTTCAAGAGTGAACTCTTTCTGGTCAACAACTTCGGTTGGAGCTGAAGCTTGATAGAGAGAATAAACTATTGTGTATGTTCCCTCTCTCTTTGGCTGGAATATCTCTTTTGTGATTAAACATCCAGCTGGACCACGATAGTCAACACTATAACCATAATCTCCCTTTGGAAGATCTGGATTTGGAAGTCTGAGTGTTTCACCAAATTCAAGTGTTCCACCATTTAAACTTTCTGGAAGGTTACCAAAGTGTGGTTGACTTGAAGTATCTCTTTGTGTAACAGTAACAGTTTGATACAAACATATCTTGCGATTTGCAGCATCTGTTATTTCATATACAACATTGTAGTCACCAGCAAGGTTTGCATAGAATGTTGCTCCGCTATATGTTTTTTGCCCTGCTGTTGTCATTGTTGCTCCGTTTTCGACAGCAAATTCTGTGACTGTTTTATCTTCTGCAACATGTGTTACTTTTACATCGATGACAACATTTTCAATTAAATCATCGCTAACTGTTATTGATGGGATGACAACATCGTCATTTTGTGTATATACACCATCCCACTCTTCAATACTTTCAATGTTTGGAGCCCGAGTATCAAGATTATCAACGATTGATATTGTTTCTTCATCAAAGCCATATTTGATGCCTTTGTAATCACTTATATCAAAACTTGTATCAACCTTTGTTTCGTCCGCAGTTGTTTTAGCGTCAGAAATTGCCATTGCACGAATTGTCAATTTCTTTGCACCTTCAACATCTGTTGGTACGACATACTTGCCATCTTCGTTTGGTTCAAGAAGTGTCCAAGCATCCCAGCCAGTTGCTTCAACATTGTCATATGTGTAGTATATCTTTGTTTGCAATCTTTCATCGTCATCATTTGTTGCAAGTGGAGCTGAGAAAGTAACTTTTTCTCCCCTGTTTATTGATGAACGGAATGTATCTTGGAATTCTACTGTTGTTTTGCTTTCGAACTCAAATCCCGAGTCAACAACAAATTCATAATTTATTGTATTTGTGTTGCCGGCACTGTCTGTTGCACGATAGTAAACTGTGTATGTGCCGTCTTCAAGTGTGCCGCCGTCAATCTCATTGGCTTTAAGAACATAGTTTTCAGTCTTATTGAAGACTATATCTTTTGTGAAAGCATTTTCAACTTCACTATCTTCGTCGCTATAAACATCACTTTGTGAAGATGTTTGATTGCTTTTTCTTATATATCTTTCAATTTTAAGGTCTGACATATTATCAGAAAGGTCTTCTGCATATGCTGCCTTAATTACGATGTTTTGACCAAGTTGGAAGTTGTTTTGAAGTTCATAACTCTTATCTTCCACAGTTTCTGCAACAGTATTCAGGTCATATCCGTCAGTAACTGTGATGCTAGGAGCCTGAGTATCTTTTACTCCACTAATGACAAAACCTGACTCTGCTGTCTTGCCAAGTGCGTCTGTTACATAGTAGTAAATTTGATATCTACCATTTGTAACTGTCTTCTCACTGCCATCTATCGTGTATTTCTTTTTTGCAGTGAATACATAGTTGCCATCTTCATCTTGTGATATTGTGTCACTTGTTACATCTTTTAATGTGTCACCAATGAACACTCTTGCCTTAACTGTGTAATATGATGGAGTTTCTTGGTCACCAATTCTTGCAACAGCTTTTGGCAAAACGAGTTCTTCACCAATATCTGCTGTTGATGGTGCTGTTGATGAATAATCAAATGAAAGTTTGTAGTCAAGTGAACCATACTTGCTTTCAAATGCCTCTTTTGTGATGACATTAAACTCAACTGTCTTGCTATCAAGGTAAATGCCTGATGTTGTGCGCGCTGTGTATGTCACACTGTATGTGCCACCTTCAAGCTCACCTTTATCGTTCAAAAGGTCTTCTTTATCCAAAGCGTCTTTTCCATCAACGTCAATCACTCTTATGACTTTTCCAGTTGGAGATGTGACAACGGTTGTTATTTCATAATCTAACGCCAAATCTTTATCGGCAAAAACAACTTTTGCGTCTGGAATATATATGTTTGCATCTGGATTATTTTTTAAAAATCCCATATAAACATCGCCTGGTAATGTTTGTTGTGTGTTTTCAACAAGCTCGATTGAGTTTTCGCTAACGCTAGACTTAATTGTAATTGATGTTGAATAAGCTTGCTCCTCATATGTTACTTTATAAGTAATTGTGTATTTACCTATTCCATCAACTTTAAAAGTCCTGCCGTCATGTTGTACTTCTCTTCCAATTGAGTCTACGACGATTATATCTATATGTGTATGTTCGCTTAATGTGACATCATTATCACCTACTTTTAATGTTGGTGTTGGAATTGTAAAAACGTCTCCCAAACTTACTGTGTCACTATATGTTGGAAGATTGAGAGTAACAAGACCGCTTTTTTGTTGTGGTTCAGCAAAAATTTGTGCATTTACATTATCTGTAAGTTTGTCAACAACAAGTGCATTTGCGCCAGTAAGTGCAACTGTTGAAGTCAAAAGTAATGCGATTGAACATGCCTTTTTTATTGATTT
This sequence comes from uncultured Clostridia bacterium, assembly GCA_944384425.1. Classification (GTDB taxonomy): domain Bacteria; phylum Bacillota; class Clostridia; order Christensenellales; family UBA1242; genus UBA5893. The sequence goes on along the minus strand of CALWTI010000037.1, from coordinate 1,810 downwards.
TTTCATATACTAAGCTCCTAGTTTAAATTAAACAAATAGAGTGTATACTATAACATTTTTTTTGTCAACGAAATAACAAAAAAATATTACGCCATGCCCTTTTGTTCACCATTATTTTTTGAAAGCAAGGCAAAAATATGTTGACTTGTTTTGTCGAATTGTGAGAACTTTACAAAAAAAATCGCACCAATTTTGGTGCGTTAACCAAATTTAGTGCGATTTCATATGTATCATTAGTTGTTGCCACATGTAGTGCCACAGCCACAGCAAGACAAGAGTAAGAGTATTAGTATGAGAGAGCCACAGTCATTGCCAAAACCTTGTGTGTCACATCCACAGATTGAGAGCAAGAACAAAAGCCATACTAAATTGCATACACAATTATTGTCGCCACGGCCAAAGTTTCCAAAACCGCCAAAAAGATTCATATGTATTCTCCTTTTTATGTATTTTAATCAAAGAATTAAATCTTTTTATCTTTTGTACTTTGGTTACTTTTTCATATGCTCATATCACTATATGTTTTTAAATAAAATGTGTTACTCGCCTTTCATAAAAGAAATGATTTTTTGTTTAAGGTCATCAATTCCTATATTGTTTTTTGCAGAGATATAGACGCCGTCAGTATTCTCTCTTGTGAGTACTTTGTCACACTTATTGTAAACTCTAAGCCTTGGGCAAGTTATGTGAAGGTCATCAAGCACACTGTCAACAACTTGCATCTGCGTCTTATACTCGCTGTTACTTGCATCAATGACGTGCAAGATAAGGTCAGCTTCTTTTGCACTTTCAAGCGTGGAGCTGAATGCATCAACAAGGTTATGTGGCAGTTTTGAAATAAAACCTACGGTGTCGGTTAGCACAATACTCCTATCTGGTGCAAGGTAGACTTTTCTACTTGTTGTGTCTAGGGTTGCAAAAAGTTTGTCATCGGCGTAAATACCTGCCTTTGTGATTAAGTTCAAAAGTGTGCTTTTGCCTGCATTTGTGTAGCCAACAATGGCGACTTTAAAAATGCCACTTTGGTTTCTCACCTGCTTTTGCACTTCCCTGTTTTTCTTTATCTTTTCAATGTCTTTTTCAAGCCTTTGAATTTCAAGTCTTGCAAGCCTTTTGTCAAGTTCAAGTTTGGTTTCTCCCGGGCCACGCATACCAACGCCACCACTTCCAAACCTACCACTCGTGCCTGTGATTTGTGCAAGTCGTGGAAGGTTGTATTTAAGCTGGGCAAGTTTGACTTGAAGTTTACCTTCATTCGAAATTGCACGCTGTGCAAAAATATCCAAAATCAGCGTGATTCTGTCAATGACTTTGACATCAAAATAGTCTGACAAATTGCGTGTTTGTGAGCCACTAAGTTCGCAGTCAAAAACAACGACAGTTGTGCCGTTTGACTTTATCTCTTCATTTATTTGTTCAAGTTTGCCACTTCCAATGACTGTCGCTGGTGTGACTTGGCGAACATATTGCCAATCTTCCCCAACAACTTCAAGCCCTGCTGTTTCGCAAAGGTTTTTGAGTTCAAGAAGACTATAACTAACATCGTCTTTGTTTGAAAAGGCAACGCCAACAAGAAATGCTTTTTCAATTTGTTTTTGTGTTGATTGCATGATTTTCTCCTAACTAATATTTTAGCAAAAAACACAAAAACAATCAAGACATTGCAAGCACATTTAACTTGTCGTCGAACAGTACAAACTTGTATTCTGTTTTCCCAACAGCATAAAAATACCAAACATAACAATTTTCTTGCTTTTGTATTGTCAAATAGCACTCAACAATATCTAAATTTTGGTCAATAAAAGGTTTT
>CALWTI010000036.1 GCA_944384425.1 uncultured Clostridia bacterium | reverse complement strand
GATTTCGTGCTGCCTTTGAAGTAGGGTTTTACCCGTTATATGAAAAACCACCAGCTAGGCTGGTGGATTTTTATTATGTCAATTTTTTTACAAATTCATTTTGTCATAAGCATTTTAGGTGTTATACTTAGCCAGTAGGTTATAATGTTAGCAAAAGTACTAAGTTTTGGTTTGCATGGAATTGAAGGTTATAAGGTCACTGTTGAAGTTGACATATCTATGGGCTTGCCTAAGTTTGATATTGTTGGACTTGGTGATACTGCAATAAAAGAAGCAAAAGAGCGTGTAAAGTCTGCAATACGCAATTCTGGTTTAAAATATCCAGTCAGTGCAATCACATGCAATCTTGCTCCTGCGGATATAAAGAAAGAAGGCACCTATTATGACCTTTCTATCGCTGTTGCAATTTTATCTGCCAGTGGAGTCATTGACTATAAAAAAATTGGCGATACCATATTTTTGGGAGAACTTTCTTTAAATGGCGATATTAAAAAGGTGACAGGGCTTTTGCCACTACTAATTGCAGCAAAAGAAAAAGGTTATAAAAACTTTATTATTCCAAAAGAAAACTATTTTGAAGCAAGCTTTATATCTGATATAAATGTAAAAGTTGCGCACACACTTGAAGAACTTGTAAATTCATATAAAGAGCCTGACATCATACTTGAAAAAGTTGTGCCATCTAACTATGAGACATTAAAAAATAGTAGGAATAATTCTTATCTTGATATGAAGTATGTCAAAGGACAATTCAGTGCAAAAAGGGCACTTGAAATTGCTGCTGCTGGCGGACACAATATTTTGATGATAGGTCCTCCGGGGAGTGGAAAGACAATGCTGGCTAAGTGTTTTCCTGGGATCCTTCCAGATATGACATTTGAAGAAGCACTGGAAGTTACCAAAATACATAGCGTTGCTGGGGAACTCAATTTAAGTGACGGAATAATACTTTCTCGACCATTCAGAACACCACATCACACTGCCACATCAATTAGTTTGGTCGGTGGTGGTTCTCAGGTTAAACCTGGCGAAATTAGTCTTGCACATAACGGAGTATTGTTTTTAGATGAGCTTCCTGAATATTCAAGACAATTTATTGAAACACTTAGACAACCTCTTGAAGACGGGCAGATTACCATTGCGAGAGCAAAACAAACTGTGACATATCCTGCATCGTTTATTTTGATTGCGTCAATGAATCCTTGTCCATGCGGGAACTTTGGTTCAAAAAAAGAAGAGTGCAGATGCACGCCAGCGCAAATACATAGATATTTGTCAAAACTTAGTGGTCCAATTATGGATAGAATTGACTTGCATATTGAAGTTGACAATGTCACATATGATGACCTTCACACAAATGAAGAATGTGAAAGCTCTGCTGATATAAAAAAGCGTGTGGACAAAGCTCGAAAAGTTCAACTTGAAAGATTTAAAGGTACGAAAGTTTATTCAAATGCTAAAATGGATGTCACTCAAACAAAAAAATACTGCAAACTTAGCAAAGAGTGTAGTGATATTTTAAAAATGGCGTTTGATAATTTAAATTTAACTGCAAGAGCGCATGACAGAATACTTAAAGTTGCAAGAACAATAGCAGACCTTGAAGGCGAACAAGAAATTTTGCCAAAGCACATTGCAGAAGCTATTCAATATAGGTCACTTGATAGGAAATATTGGGAATGATTAGTCAAAACGATAGAGCATATATTTTCTTTTCTTCAATGGAACTCACAGTAAAAAGATGTAATGAAATTGTATCACACTTTGGTTCGGCAGAGGATGCACTTTCAGCACTTTATAATGGTGATGATTTTTTGGCTGAAATTTTAGGCAATGATTACAATAGATATAGGCAAAAACTTTCGGAATTTTCTTTTGAAACATTAGAGCAATATTTAATTAAAAAGCATGTTGGATACATAACAATAGAAAATGACAAATACCCAAAACAGTTGCATGAACTTGATGAACCGCCATATATTTTGTATTATATTGGTGACATCTCACTTTTAGATACAAAAGGTATTGCAATAGTAGGCTCGCGTATGCCAACATACTACGGTCGTGAGATTACCGAAGATTTTGCAAGGTCACTTGCAAGAGCTGGCTTCACAATAGTGAGTGGGCTTTCAACAGGAGTTGATAAAATTGCTCACGAAACAGCGCTCAAAGAGAACGGCAAAACGATTGCAGTTCTTGGAAATGGTTTTCAAAAGATGTATCCAAAATGCAATATTTCGCTTGCAAGAGAGATTGCTCAAAAAGGACTGCTTGTTACTGAATATTACCCAACATACCAAGCAAGAAATTATTCATTTCCTATGCGAAATAGAATAATAGCTGGTTTAAGTTGTGGAGTGCTTTTAACAGAGGCAGCCAAAAAGAGTGGTGCACTTCATACAAAAAATTACGCTCTTGACCTTGGAATAGATGTTTTTAGTGTTCCTGGGAATATAAATAGCTCAAAAAGTGAAGGCACAAACAATATCATAAAGTTTGGTCATGCTCAAATGGTAACTTCTCCAAATGATATATTGGAGCAATACGGTATTAAAGCTAATAAAACAAAAAAACAAAAAATTGAGCTAGATTTTGAAGAGTGCAAAATATACAATTTTTTAAAAGACGGAGAAAAGAATTTTGACGATATTCAGTACCATACAAACATACCAGTACAAAATTTGAATACCTATTTGACAACAATGCAAATTCGTGGAATAATAAAAAAATTGCCAGGAAATTATTATACAGTATAGAGTGGAGGTTGAATGAAACTCGTAGTAATAGAATCACCAGGTAAACGTGAAACACTTCAAAAATATTTAGGAAAGGACTATCTTGTCATGTCTTCAAAAGGGCACGTAAGAGACCTTCCTTCAAAAAGTTTTGCCGTTGACCTTAATCATAATTTTGAACCAAAATATGAAATTATGCCTGATAAAAAGGCTATTATTGAAGATATTAGGGCAAAAGCAAAAAAAGCTGAATTTGTTCTTCTTGCAACCGACCCCGACCGTGAGGGAGAGGCGATAGCATGGCATCTTGCATACTGCCTTGGAATTGATCCACATACAAAGTGCAGAATTGTTTTTAATGAAATCAGTAAATCGGCGGTTGAGAAAGCACTTTTAAATCCTCGCGAAATTGATTTGAATTTAGTCGACGCACAGCAGGCACGAAGAATACTTGATAGAATAATGGGATATAAGTTATCACCAATTCTTTGCAAAAAAATTCAGCCAAAGCTTAGCGCAGGAAGAGTTCAGTCTGTTTGTTTAAGACTTGTAGTGGACAGAGAAAAAGAAGTTGAGGAGTTTGTTCCAAAAGAGTATTGGAACTTGATTTGTGAATTAAAAAAACAAAACCAATCTCAAATTTTTAAAGCTTCACTAACTGAATATAAAGGCAAAAAAGAAAAGCTTGCATCAAAAGAAGAAGTTGATGAAGTATTAAACAACCTTACTAACGCAACATATAAAGTGGAGTCAGTCAAAAAGACAAAGACAAAGTCAAAAGCACCAGCACCATTCACAACATCTACAATGCAACAAGAAGCTCTCAATAAACTCAACATGACATTAAAGCGCACAACAAGTGCGGCTCAGCAGTTATATGAAGGAATTGATGTGCCAAATGAAGGTAAAGTGGCGTTTATCACATATATAAGGACTGATAGTGTGCGTATCAGCGAAGACGCCGTTAAAATGGCTCGTGAACATATCAAAAATGTCTATGGTGAAAAATATCTTCCTTCAAAGCCAAATGTGTATGTAGTTAAAGCAAATGCACAAGATGCGCACGAGGCAATTAGACCAATTTCACTTCAAAGGACGCCAGATAGCATAAAAAATGTTGCACCTAGCGATGTTTATAGACTTTATAAACTTATATATGACCGTTTTGTTGCTTGCCAGATGTCAGAGGCACTTTATGACAATGTTACGGCAAACATAGTTGCAAATGACTGTGTTTTTAAAGCAGTGGGGAAAACACTGGATTTTGCTGGCTACACAGCAGTTTATAAAAATGAAAGTAAAGAAAAAGACAATCAGGATGAGATAGAAGAGGGCAAACTTCCTAAACTTGAAGAAGGTGAAACCCTTGATTTAAATAAACTTGTGCCAGAGCAAAAATTCACAAAACCACCATCGCGTTACACCGAGGCAACGCTTGTTAAAGCAATGGAAGAAAAAGGCATTGGAAGACCATCAACATATGCTCCAACAGTCACAATTATTGCATCAAGGCAGTATACAACAAAAGACGGTAAATATATTATACCAACAGAGATAGGTAAATCAGTGACTGGATTTTTGGAAAAGTATTTTAACAAGATGATAAATGTCAAATTCACCGCGTACATGGAAACAAAACTTGATGAAGTCGCTGAAAATAAATGTGCTTGGCAAACAGTTATTGAAAACTTTTGGAAAAGCTTTAAAGAGCTACTAGACAATGCTAATTTTAATGCCTATGTCTCACCAAAAAAAGAACCAATAAAAACAGATATTATCTGTGATAAATGCGGAAGCCCTATGGTGATAAGGGAAGGAAAGTTTGGAAAATTCCTCGGTTGTTCAAACTACCCAACGTGTAAAAATGTTATGCATTATGAAGATGAAAACACACCAAAAGGCGTATGCCCTGAATGTGGAAAAGAAGTTGTTCAAAGAAAGTCTAAAAAGGGCAAGATATATTATGCTTGCACAGGATACCCTGATTGCAAATTTATGAGTTGGGACTTACCAACAGGAGAAAAATGTCCAAAGTGTAATTCTCCACTTGTGAAGAAAGGTCAAAAAGTCGTTTGTTCGTCAAAGAGTTGTAAATATGTTAAACCATAATGAAGTTTGTGTTATAGGTGCTGGACTTGCAGGCTGTGAGGCGGCATATTACTTAGCACAACATGGCGTCTATGTTAAACTTTATGAGATGAAATCCATAAAGAAAACGCCAGCTCAAAGCAGTGAAAATTTTGCTGAATTAGTTTGCTCCAATAGTTTAAAAAACGAGCAACTTCTTTCTGCTAGTGGACTTTTGAAAAATGAACTTAATGAGCTTGACTGCTTTTTATTAAAATGTGCTTTAAAAACTCGTGTACCATCAGGTAACGCACTTTCTGTTGATAGAGAGAAATTTTCTAAAATGGTGACAGACGCAATTAAATCTCATCCAAACATAGAAATAATTGATGAAGTCGTTGAGAAATTCGATGTAGACAAACCAACGATAATAGCAACAGGCCCACTTTGCGATGATAAACTGTATAAATATTTGTCGTCACTAATTGGTGATGATAATTGTTACTTTTATGATGCAATAGCTCCAATAATTAATGCAGACAGCATTGACTATTCACGAGCTTTTTGGGCAAATCGCTATGACCAAGGTGATTCAAAAGACTATTTAAACTGCTATATGTATAAGGACGAGTTTGATGTGTTTTTTAATGAACTAATAAATGCAAAAAGAGTTGAGCTTCACAATTTTGAAAAACTAAAAGTTTTTGAAGGTTGTATGCCAATAGAAATTTTAGCAAGTCGTGGTGAAAAAGCGCTTAGGTATGGGCCACTTAAACCTGTTGGACTATCAAAAAAAGTTGAAGGAGAAAAGCCTTATGCTATTGTTCAACTGCGAAAAGAAAATAATAGTTCGGCTTGCTTGAATATGGTTGGATTTCAAACAAATTTAACATACGGTGAGCAAAAAAGAGTATTTAGTCTTATTCCTGCGCTAAAAAATGCTGAGTTTATAAGATATGGCAGTATGCATAGAAATAGTTATATATGTTCGCCAAAGTGCTTGAATGAGTATTCTCGGTTGAAAAATTATCCTAACATTTTCATCGCTGGACAAATAAGCGGGGTGGAAGGTTATGTGGAAAGTATTGCAAGTGGTTTGTATTCTGCGATAAATATGTTATTATATATTCAGGGCAAGAAACTTCAAAGTTTACCAAATACAACAGTTATTGGAGCACTAATGCACTATATATCAAGTGCAGATGCCAATAATTTTCAGCCTATGAATGCAAACTATGGTATAGTTGAGTGCGAGCAATGTGATGACAAAATTCAAAAAAAGAGGAAAATGCTAGAAAATTCACAATTAGAAATTAAGCGATTTAAGGAGAGAGTATATGGACAATGAATTTAGAGCGACTACAATATGCGCCGTAAAGCGTAATGGAAAAACTGCTATTTGCGGAGATGGACAGGTAACCATGTCGCAAAGCGTTATTTTTAAAAGCAATGCAAGAAAAGTTAGAAGAATATATGGCGGAAAAGTCGTTGTTGGCTTCGCAGGTTCAGTTGTTGATGCCATCAGTCTTTGTGACAAGTTTGAAGAAATGCTAAACAAATATTCAGGCAATCTTTTGAAAAGTGCGGTAGAACTTGCAGGGCTTTGGCGTGACGACAAAGTTGCAAAACAATTAAATGCTATGATGATTGTTGCTGATAAAGACACAATGCTTCTTTTGTCTGGTGCAGGTGAGGTCATGGAGCCACAAGATGGCGTTTGTGCAATTGGAAGCGGTGGAAACTATGCTTTTGCAGCAGCTAAAGCACTTTTGCAAAACACAAAACTCACAGCAAGGGCAATTGCTACAAAATCACTTTTAATAGCAAGTGAAATTTGTGTATTTACTAATTCAAATATAATAGTTGAGGAGGTTTAAAAAGATTTATGAGTATGACGCCAAGACAAATAGTCACAGAGCTTGACAAGTACATCATTGGTCAAGATGAGGCGAAAAAAGCTGTTGCAATCGCTTTAAGAAACAGGTATAGGCGAAGCAGACTACCAAAAGAGCTCAGAGATGAAATAACACCTAAAAACATCATAATGAAAGGGCCAACAGGAGTTGGAAAAACTGAAATTGCAAGAAGGCTCGCAAAACTTGTTGGCGCGCCATTTATCAAAATTGAAGCAACAAAATACACAGAAGTTGGATATGTTGGCAGAGATGTTGAAAGTATGGTCAGAGACCTTGTGTCAGTATCTGTTCGTTTGGTCAAAGACGAAAAAATGCATGAAGTTGAAAAGAGAGCAAAAGCCTCAGTTGATGAAAAAGTTTTGAAAGAGATAAAAGATGAACTTTTTAAACAAGGCGGTGCAACTACCATAGAAGAAATCGAGAAAAATTATCACGATGGAAAATATGACGACATGAACATTGAGATAAGTGTCCTTGAAAAAGCTCAACAATTCAATTTTATGCCTGAATTGTCTGACATGAACATTTCAACAATGATTGGAGGAATATTCCCACCAAAGAAAAAGACTAGAAAGATGTCAGTGCTTCGTGCAAAAGAATGTCTTTTGGAAGAAGAAGCCGACAAGCTTATTGATGACGAAAGTGTTTATCAAGAGGCAATAAGGCGTACCGAAGAAGAGGGAATTATCTTCATTGATGAGATGGACAAAATCATAGGCAAAGGTAGCACATCTGGCCCAGATGTTTCAAGAGAAGGTGTTCAAAGAGATATTCTTCCAATTGTCGAGGGTTGCACAGTTAGTACAAAATATGGTAATGTGAAAACAGACTTTATTTTGTTTATAGCAGCAGGAGCTTTCCATGTCTCAAAAATTGAAGATATGATACCAGAGCTTCAAGGAAGATTTCCAATCAGGGTTGAACTAAATAGTTTAACAAAAGATGATTTTGTCAAAATATTGTCAACTCCAAAAAATGCAGTGACACTTCAATATGCTAGTCTTTTGAAAGTTGATAATATTGACCTTGAGTTTACAGATGATGCGCTTGATGAAATTGCAATTGTTGCTGAGTATGAAAATGAAAATATGGAAAATCTTGGTGCAAGACGATTGCATACCATACTTGAAAAGCTTTTGGAAGATGTATCATTCAACGCAAGCGGAGAATATCCACTAAGTAAAGTTACAATAGACAGGGCATATGTACAAAACATCTTCGGAAAACATAATAAAAATAGTGATTTAAAGAAATATATAATATAAGGAGTTAATTATGGAAATTCTAAACAAAGAAAACTTTAATGAAAAAGTATTGAAAGACAAAGGAACTGTCCTTGTTGACTTTTTTGCAACATGGTGTGGACCATGTAAAATGCTTGCACCAGTTCTTGAACAGGTTGCACAAGACACAACTGCAAAAATTTATAAGGTCGACATTGATGAAAGCGAAGATCTCGCTAGGTCATATGGAATTATGGTCGTGCCAACAATGATAATTTTCAAAGACGGCAAACAAGTTGAAAAATTTAGCGGTTATATGCAAAAAGATGCAATACTAGCAAAAATCAATTCTTGCAATGAATAAAAAGCTTAGGAGGTAAACATTGCCTCCTTTTTTATGAAGCTAAGTTCTAAATCATATTAAATTGCAAAATTAGTATTGATTTTTGTATGTTTAGATGTTATACTTAATAGTGATAAAAGGATTTTTTTGTATGGATAGAAAAGTATATTTAGATAATGCCTCAACGACATACATTTCAAGTGAGGTATTGAATGAAATGATGCCATGCTTCAACTCAATCTATGGCAATGCAAACAGTCTTCACAGTTTTGGTCGTGATGCGCAGGCTATGGTTGACAGGGCACGTGACAAAATTGCTAAAGCTATAAACGCAAATTCAAATGAATTATATTTCACTTCTGGGGGAACAGAAGCTAACAACTGGGCAATTAAAGGTCTTGCACATGCAAACATGGAAAAAGGCAAGCACATAATTGTTTCAAAAATTGAGCATGAGTCAATTCTTCAAAGTTGTAAAGAACTTGAAAAAGAAGGTTTTGAAGTTACTTATCTTAATGTTGATAGTGAAGGACTTGTTAAAATCACCGAACTTTTGCATTACATCAGAAAAGACACAATTTTGGTGTCCATTATGGCTGCAAACAATGAAGTTGGCACAATTCAAAATTTGAAAGCAATAGCTTCAATAGTGCATGACAATGGTGCAATTTTCCATACTGACGCAGTTCAGGCGCTTGGCCACTTAAAAATTGATGTTCAAGATATGGATATTGATGCTATGACAATAAATGCTCACAAAATTCATGGACCAAAAGGAATTGGCGCTCTTTATCTTAAAAAAGGTATAAAGATTGAGCCTTTGATTGTGGGTGGAAATCAAGAAGACGGCAAGCGTGGTGGTACTTTGAATGTCCCAAGTATTGTCGGCTTTGGTAAAGCTGTTGAAATTGCAACAAGAGACCTTGTTCCAGTAAACCAAAAATTAAAAACTATAAGAGATTATTTTGTTAGATCAGTTATGGAGAAAATTGATTATGTTAAGTACAACGGTCATCCATATCAAAAAATTAACAACATAGTCAACTTCTCGTTTGATTTGGTCGAAGGTGAAGCAGTACTTATGATGCTTGATTTAAACGGAATTGCTGTATCAACAGGTTCTGCATGTGAAACTGGAAGTGTTGAGCCATCTCATGTTCTTCTTGCAATGGGACTTAGTGAAAGTGAAGCAAGAAGTGCAATAAGGTTTTCATTCAGCAAATCAACA
>CALWTI010000035.1 GCA_944384425.1 uncultured Clostridia bacterium | reverse complement strand
CCAGAAGGAATAGAAATAAAGATTTTGAGATGTAAAGTTTGACATCAATTTTGACATCAAATAACACATTTTTAGATGGTTTTAGATAGAATTAGACCGAAAGTAAAAATTTCACACTTTCGGTCTTTTTTATTGCTTAATTTTAATGAAAAAATATTTGATGTCAAAAAATGCAGTAATTGATGTCAAAAATTTCGTTATGAAAACATAATAAAAACCCCGATATTATCGGGGTTTTAGTGGTTGGATTGAGTGGACTCGAACCACCGACCCCCACCTTATCAGGGTGGTGCTCTAACCGGCTGAGCTACAATCCATCGGTCTGTTTTAACGAGTTTTCTGCCTCTCGAAGAGTGTAGTCAAAAGTTGGTTGCACACCTTATCAGGGTGGTGCTCTAACCGACTGAGCTACAAGCCATCGTATTAAATTGTCATGTTTTAGTGACTTTAACATCTGTCATTTTTCGGTTAAATTTTCCTTATCAGGGTGGTGCTCTAACCAGCTGAGCTACATTCCATCGGTTTAGTGTTATAGACTTTTCTTTGTCTATATATTTAGTTTTGCGCCTGGCAAAACGATATATTAAGGGGGGTGTAACGAAGTGACTGATGCCACCGCGTTACTATGTGAGTATATTACAAATTATTTGTGTTTGTCAAGAGTTTTTTGAAGGCATTTTCTTTTTTTTTATATTTTGTCAGTTTTTGAATATATAAGTTAAAAAATGTTTTTATTGAATAAGTTGCTATATGCTTTGAAAAGAAAGTAAATTATAACTTTTTGGTATTTCTAACTTTCAAGAAAAACAACAATACAAGCAATATTTGCAGTGGTGCACCTATTAAAAGTATTTGCCAAATGTTTGGTATTGTTAAGCACAGTGACACAAGCGAAGTCCAGATAAGCAGTGTTGATGCTAAAAATTGCCATATGTTTTTTGCCCAAAGGCAACTGAATACCACAAGCACAATTGACATAACAGGCAAAGCGTAAATAAAGCATAGCCAAGTTTTTGATAGGCTTGTAAAAAGCAATAAAAATACAAATACAGTTGTTGCAACAAGCCAAATAAGTCCAGAAGAAAGAAGTGTGATTAACAGATGTTTTGAACTTTTTTGTTTTGCTTTTACTGGCGCATCTTTTGAGGTCAAGTCATTTAATGTGATATTAAAAATTTCGCACATTTTTTGAAGCGTAACTATGTCGGGTAGTGATTCGCCTTTTTCCCATTTCGACACAGATTTGTCGCTAAAATTAAGCTTTTCGCCAAGCTCGGCTTGTGTGAGCTTTTGTTGCTTGCGATTTTTTGCAATGTTTTCAGCAATTATGTTTTCTAAATTTTCCATATATTCAGTATATCATATTTTGATATAAAAGTAAATAATTCTACTGTGAGTAGAGTTGTTTTTTCATATTCTATTATATAAAATTGAATAAGAGAGATAAAATTGTTTGTTTAGAATGAAAATTTGATAAAGTAGGTATAAAATTAAAGTGCTTAGGAGGGTTTATGATAGCAATTTCAGCAGAAAGTACAATTGATATGCCAGAAGATTTACTTAATAAATTTGATATAAAGACAGTACCATTCTCAGTCATTATGGGGGATAAAGATTATTTAGACGGGAAAATAGACTGTGGTGAGATTTTTAAGTTTGTGACAATGAACAAAATTTTGCCTATGACTAGTGCAGTGAATGAGTATCAGTATGAAGAGCACTTTAAAAGTTTGCTAGAAAGTTATGACGCGGTGGTGCATATTTCGCTTTCTTCAAAGATAAGCAGTGCCTGTCAAAACGCACAAAAGGTTGCGAGTCGACTAAAAAATGTGTATGTTGTGGACAGCTTTAGTCTTTCAACGGGAATAGGGCTTTTGGCGATCAAGGCGTCAATTTGGGCAAGAGATGGAAAAAGTGCCGAAGAAATAGTCAGTGGACTTGAAAATTTGAGAAAAAATGTTCAGGCAAGTTTTGTTTTGGACAAACTTGACTATTTGTATAAAGGTGGGCGTTGTAGTGCGCTTAGCAAATTCGGAGCAAATCTTCTTCGCATTAAGCCACAAATTTTAGTTAAAGACGGAGCTATGCAGGTTGGCAAAAAATACATCGGCAATTTTAGTAGTTGTGCAAAAAAATAGATCGATGACACACTTACAGAGTTTCCGATTAGAGATAATGATGTGGCGTTTTTTACCTACACGACGGCAAGCGATGAAATAATTGAATACGCAAAGAAAAAATTAAAGAGCGTAGGTTTTGAAAACATTTTTGTGACCAAAGCAGGGGCAACAATATCATCGCATTGTGGACCAAACACGCTTGGCATATTGTTCATAACTAAATAGATGAACTAATGAAATCTTCACAGTATTTGTATAGTACAATTGCAAGGGCAGAGGATACATTCATTGATGAGTTATTCCCATACATGTCAATATGTACGCTTGTGGAGCATTTATCTAGTGCGGTTTGAGAAACGCCGAGGGATTCATTGCCGACAATAAGTGCAACCCCTTCAAATTTCGACTGAGATGGGAGTAAAGTTGTTTTGTTTAACATATTTAATTGCATCATCAATTGATGGGGTAATTTCATAGGGGATGTAACTTACGCAACTTCTTGCAGTTTTTTCAATCTTTTTAAAGTTTAAATTACGATTAGTGACAATAATAATTTTTTGTATATTAAAAGCATCGGCAAGCCTAAATGCAGAACCGATGTTTTCTTCATGTTCAAAATTTTCAAGAATAATTATTATGTTTGGTTTAAAAACTTTCTGATTTTTTTTAAATTCATAATGATTTAATTGTTTCATATTGATTTTCCTTAGCTTTTGTTTTTTGTTTGTTCTGCATAGTTGACACTATCATCAACACGGTTATAAATTCTTAATTTGTTTTTTTATTTCTACCTTAATCTTCAAGTTTTAGTTTGTCATCACACATATTTTTGAATTTTCTATATTTTTCAAATACAAAATAAACATTACTTTGTGCATTGTCAAGGATATTTAGTTTATTTTTATTATATCTAAACTATTTGACATCTTTATATCTTTTGATATAATTATCAAGGATAAATTTTAAGGAGCAAAACAGTGCTAGACAAAAAGTATAATTTCACAGAAAAAGAAAAGAAATGGCAAGATTATTGGCAAGAAAAAGGAATTTATGATTTTGACAAAAACAGTGACAAAAAAGTTTATTCAATAGACACGCCACCACCAACAGTCAACGGCAAAATTCATATGGGGCATTTGTCGTCATATATGCACATTGAAACGGTCGCAAGACATCACAGAATGAAAGGTGAGAATGTTTATTTCCCACTTGGCTTTGACGACAACGGTCTTCCAACTGAGCGCTATGTTGAGAAAAAGCACAACAAAAAGGCGCACGATATGCCACTTGAAGAGTTTATTGACCTATGCTTAAAGACAACAAGTGAGCTTGAAAAAGAATTTCATGCACTATACAAAAGTGCAGGTTTTTCATGCAATTTAAAAGAGAATTACTCATCAATTTCAAAGCGTACACAAACAATTTCTCAAAGGTCATTTTTGGAGCTTTATAAAAAAGGCTATATCTACCATGCAGAAGCACCAGCACTTTGGTGCACAGAATGTCAGACGGCAGTTGCACAAAGCGAGCTTGAAAACGCTGACCTTGAAAGCACTTTCAACTACATAAAGTTTTATGTTGAAAACAGTGACGAATATGTGATTGTTGCTACGACAAGACCAGAGATGCTTCCTGCGTGTGACTGTGTGTTTATTCACCCAGACGACAAGAAAAATGCACACCTTAAAGGCAAAAATTTGGTTGTGCCATACTTTAACTTCACCGTTCCCGTCATTTGTGATGACCTTGTTGATATGGAAAAGGGCAGTGGCGTTGTTATGTGTTGTACATTTGGTGACAACGTTGATAAAGAGTGGCAAAGGAAATACAATCTTCCAATCAAAGAAGCGTTTAACAGTGCTGGTCGTATGACTGCCCTTGCAGGCGAATTTGAAGGAATGAAGATAAAGCAGGCTCGCCTTGCAATAATTGAAAAACTCAAAGAGACAGATCTTCTTATCAAACAAGAAAATCTTACTCATGCCGTTTCAACACATGAAAGATGTGGAACACCTATTGAAATAATTGTTAAAAAGCAATGGTTTATTGATGTACTTTCACACAAAGATGAAATATTAAAGGCAAGCGAAGGTCTTGCATGGCACCCAGAGAATATGCGTTCAAGGTTTACAAACTGGGTTCAAAACTTGCAGTGGAATTGGTGCATATCCCGTCAGAGATATTATGGTGTGCCTTTCCCAGTATGGTACTGCAAAAATTGTGGTCATGTCCATATGGCAAGCGAAGATGAGCTTCCCGTCAACCCACGAAGCACAAAGCCAAAGGGCGTATGCGAAAATTGCGGATGTGCAGACTTTGAGCCTGAACATGATGTTATGGACACATGGGCAACAAGCAGTTTGACTCCACAAATTTCAACCGACATTGTGACTCACAAAGGGCTCAGTGATGATATGATTCCTATGAATCTTCGTCCAAACGCACATGACAACATTCGTGTTTGGGACTTTTACACTGTGGTTAAGAGCCTTTATCATTTTGGAAAACTTCCTTGGAAAGATGTTATGATATCAGGATATGTCACAAGTCCTGACGGAACAAAACTTTCTAAAAAAAGTGGCAATAACAAAAATTCACCTCAGGATATAATCGCACAGTATAGTGCTGATGTCACAAGATATTGGGCAAATAACCTTTCGCTTGGAAAAGATAGCTGCTTCTCGCTTGATAGTTTTGATGCTGGTAAAAAATTAACAAACAAAATTTGGAACGCATCAAAGTTTGTGCTTTCATTCTTGTATGACTACACACCCAAGAGCGTTGAACTTTTGCCAATGGATAAGTGGATGATAGAAAAATACAAAAAGGTATTTAGGTCATTCCAAAAGAATTTGGATAGATATGAAATATCCTTGGCTCTCAGTGAAGTTGAAAAACTATTTTGGGGATTTTGTGATGACTATATTGAGCTTGTTAAGCGTAGACTTTACAACCCAGACATCTACGGCGAACAAGGCGCCGAGAGTGCAAAGTACACATGTTACCATGTTCTTCTTGGTATGCTTAAAATGTTCTCGGTTTATCTTCCACACCTTACGGAAGAAATATATATGGACTATTTTGCTGAAAAGGAAAATATGCCTTCAATTCACATCTCTGGATATTTGAATCTAGGTGATGATATTGATGAAGAACTTATAAAGCGTGGCGAAGAAGTTATGCAAATAGTTTCACAAATTCGTCAGTTCAAGAGCGAAAACAAAATCTCTTTAAAGACATTTATTAAAGACCTTAAAATATCATCACACTTTGCTGACTTTATAAAGTCTTGTGAAGTGGATATAAAAGCAGTTGGTTCAATTGGCGAACTTGAAATAACTGACGGCGACTATAATCTAACTTTTGGAGAAATTGTTTTGCCTGAAAGTGAAAATTAAAACATAAACATATAAAAAACTCGTAATTATTTACGAGTTTTTTTCTTTTCTTTTCCTTCATAAACCCAAAATCTCATCGGCAGAGCAGTCTATAATTTTACAAAGCTTAGCAAAAGTGGGAAGTGACGGCAAAACTCTCCCCGAAAGATATTGAGATAGTGTTGGTCTTGAAATACCAAGCTCGTCAGCGATCACGCTTTTTGGCTTGCCACAAAGTTCAATTTCTCTTTTTAAGTTTTCAGATATCTTATTTTCTAATTCCACATTGTCTATTGTTTTCATTTTAATAAATTTTATTAGATATTACCTAATTTTGCTTGACAATTAGGCAATACCTAAGATGTATTATATCATTTTTTTAAAAAACATTTATTGAGAGGTAGATAAATGCTTATTAATAATATAAATTATAATTAGATTTTCTATTTACATAAATTCTAAATTTTTTCAAATAATAGCAGTATGATAGATGAAAAAGAAAGATTGATGCTATCATATGTTTTGAGTCAGTGCAAAGGTAGTTACAAAGTTATTGACATTGATGACTTTGAAGATTTTTTTAAGAAAAGATATCCAAAAAGAAAGTTCGATTTTGACGAAATATTATCTCATCTTGATGCGCTTGGTTATGTCGACATAAAGTTCAAAGATGATAAAAAATATTGCCTTTGTGCAACCAAAAATGCAAAAAACTTATTTGAAGAAGAGAAAAGTAGCAAAAAGTCGACGAAGAAAATCAAACTTGAAGTGATTTTGTTTGTCATTTTTGTGTTTGTTTTTGCATTTGTTGGCGCATTTTTGGGTACACTTTTTTATAATCTTTGGGTGTAGGGTGGTATGCTTGACAAAAAAGAAAAACTTGTTCTTTTGTATCTTGGTGAGATATGTCATGACAAAAAGACATATCTTATTCCCACACAAGATATTGCACAGTTTGTTTCAAAAAAGTTTGTCATCTCACTCGCAGAACTTGATGACATCATGATTTCACTTTCAAAAGATAATTACTTAGATTTTGTTGTGTCTGATAGCAAAAAAGGTTATTATTATTGTGTAAATTTAAAAAACAAAGGACTGACTTTCAAAAAAGACCTAAAAAAACAGCACAGAGAACTTTTGTGGCTTGTTGCCCGAACAGTGATTTTGACAGTAGTGAGTTTTATTTTGGGACTTTTATTGAAAGCAATATTTAAAAAGTAATGGAACAAAGAAAATTTGAACTTGTATCTAAATTTAAGCCAGCAGGCGACCAAGGACAAGCCATTGAAAAACTTGTTGAAAATTTTGAGGCAGGTGAAAAGTCTCAAATACTTTTGGGTGTGACGGGAAGTGGTAAAACTTTCACAATGGCAAATGTAATTGCACGCCTTAACCGTCCAACACTTGTCATTGCCCACAACAAGACGCTTGCCGCACAACTATGCAACGAACTTAGAGAGTTTTTCCCACACAACCGTGTGGAGTTTTTTGTGTCATATTATGACTATTATCAGCCAGAGGCATACATTGTTTCAACTGACACATACATTGAAAAAGATATGTCAATAAATGACGAGATAGATAAACTTCGTAACAGTGCCACGGCGTCACTTATGGAGAGAAGTGACACAATCGTTGTCGCATCAGTTTCTTGTATATATGGACTTGGTAGTCCTGAGGAATATTTCAACTTGCAAGTGTCAATAAGAGTGGGCGACGAGATTTCACGAGATAGTGTGATTGACAAACTTGTTGGCATTCAGTATATGCGAAGTGACATAGACTTTCACCGTTCAACATTTCGTGCAAAGGGTGATGTACTAGAGGTCTTTCCAGCAGGCAACAGTGAGCACGCAATAAGAATTGAATTTTTTGGCGATGAAGTTGATAGAATTTGTGAGTTCGATGTGACGACAGGCAATGTGCTTTATGACCTTAAACATGTCGCCATCTATCCTGCCACGCACTATGCTGTTGGGAGCGAGAAGTTAATGCTTGCGCTCAGTCAAATTGAACATGACAGAGATGAGAGAGTTGAGTATTTTAAGTCACAAGACAAACTCATTGAGGCGCAAAGAATAAAAGAAAGGACAAGTTATGATGTCGAGATGATGCGTGAAGTTGGTTACACAAGTGGCATTGAAAATTATTCACGCTATTTTGACGGAAGAAGCCCAGGGGAGCCACCTTTCACACTTATTGACTATTTTCCAAAGGGCTTTGTCACATTCATTGACGAAAGCCATATGACAATACCACAAATTCGTGCGATGTATAATGGCGACAGGGCAAGAAAGACAAGCCTTGTTGAATATGGTTTCAGACTTCCTTCTGCATATGACAATAGACCACTTAAATTTGACGAGTTCGAGCAAAGGCTTGGTCAAGTGATGTTTGTTTCTGCAACGCCAGGCCCTTATGAAAAAGAACATGCAAGCGATGTCGTCGAACAGCTTATTCGTCCAACCGGCCTACTTGACCCCTATATTGAAGTGAGAAAGACGGCAGGGCAGATTGAAGACATTATAAACGAGATAAAAAAAGTTGTTGCGAAAGGCAACAGAGTACTAATCACAACACTTACCAAAAAAATGGCAGAGAATTTGACTGAGTTTTTGAGTGAGAGAAAAATAAAGGTCAGATATCTTCATAGCGAGATAGACACAATGGAGCGTATAGACATATTAAACGGGCTTCGCCGTGGTGACTTTGACGTCTTGGTGGGAATAAATCTTCTTCGTGAAGGACTTGACCTTCCAGAAGTTGAACTTGTTTGCATACTTGATGCCGACAAAGAGGGCTTCCTTAGAAGTGAGGGGGCACTCATTCAGACAATTGGTCGTGCAAGCAGAAATAGTGAGGGCAAGGTTATATTATATGCCGACCAAATGACTGACAGTATGAAGCGTGCCATTGACGAAACAATGCGTAGGCGAACAATTCAAAACCAGTACAATATTGAGCATCACATAACGCCAAAGACAATCAAGAAAGACATAAAAAATACGCTTGAGATAACCCAAGCGCCAAAAGATAGAAAGAAGAACAAAAAAGATGTTGCAAGCGAAATTGAAAGACTTAAAGGTCTAATGAATGTCGCAAGCAAGCAACTTGATTTTGAAACTGCAATAACACTTCGTGATGAGATAGCAAAACTAAGAAAGCAAAACGACATTAGATAAAACACTTTTAAAAATTCAAAGTATACCAAGATGTATGTTCTATATCAACATTGCTAAACTTTGCATTAGTTTTCCAAGATGGGCGAATTTTACCAAAATATACATCTCTTGAATATGTAAATTGATTTAAAGTGACTTTTTTAATATTTCCAGAGGTTAATAGCATCTTAGCCAAAGTTGGGTCACAAATTTTTTCTTCGCCATTTGACATAAACACAACAATTGCG
The DNA here is from genome assembly GCA_944384425.1 of uncultured Clostridia bacterium. Taxonomy (GTDB): domain Bacteria; phylum Bacillota; class Clostridia; order Christensenellales; family UBA1242; genus UBA5893. The sequence continues at coordinate 1,206 of CALWTI010000035.1, read as the reverse complement.
TGGTACAATCTTTTGTCGTCGCTAGGTGGGGCAATTGATTCTTGTGAGGCGGGGATACCAATTTTGTTAAGTAGGTATACCATAGCACTTGTATAGCCTGTGCAAACTGTTTTTTGTTCACAAATACATCTATATATCTCTTTAAGCACAACATCATCAAAAGGTAACCCGTTTTTCAAATCTTTTTGCTTTTCCCAAAGTTTATCTTTATCATATTCAGAATTAGTTACTAAATATTTAAAGATTTTAAAAGCATTCATATAATTTCTATCAAGATTGAACTCTTTTAAAAAGTTATCTGGCATATTATTTTTGTTTGTTGTGTCGATGTTTAATTGCTTTAATATTTCATTTGCTTTTTTTATTACTTTGTTTCTAATTTCTTCAATAGACAATTCTTGCTCCAAAGTGTCATCAAATTTATTTTTCTCCACTTCTTTACAACTTTGTGATTTTGTGGATGAAATTTTTGTGTTTTCAGTGACTTTTGGCAGTATATTAAAAGGTTTTGGCTCATCTGCCTTTTTTGCACTCATGATATGAGAACTTGTTTCACTTGTTACTTTGTTTTTTTTATTTTTATTTTTTCTAAAAAAATCAAACATACAATTTCCTTTATTAAAATTATAATTTTACATCGTATAATTGTCAATATTTGATTTTGCATAATTTTTTACTAAAAGTGTGTATTTATTTAAAAAACACGACAGTAAATCGTGTTTTTTATATATATTTTTTAGATTTGTTTAAGTGAATTTGAAATTTCAACAATGCAACTTATATAATCTTTAATATCTTTATTTGAATTATATATTTTTTTGAGCTCATAATCATCAAAAATCACGCCATATTTTTTGCATATATTTTTAACTGTTTCAATATCAATTTCAAAATTTTGCAAATTGTTTGCAAAGTCGCATATTATTGCTTTTCCTTCAAAATCTTTTATCGCAACAAAGACATAATCAGTGTCTGTTATCATTTCATCACAGTCAACGCAAAAAAATGATTGATTTTCATTGTATGTTTCAAACTCTTTTTTTACACTTTCAAGACATTTTACAAAATCCAATTTATCACCTCACTGTCAAAGTCAACAAGTGGTTTAAACACATTTTCAGTGTCTATATCAAGATAATCATTTGTCAATGGTTTAAAGTTGACTTTTGCATTGCATTTTTGCAAAAATATTTGCATTAGTTTTGA
>CALWTI010000034.1 GCA_944384425.1 uncultured Clostridia bacterium | reverse complement strand
CCGGGAGCGACATAAGTTCGCTCAAAGTGTTTGGAACGACTCCGTCAAATTTTTCTATTAACGCGTGACTTAGCATGATGATGTTTCGTGCCTTGTTGTGATAAAACCCACAAGGTTTAATTATATTCTCAACATCGGTCAAATTTGCACTAGCAAAACCTTGTGGAGTGCTGTATTTTGCAAATAAACTTGGCGTAGTCATATTGACACGAGCATCTGTGCACTGAGCCGACAAAATGACAGAAACCAAAAATTCAAATGGCGTTTCGCCATTAAGTTCACACTTAACATTTGGAAAAAGTTTTGTTAAGTAATCAACTATAATCTGTCTTTTGTCCATAATAAAAAAGTATCACACAAATGTGATACTTTGTCAACTTATTTAGATGCTTACGCACCTTCTCCTTCGATTATCATCTTGTCGGCAACAAGTGCAATAAACTCGCCGTTGGTTGGTTTATCGTTTGATGTGTAAACTTTAAGACCAAAAATTGAGTTTATGTTCTCAATTTTTCCCCTATTCCAAGCAACTTCAATTGCATGGCGTATTGCACGCTCAACTTTGCTTGCGCTTGTCCCAAATTTTTCTGCAATTGCCGGATAAAGCTTTTTGGTGATTGAATTGATTATTTCCGGTTGGTCAATTGCCATTTTGATTGCTTCGCGCAAAAACTGATAACCTTTAATGTGTGCAGGTATGCCCACTGTTATGAAGATATTTGATATCTTTTCTTCAAGGGCACGATTGCGTGGTTTTACTTTGGTGATTTGTGCAGAATTTTCAAGACCAAATACATCTTTTATCCTACTTTCAACAATATCAAGACCAATAGGCTTGCACAAAAAGTATGAAGCGCCTTGGCTCATTGCTTTTGATATAAATCCTTCATGCGATAGTGAAGATATGATGATAATTTTTGGTTTGTTTATTCCCATTTTTTCTGTAAGTTTGTCCATAATAACAAAGCCGTCAAGGTTTGGCAATACGCACTCCATAAGAACAACGTCTGGTTTAAGTGCGCATATGTCAAAAAGAGCTTTTTGTCCATCATCTGTACTTCCAACAATTTCAAAATCTTCTTTTGTATCAAAATATGAAATTACCTTTTCTCTAAAATCGGTGTTATCTGCAACATAGATTTTGATTTTTCTTTTGCCTTGACTATTTGATGTTTCCATTTGTGCTCCTTTTTTATCACCATTTCAATGATAGCAAACAAGAACTCATCAAAAAAGAAAAATAAAAAGAGAATGAAGACTAATTTTATATGAAAATATACATAATCTATACTTTTTGTCGTATTTTGGCAAAACATTTTATATACTCCTAAAATTGCAAATATTTTGAATTATTTTGGCGTCAAAAGAATATATAATAGATAGGTGAATTATGGTTTATGATGATGAAAAACTAAGTCCAAGCGCGTTTGAGCAGATGGCAAGAGAATATGCAAAAAACAGACAAAAAGCTTGTTTAAAGCTATTTGATTTATTTGACGAAATTTTGTGCATAAAAAACAGTTTGAAAGTTTTTAAGCTCAACAGTTTGTATTCCCAAAAACTTGACAACATTTGCAAAAACACAGATGTGATTTCTTCATTTATGCAAAAAAATAATCACGCCGTCAAAGACAAAAAAATAAACAACAACTACTGCGCACTACTTGTTATGCTGATAAATAAGTCTATTGATGCAAGAAAAATGCTTGATAAAAATTTGGGCGAAGATGAAATAAAAGATGCCCTTGATGAAATAACAAGGACATCTGCTTCAATGTTTGGAGTTTGTAGATATCGAAAACTTCAATAAGTTAAACAAGATTGCGTTTGATAGCTTCAAGCGCATTTTTTTCAAGTCTTGAAACTTGCGCCTGACTTATGCCCACTTCTTCGCTAACTTCCATTTGAGTTTTTCCGATAAAATAGCGCATCATCAAAATTTCTTTTTCTTTTGGACTAAGTTTACTCACCGCATCTTTAATGGCGATTTTTTCCGTCATAGCATCATCACTATTTTTTGTGTCGCTGACTTGGTCCATGACTCTCACTGCTTCGTTGCCGTCACTGTATACAGGCTCATTTAGTGAAACTGTTTCGCTTATTGCGTCCAAAGCAAAATTGACTTGTCTAACATCTTCGCCAATCTCAGTTGCAATTTCGTCGTTTGTTGGCTCTCTGTCAAGTTTTTTTACAAGGCTCTCCCTTGCTCCTAGCGCTCTGTATGCAATGTCCCTTAAACTTCGAGACACACGAATTGAATTATTGTCACGGAGAAAGCGTCTAATCTCACCTATTATCATAGGAACGGCATAAGTTGAAAAGCGGACATTTAAAGACAAGTCAAAGTTGTCTATCGCCTTCATAAGTCCAACACAACCAACTTGAAACATATCATCTGACTTTTCTTTTTTGTTTGCAAATCTTTGAACGACACTCAAAACAAGTCTTAAATTTGCAACAACAAATTCATCTCTTGCGAGTTCATCTCCATTTTTAACTTTTATCATTAGCTCAGTGAGTTGTTCATTTGTAAGTTTTGGAAGTGTGGAAGTGTCAACTCCACATACTTTGACTTTATTTGCCATTTTATCTCCTTTGGCTTTTTATATACTTCCCAAACCAACAAAAAAATATACTAAAAAATAACCAAAAATAAATGATAAAAATATATTTTTGGTATGAATTATTTAATATTTATTTTTAATTTTTTATAATGGAATAATTAGATTAAATTATCATATTTTTCATAAATCAAACTTTAAAATAATATAAATTAAATTAAATATAAAAAATTATTTTGATTATTTAATAAAGATTTTTAAAAATATTTTAAATATTTAATTAAACCGTGTGACACGGCATGGCACTAAACAAAGTATTTCGACGCTTTTTGTCAAACTTAAAAATATCTGACTGCCGAAAAACGAGCAAGACGAGTCTATGGGCAAAAACTGCACTTAACGGCACACTTTCGCAAATTTTTTTGCGAAAGTTGTGCTTAATGTTTGTTTTTGCCCTTTTCTCACGGCCAAACGAAAATCGCACTTCGTTGGCGATTTTGCCGTGACTTTGAAGAAGAAATGCACTGCATTTCTTATGTTTAAAATTTATTACACATAATAGCAGAAACAAAGTATTGCGAAGTTTTTCGACAACATAAAAAATTTGATTGACAAAAAGCAAGAAAGACGAGGCTCGCCATGTCGTGACACGCACGAGTTTAGTTACCTAAACGACCGTGTGGCACGGCATGGCAGTAAACAAAGTATTTCGACGCTTTTTGTCAATCAAATAACTTTTTGTAAATCCTTCTTCATCTTCCCCAGCACCTTCTTCTCTATTCTTGAGATGTAACTTTGTGATATACCCATAATGTCGGCAACTTCTTTTTGCGTTTTTTCTTCTTCGCCATTAAGTCCAAATCTGAGCATCATTATTTGTTTTTCTCTGACATTTAATTTATCTATAATATTCCACACAATTTGTTTTTCTGCTGACTTGTCCATGCTTGATGATACGCTTTCATCACTATACAAAACATCTTGGAGCAAAAGTTCGTTGCCGTCACTATCCAAGTTTAACGGCTCGTCAAGACTTATTTCATTTTTTAATTTATTTGATTTTCTTAGTTGCATTAAAATTTCGTTTTCTATGCACCTTGACGCATATGTGGCGAGTTTTATTTTTTTGTCAAAATTATATGTTTGAACGGCTTTGATTAGTCCAATTGCACCAATTGAAAAAAGGTCCTCAATGTTCATGCCCGTGTTTTCAAATTTTTTTGCTATGTAAACAACAAGACGCAAATTGTGTTCAATAAGTTTTTCTTTCGCACTTTTGTTGCCAAGTGAAAGCTCTTCCAAAAGAATATTCTCTTCTTCTGGTTCTAGCGGACTTGGTAATGTTTCGTTGCCACAGATATACATGACAATATTTTCCACTTCATCAAAAAGTGAAATATTCAAATATTTCTTTATTAAAAGTAACAATTTTTTAAACATTTTTTACCTCACTTAAATAATTTGCGTTCAATATCACATCGCAATCAAGTCCTGTTATCTTCACTTTTGATAAAGCAAACATAGGATTTTTTATACATATCTTTTGTTTTGAATTTTTTATTTCAATGCTGTCCACCAAAAACACGAGAATATTGTCTTCACCTGTTGCCGTCTTGACTTTTATGTAATGTCCATTTTTTAGCCCGTTTGTGTTTTGAGTAATTAAATTTATTGCGCAGTAATTTTTGCATAACTTTTCAAACACTTTGTAGCCCATTAGAGCAACAGGTTTGTTTGCACTTGGGTCAACTAAAACATTTCCTGTATCAAGATAGGCACGAGCTTTGACGACTTTGTCATCATTTTTAATCACCACATCATACACAAAATTTAAAATGTTTTTTTTCTTATATAAAGTTTTTTGACACTGCTTTAATAGGTATGTCACAACCATCAAGACAAATACTATTGCAATGGTTGGGAGCTTGCCACTGTCAAAACTTCCAAAAACGGCAAAACTTATCATAAGATTTATTCCGCCATATATTGCCGTGGTGAACAAAAACAATACATAAAATAGAAACTGACGCTTTTGTGTGCCTTTGTAGGCACATAGGCAAATTATGTATCCTATTGCACATTTAAGGAGAGTTAAAAGTACGCTTGATATATTTATCAAGGGATACAAAAGAGCCACTGCGCCACCTAGCACGCTTGCGAGAATATGCCTAATTTTTGATTGTGATTGTCCAACAAGCATATAGACAATTGTCAAAATTAGGTATGTAACAAGAAAATTCTCTAAAAGTACATCTTCTATATATACTGTCATATTCTCCTAGACAATTATATATCTTTATAGCACTGAAATTGTTTGGATATTAGCACGAAATAAGACATTTTTTGAAACAAAAGCCAATGGACTTGGCATATGTTTTGTTTGCAATAAAATAAGCAAAATGATATTATGAATATATTAAAGGAGATGTTGAATGAAAAGATTATCTAAGATAATGTTATCAATTTTTATGCTAGCTTTTGCTGGCGTGCTGGTTGCGTGTGGTGAAAAGCCTAGCACCCCAGATGCCACGGTCTACACCGTTACTGCCGAAGAATCGGACTATTATGATGTCAATGGTCAAACACGAAGTGCAACGGCAGGGACAAGTGCATATGTGACAATCGTGCCAGAATTTGAATGCGTGCAAATTGACAAAGTGCTTTATAACGGTCAAGAATGCACCGCTGGCGAAAACAATAAATACACCTTCACAATGCCAAGCGAAAATGTTACAATAACTGTTTCATATTCATTTGTGGATAACACAACTGACAACTTCTTAACTTGGGATGATGAAAACGAATCATCTTTCACTGTTTTTGACAGTCAAATAGAAGGCTCATATTATGCACCATTTGATGACGGTGAACTTGTTGCAAATGTATCAAGAACCCCATCTGGCTCAGGTGGTTACTTCACAGAGCATGAGCAAACTGCATTTTCAACAAATGAAGATGTGATACCAAATAGTGCACTTAGTGTGAGCGTGACAAACGAAGGCACATCAAATAGTGCTTGCGCCTTTACAGTCAAAATCAACAGAACTCTAATAAAAGAAGGGACAACACAAATTGTGTTACTCGTTGATAATAACCATAAATTTGGAGATTCTTCACTTCTAGTTTGCACAATAACTGTGACAAAATAAAAAACTGTTTATAAAAAATATTAAAAAACCCAAAAACAGATACTGTTTTTGGGTTTTTTATAGTAAGAAAACAAAAAAAATAATTAAAGTTTTTTTATATCAGTATACATCCTTGGATGATAACCTTTTTTCTCATAGAAATTTATAGCATTTTCGTTATATGCGAATACATCAACTAAAACATACTCACAATTGTTATCTTTAAAATAACTTTCCATTTTATCCATAAGTTTTTTCCCAATCCCATTACTTCGAACTTTTTTACTAACAACAAGTTCGGTAATAATACCCCTTTTTGGACATTTATAATCTAAATAATCATATTTATCATAATTTGGTATAATGCCCATTATTACTCCCAATGCCTTATCATTTTCCACGGCTAAATAGCATTTTCCATTGTTATTCTTGATTTCTTCCAGATCTACTAGCGCCATCTTTTCATGATACCTAGGATGAACAATATCCAAATTATCTTTATCAATAGAAACAATATACTCTTCTAGCTCAGTAAGTAAATCTTTAATGTCTTCTAAATATTTATTCTCATACTCTATTATTTTCATCAAATCATCTCCAAAACTTATTTTAAGTATATCATTTATAAATTTTTTAAACAATTTAATCAATAATATTATTTTTTTATGATTATTTTTAAATAAAAAAACTTGCTTTTAAGCAAGTTCTTTTTTATTTATCTTTTCCACAGCAGTTTTTATACTTCTTTCCCGAACCACATGGGCAAGGGTCATTTCTGCCAATCTCTTTCTTTTGCTTTACTTGTGGATTTTCAGATTTGTTTGTTGTGGCTTCTTGCACAGGGGTAAACACTCTTTGCTTTGGCATTTCGCGTTTGATTTCTATCTTTGTGTTCAAAAGGAAGGCTGTGACATCTTCATGTATTCTATCAACCATATGGTCAAACATCTCAAAGCCTTGGCGTTTGTATTCAACAACAGGGTCACGCTGACCATAGGCTTGAAGTCCAATTTCGTTTCTTAATATTTGCATCTGGTCAATGTGATCCATCCAAAGTGAATCAACAACACGCAAAAGTATAAGTCTTTCAAACATTGAAAAGTCAACATTGACTTCTTTTGTCTTATCAACATTTTCTTGATACTTTTTGTAGATTATGTCAAGAATTTTGTTTACAACATCGCTTATTTCACAGTTTTCAACAAATTCTTTCGTTACAAGGTTTGTATTCTTTGGGAACAACTTATCTTCAAGTCCACGGTTAAGTGATTCAAGATCCCATTCAAAATATGGTTTATCTGCATCAAGATATGTGTTACAAATTCTTGTCACAACCTCAGGATACATCTCCATAATTTGCTCATGAACATCAATTCCGTCTAGCACTTTGTTTCTTTCGCCGTAAATTATTTGTCTTTGCTGGCTCATAACATCGTCAAACTTCAAAACTGCTTTTCTTGAAGCGTAATTTTGTGCTTCAATACGCTTTTGTGCCATTTCAATTTGTCTTGTTAGCATACGCATTTGAAGTGGTGTTGAATCGTCAATACGCAAAAAGTCCGCAATTTTTTGAAGTCTTTCACCACCGAATCTAACCAAAAGGTCATCTTCAAGTGACAAAAAGAACACTGATGAACCTCTATCACCTTGACGTCCTGCACGACCACGAAGCTGGTTATCAATACGCCTTGACTCATGCCTTTCTGTTCCAATTATGTGAAGACCACCAGCGGCAATTACCTGCTCTTTTTCTTTGTCGGTTGTTTGTTTGAATGTTGTGTAATATTCATTGTAAACTTCTCTTGCATGCAAAAGTCTTTCATCATCACTTGGAGCAAAAGATGTTGCAAATGAAATTTCGTCTTCTTCAAACTTTTCATCACGCATCTTTTTGACAGCCATATACTCAGGATTACCACCAAGTAAAATATCTGTTCCACGACCAGCCATGTTTGTTGCTATGGTAACAGCACCAAGCCTACCTGCCTGAGCGACAATTTCACTTTCCATTTGGTGATTTTTTGCGTTCAAAACAACATGCTTGATTTTTGCTTTTGTGAGTGCATCACTTAAAAGCTCTGATTTATCAATATTAACTGTACCAATAAGAATTGGCTGACCTTGGCTATGTCTTTCTTTGACCTCATCGACAATAGCCATAATTTTGCCTTTTTCGGTGCGGTAAACTATGTCGTTATAGTCAATTCTTATCGTTGGCTTATTTGATGGAATGACGATGACATCGACATTGTAAATGCCATTAAATTCGTCTTCTTCGGTTTTTGCAGTACCTGTCATACCACTGAGTTTGTGATAAAGTCTAAAATAATTTTGGAAGGTGACTGTTGCCAAAGTTTTGTTTTCGTCTTTGATTTTAACGCCTTCTTTTGCTTCAATTGCTTGATGAAGACCGTCGCTATAACGTCTACCCTTCATAAGACGACCTGTGAACTCATCAACAATCAAAATCTCATCATCGCGAACAATGTAGTTTTCGTCACGCTTCATAATGAAGTTTGCTTTTAATGCGTTCATTATATGATGGTCAAGCTCAAGATTGTCAACATCGCTTAGATTGTCAACTTTAAAATACCTTTCTGCCTTTTCAATTCCTTGTTCTGTCAAATGGATAGCTTTGATTTTTGCGTCGATTTCAAAATCGTCATTTTCTTTTAATGTCTTTGCGAATTTGTCGGCAGAAACATATGTTTCGCTTGACTTCATTCCACGCCCTGAAATGATAAGTGGTGTACGAGCTTCATCAATCAAAATACTATCAACTTCATCGACAATGGCAAAGTTTTGACCACGTTGAACACGCTGTCTTTTGTCAACAACCATATTGTCACGAAGATAGTCAAAGCCAAGTTCGTTGTTTGTGCAATATGTTATGTCGCAGTCATATGCTGCTTTTTTTGCTTTTGGATCCATTCCGCTAATTGCAACGCCGACCGTTAGTCCCAAAAATTTATAAACCTTTCCCATCCATTCGGCGTCACGCTGAGCAAGATATTCGTTTACTGTGACAACATGAACACCTTTGCCAGAAAGTGCGTTTAAGTATGCAGGAAGAGTTGCAACAAGTGTTTTTCCTTCACCTGTCTTCATCTCGGCAATTCTGCCTTGGTGTAGTGCAACACCACCCATGATTTGAACTTTGAAGTGACGCATACCAAGCACTCTTGCCGATGCTTCTCTAACTACTGCGAAAGCATCAACCAAGATGTCATTGAGTGTTTCGCCATTTTCCAAACGCTTTTTGAGTACATTAGTTTGGTCAATAAGTGTTTCATTGTCAAGTGCTTTATATTCTTCTTCTTTTGCAAGCACTTTTTCTGCTATTTTGTCTAATACTTTTAATCTTTTCTTTTCGCCTGAAAACAAGCCCATGATATTCTCCTTAACTATTATACTTTACTACAAAAAGATATATTTTCAAAACAATTTTTAATTTTTTTGATGCGCATGTGCAACTGTTAAACAATATACACTTTTAGCACCTGACTTTTTAAGTGCTTCGGCGCAGTTTGTAAGAGTTGAACCCGTTGTGTAAACATCGTCAATGATTAGCACATTTTTGCCTTTAAACTCACTTTTGTCGTTAACCGAAAAAGCGCCACTAAGATTTTGCTTTCTTTGGACAAAATTTAAGTCAACTTGATTTTTCGTGTCTTTTTTCTTCACCAAATTTTCATGGCTCACCGGCAAATCAAGAAGTTTGCCAAGCAAAGTGGCAATAAGCTCGCTTTGGTTATATCCACGAGCTTTTTGACGCTTTTTACGCATTGGAACATAACAAATTATGTCGCAGTCGTAGTTATATTGGCGATATGCCTTGAAAAGATAGTATGCAAAACACACATGCCAATATTTTTGATTATCAAATTTGAAATTTCTTATTGCGTTTGCTATTGCTCCGTCATACAAAAACACAGACCTATTCATTTTGAAGATTTTGTCTTCATGCTTACAAAATTCACAGTATTTTGCTTGGTTTTCAATGACATCTCCACATCTATTACAAATGTTGCCCAAAACAAACGGCAAAGTGTTTTTGCAATTATCGCAAGTAGCGGTGCCGTCGTCATCAAAAATCTCATCACCACAAAAATTGCAAGTGAAATTATCTGGATATAATGTATTTATTGCCAAGCTACAAAGCTTTTTAAACATCTGAGCCAAACAGTTCAACCGCCTTTTTAAATGAAGTTACCAAAAAGTCAGCAAGCATGGTGAAACGCTTTGCAGTGTAGACATTGCTCACCATACGCCTTAAATTTTTCTTTTCGCCAACCAAAACAACCATCTTTTTAGCACGAGTTACCGCTGTGTATATCAAATTTCTTGTCAAAATAAGTCCAGTGCCAGCGATGAGTGGAATAACCACGACATCAAACTCACTGCCCTGACTTTTGTGAATTGTTATTGCATACGCAAGGGAAAGCTCTGAGATTTCTGTTCTTGGATAGGTACATTCTCTGCCGTCTTCAAACCAAACAATAATTTCGCCAGTTTGACGGTTTATCTTGTGAATGTAGCCTATATCTCCATTAAATACCCCTGCTCCCTCTTCACTTCGATAGCCGTCACGCCTTACCCAAACTAAATCGTAGTTGTTTGACATCTGCATGACCTTGTCGCCTTCACGAAATATTGTTGCACCAACAACTTGTTCAAGTTTTGTCGCCGAAGATGGATTGATTACATCTTGCAAGCACTTATTCAAATTTTCTATTCCAACAACGCCAGATTTTAGCGGTGCAAGAACTTGTATTTTTGAAGTGTCAATTTTCATGTAGTTTGGTATTCGTTTTGTCACCATTTCAACAATCGTGTCTTTAATGACATTTAGGTCAGACTTTTCATCAAAGAAAAAGTCACGACTTGAATTGTCAAGAACAGGCATTTGTCCACTGTTGATTAAGTGTGCATTGGATATGATTAAACTTCCACTGTCCTGCCTGAATATTTTTGTTAAATAGTCAACATTTATCACCTTGCTTGAAAGAATATCGCTTAAAACATTGCCAGCTCCGACTGATGGAAGTTGGTCTTTGTCGCCAACTAAAATCAGTTTGCAATCTCGCGGCAACGCTTTCAAAAGTGCGTTAAATAGAAGCACATCAACCATTGAAACTTCGTCGACAATAACGGCGTTGACATCAAGAGGGTTTGAATCATTGTGAACAAATCTGCCATTGTCACCACGAAAGTCAACTTCAAGTCCACGGTGAATTGTCTTTGCATCTTCGCCCGTGCTTTCGCTGAGCCTTTTTGCTGCACGCCCCGTTGGAGCGAGCAACATAACTTTGAGCTTTTGCTGACGAAGTATACTCATTATGCACTTGACAATTGTGGTCTTTCCAGTACCCGGCCCACCTGTTATGACATTGACACCTTTTTGAACACTGTCAATTATTGCTTGTTTTTGACTAGCATCAAAAGATATCTTGTTGAGCGCTTCAAACTGCCTTATTTCATTTGTAACATCAATATCAGTTCTTTGTGCCGACACACACAAAAGTGCAAGTTTTTGCGAAACTTGGTTTTC
>CALWTI010000033.1 GCA_944384425.1 uncultured Clostridia bacterium | reverse complement strand
GAAGCATATTGTTTTGTGAAACTGTGTTGACAAGCGTGTTTGAAATTTGTGCCATATTTTGTGAAAAGTTATTTGAAAGCATATCCATTTTTTCATTTTGCACTTTTTCCAAAACTTTAAGTTCATCGGCAATTTTTTGTGCTTCAAGCCCTGCCTGTGTTTTTGGCTTTCTAAAAATAATCACTACAAGTAGCACTGCACACAAAGCTAAAATGATTAAACTAATTATTTGTAATATCATAATTTTTTATCTCCAAAATAAGTTTATCTCTATCATTTTCGACTTCGCCATCAAAAACTCTGACAAGTAAACTGTTTAATAATTCGCCATAATATTTACTGTCAAGTTTTGGCAAATATTTTTTTATGTCATTTGCACTAACTTTCAAATCTTTAACAGAAATCGGAATATGGTAATTATTGATATATTTATAGAAAAAATTGTATTTATTAAATAAAAATATATTATCTTTTGCAATCAATTTTCCAATATTATCGAAATTATTGTAATATTTTATAAAATAATCGCGATTATTTAATCTATTTATTGCGTCAAAATATCCGCACACAATATTTATTAAATATTGTTTATTTTTTTCTGAAAAATTAAAGCCTTTTTCGCCAAGCATATATTCAAGATAATATTCCACACAATCAGGGTCAATGGTGTTTATCATATCCACCAAAAGCGCTTCAAGACGAAGGTTTTGCACTTTTTTTACAAGCCTTAATTTGATTTTTGGCACAGTTGAATACATTGAGGAAAATATATTTAAATTATTTAATAATTCCAGCGCTTTAATATGTGCACGCTTTTTTGAAATTGGATATTTTTTATCACAAAAAAGTATTCTAAATAATTCTTGTTGTTTTCTTGTACCTGTGATGTCTTTTATTCTATACGCCATTTTTTTTGCAGTTTTATAGGTGTTTTTTTCTATTTTAAAACCAAGTTCACAGGCAATTCTCACCATTCTAAGAATTCTAAGCCCGTCACTATTAAAAACAAAATCAGGAGTTTCGATTGTCCTAAGTCTTCTTTTTTCAAGGTCATAAAGCCCAGAATAAATATCTATTATCTTTTTTCTTGTGATACTAAAATAAATTGCATTTACTGTAAAATCACGCCTTTTTGCATCTTGTCGAAGGTCGTCAACAAAAGTCACTTTAATTGGTGTGTGTCTGCCCGTATTGTCATAAACTTCGGTGCGAAAAGTTGTGTGTTCAAAAATTTCATCACCAATTTTTATTGTCACAGTGCCAAGTCTTGAATTTTTATCCGTAACAACATATGGCGTGTCTTTTAATAGCTCTTTAAGGTCGGTCGGAGTTAAACGACTAGCAATGTCAATGTCTGTCCCACCAATGCCCAAAAGACTATTTCTAACATAGCCACCAACAATAAATAATTCTGCTTTCTTTTTTAACTTTTGTGCCAGTTTTTCAAGATTTTCTGGAACAACAATATCTTTAAACTGTTTCATATCAGTAAGTATAGCACAAAACAAACAATTTCAAAATTATTTTTTATTTTTATCTTTTCGTTTTGCAAGAAGTTGTTGCTTTAAGATATCACTTCGCTTTAAGTTATATCTTGAAATAATTGCCATAGCAACTGCAATGGACACAGCGCAACCACCAAACACAATAAGTCCCAAATAATTTTGCACTTTAAGCGCCTGCACAGGCTGAGATGGGTCAAACTTAATTATGTCCAAAAGTACACCAATAACAAGAAGCGCAAGTGAGTTTGCCACATTGTAAGCAAAAGTCATATACCCTGAATATGTAGCACTTTTGTTTTCGCCTGTTTTTAGTTTGTCCATTGTGACATTGTCGGCGAACATACTCATAGGCAAGCTATAAAGCGCACCCGACCCAAAGCCACAAACAAAAATGCAAATAAGCACAAGATAAAAACAAATATTTGTGCCAATGCTCTCACGAAAAACAAACACCCAAAATGTGAAAAAAATACCAACCAAAATGACAAAATATGACCACCTAAGCGTTGGCTTTTTGTCTATTCGTCTTGACAAATAAATCCAAAAAGGTTGACTCAGTATTGCACCCAAAAATATTCCAGCCATAATTATCGGAATTTGTGTTGAAGAAAAATGAAAACAATATGTAAAAATATGCATACCAACAGAAGTCAAAAATGCAGTTGAGATGAGTGCAACAGAGTATGACAAAATTATCGCACCGTAATTTCTTTGTTTAAGCACCAAAAAAAAGTTATAAAATATTTTAAAAAATGCGTTTTTTTCTTTTTTTCGTGATTGCTCACCGTGAATTGCCCTCGCCCTTTTGAAAGTACCAAAAATGGCAATAAGTCCCGAAAATAAACTTATTGTGCTAGTTGTATATGCAATGTAAATATATCCGCTTTGCGCAAGTTGACCTTGCTCCCCGCCGGGCATAAAAATCATCATAAGCACACTTGGAAGCACCATACCAAGTATAAAAAATACAGTTTTGTAGCCTTGAAGAGTGCTTTGTTCGTTATAGCCGGGAGCGATGTCTATACCAAGGGCGACATACGGCGTTGCGAAACAAGTGTTCGCCGTTTCCAAGGCAAGTAACATAATAAGTAGCCAAAAAAATTTAGCCACTTCACCCATACCGCTCGGCACACTCCAAAGAAGTATATTAAAAACCACAATGCCAAGCGTACCAAAAAAAAGATAGCCAAGTCTTCTACCCCAAAATTTTGAGCGAGTTATGTCGCTAAGATATCCGACAATGGGATCACTAAGCCCGTCCCAAAACGCCGAAAGTGCAACACAAAGTCCCACAAGTGAACCACGAATACCAAGCACACTGGTCCCAAAAAACATCATAAAAGTTGTCATGGCTTGAGATACAACGCCATAACCCAAATTCCCAACTGCATAACAAATTTTTGTGCCAGTTTTTAACCTTTTCACTTGTTTTATTGTATGCAATATGTCACTTTTTTATTTTAGTAATTAAACAACTTCTATTCTATCATTTAATTTTGTCAAAATTTTTTGCATAAAAAAACCGTAGGATAACCTACAGTTTTTTAAAATTATTCGTATTATAAACTAAAGTATTCGACCACAGCGCCCATTGTTGGTATGCCATTTACAAATATACCTACATACTCATCGGACAAGAATTGGACCATTTTTTGTATCTCTTCCATATTTGTTAAGTCCAAAGCAGTAATTGGATCTCTACCAAAGCCATCAGGTGTTTGATTAGTCAAATGTGTTGTATAGAGTTGTCCACCAGCATTAAAGAATGGTAATTTTGCAAGATATGGAGCAAGTGCAGGTGCAGATGTTGTTGCCTTAAATGTCTGATCTTCCATGTCATGAACAAAAGTTACCTCACCAGCTTCGTTCTTTATTGTCACTTTCCCTTTTACTGGATTGCTATTTAAAACTGGATTACCGTTTGAAACAAATACAAATGCAGCGTTCAATAATCCGTCATTATCAAGTAGCGACCTTACGCTTGGTAAAAGACCCTTATCTTTAAGAGCTTGACTTGTACCCAAAAATAATTGATTTGATTTTTTAAGTTCAGTAGCCACTGGAGTAGCATCATTTAAACCGAACCACGCTTCTTCGCCCGAAACAGTGGTTTCAACTGTTGAATTGATAACTTCAACATTTGCGTAATTTGAGTTTGGTGTATCCTTAGGGTCAAGATGTGTCAAGAACACAACTGGACCGCCAGAGCCAGAGAGAATGCTGTCTTCAATGTAGTTATTTTTTATACCCCAATAGTTTATCATAAGGCTATAACTATCAGTAAACTTGCAATTTGAAATGTGTGTTGATGCCGTTTCCCAATCACTGCCTTCAGTTGTTGAAACAAGCATTGTAACCCAACTGTTACCATTGACATTGTTTAGCGTCACATCTTTTGAACCAGTAAGAACCATTAAAAGTCCGCCTCTTAAAGCTTCTGACTCGTCACGATTTGTGTTGCCAATTAAGTTAAGGCTATCCATAACAACGCTACCTTGATTTTGGTTTGTTGGATGGTTATTGTTTGCAATACCGAATGAGAATAATGAGGCATGTCCAAATTTTTCATTATCAATTTTATTTGTGTTTAAGTAATCAAGATTGGTAAGAGCGATTGCACTTGCATCTATTGTATTGTAATTACCATAGATTTTGTATGTTTCGTCTTGGTCAACAGAAATATGATAAATTGTCTTCCAGTTTCTCATTGTGTTTGCTAGTTCAGGGACATAATCACTGTCACCTTCTTTATAGTAGTATGCCTGTGGAACATCAGAATCAGACAATTCATAACTGCCGTGAATGACGACTGAGTTGGTGTCAACTTGAGGCACATTGTTTTGTGCTTTAAGGTCTGCCCAATATTTTTGTGTTGTTGGATTATTGTCCATCACTGAAAGCATCTCTTTTGACTGAATGTTAAAGCCATCAACAACTTCAAGCTCGTGAGATATGCTCACATCTCCACTAATAGTTTGTGCAGTAACTGTTATTCTATATGTATTTCCTACAGCTTTATCAGCGAAATCAAAACCAAACTTTTGTTGATCGATTGTAACTGCCTCAGTTAATTCATCTCCTGTAAGCTCAACATACTCGCCGTCAATTTTTTGTTCAACTTTGTAAGTTGCTGGCACATAGTCAAGAGCTTGAATTTCTCCACGTACACCATCAACTATTTCAACACCCATAATTATTGGTTTAAGTTCAAACGAGTTATCGTCTCCAACTTTATAAGTATTGTCACGAATATTAAATGCTTTTGCATTATTTTCGAAGTCAGTAATAAATGTTGGCAAACCAAAACTTTGCACTTCATACTCAACTGTTGGAACATGTTGGCTTTCTGTTACCGTTATTGTAACTTCGGTTTGAAGTCCAAGATATTTAATTATAACTTGCTTTTCCCCCGCTTCATTTGCTATCTCATCGAGTGGTGTATTGTCCGAGCAAGCAAACTGCATTTCGTCATTGTATTTGACTTCTTTGACTTTGTCATTGCTGTAAGTCACAAGCAAAACAAGGTCATCAAGAACCAAATTTTCACCAATGTCTAATTGCGTGTCAAGAGTGTCGTCTTTAACTGCTATTTCAACAGGCTTTTCACCACAAGCAGTCAAAATTATTCCAAAGACCATCACGCACATTACAGCACTAATAAGACTAATAAACTTTTTCATATTTTCTCCTTTACAAAATATTCCACGATTATTATACATTTTACTGTTTGTAATATCAAGTGTTTTTATGCATCATATCAGTTAAATTATAGATAAATAGAACATAACTTCCACAGTTGGACGAGAAACGGCAGAAATTTTGACCACCGCTCCACCTCTATTTTTTATCCAAAAATTATTTTTCTCATCTATCTCAGATATTGGTGCAGTTTGTTTATCATAGCCAAAATTCACACCCTTGTCGCTTGTTGTGTCTGGGTAAACTCTATAAACAAGAGAAAAAACATTGTCTTTCCCCTCTTGAAAGTCATAAGTTATTATGTACTTACAAACTCCCGTTCCTGGTATATTGAGGTTGGCTTCTTTAATACTTACCCTTTCTTCATCTTCACACTCAACACTTAAAATCTCAATTTCATCTGGGTACACGGTTGTGTTATATGATGTTATCTTCATACCAAAAAAGCCTATTACTATAATAGACATTATATAAACCACACCAATAAGAATAACAATAGATTTTTTCATCCTTTTTCCTCATAATAATATTTAATTTTGCTATAAAATGACCAAACTCTATAAGCAAAATATGCCAATGCAACAAACAAAACTTTAACCCATGCGATTTGCGAATTTTCCATAAGTAAGAACAGTGAAATCGCAAAAAACACTGCTGCTAAAAACACCATAGCTATTGTAGACTTCGTTTCGTTTGGGTTATTTACATGGCTTCCAGTTGTGGAATACTGAATATTTTGTGGATTCATTATATCCATTTCTGCACTCCAAAACATGTGTATTAGATATATTAAGATTGCACTCATACCGAATAAGATAATGTTTAGAATACTCATATTATTAAATGACGCAAATACGCAAATCGATGCAATTATTGAAATTGACGTTATAATTGCATATGTTACAAGTTTCGCAGTCAAATTTGAGTTATGACCATTCGGTCTTGTCTTGACCAGATATCCCGCCTGTGCCTCACGCGAATATATACTTGCCACTTTATTATTTGTTGCCATTGCAAATAAAAGAATTATTAAAAGGTTAAATGAAATTGCCATATTGTCACCAAGAAGTCTTGTACTCATTGCGGCAAAAATGGTATTCAAAAGAAGTATCGCAAGTGGCATACATATTGCCACTCCAAAAAGGCTATAAACTTCATCGCTTGTTCTGAAAATCACCAAATCGTCTTTGTGCACTGCACTATAAAACGCCTTTAAAAAGCCATTTTTGTATGTTTTCTTAATAATTTTTCTTTTATATTCAAAAGGAGAACTTGTCATTCTCAAAAATAACGGCTTACATATTAAATAACTTGCCCCCAAAAGAACAACCACCAATGCAACAATTGTTAGTAAAATCCAAAGTGTATCAAGAGTAAATAAGTTTTGCGAAAGTCCAAAATGTGTTCCAACAATAAACTGCGTGAGATAAGTGAATGGTGCCATATACTTTGTGTAACTGCCCAAAAAGTCCTGGATGTCCCAAAATATTGTCCCCCAACTTGCAACAATGTCCAAATTTTCGGGTATTAGTGACACAAAAAGCAAAAACACATATATGCCTAGTCCAATAAGTGCCAAAAAAATCACCCACCTAATTAAAGAATAATTTCTAAGAACAATGGCGACAAGCATTGCAACAATGGACAAAAGTGCGCCTATTGACACTGGAATTAGTGCAACAATAAACATACAAGGCAAAAGCCACAAGAAAAACACAATAGAATATCCACTGATTAGCCCGAACGCAAAAAACATTGGAAAAATGAAAAATATTGTGCGCCTGAGTTCATAGATATAAAAAACTATAAGTTTTGAGAAAAAAATATGATCAACTGTAACAGGAAAAGTCAAAAGCACCTGATTGTCACGAGCAAAATACAAGTTTTTCATTAGTGAGTATGTGCAAGATATTATAGACAAAATTTCCATAATGCTGAACAACACAACAATGACACTTGTCGGAATAATGTTAACAAGTGAAAATATACCAAGCACACGGCACAAATAAAAACCAAAATAATAAACAGCTGTGATTGTAATAAAAGAAAGTAGCGTCAAAATAACCTTGGATATGAGTGCCTTTTTTGTCCTCAAAAATCCAAAATCTACTTTGTCTTTTAACTGCATGAAAACAAGCGTTTTTAATGCGTTCATATTACTCCTTTGTCTTCTGTTCTTTTTTCATTTTTCTTAAATTTCTTTTTTGCTCGCGTTCTAGTTTTCTTAACTCTTTTTGGTGCTTCTTGTCTTTTTCTAATTCTAGTTTGTCTTTTTTGAGTTCTTCTGCATCAACTTTAATTGCTTCAACATTATTGTTGTTTATTATGTTCATATAGAAGTCTTCAAGTGGCTCGCCACTATCTATGATGTCCTGTACTTTTTTCACAACTTGAAGTTGTCCTTTTTTTATAATACCAATTCTGTCACAAATACGTTCAACAACATCAATGATGTGACTTGAAAAGAACACGATGTTGCCTTCTTTTGCATGGTTTTTCATGCACTCTTTGACTTGAAATATGCTGTTTGGGTCAAGACCTGTAAGAGGCTCATCAAGTATCCACACCTTTGGGTTATGAACAAGCGCGCTCATAATTGCAATCTTTTGTTTCATACCATGTGAGTATGTCTTTATTTGATTGTCAAAAGCTCCCGTAAGTTCAAATAGTTTGACATATTTTTCTATTCTCGCATCTCTATCTTCTTTGCTAACTTCATAAAGGTCGGCAATGTAGTTTATATACTCCCTTCCCGTAAGCTTCTCATAAAGTGCGTAGTGGTCAGGAACAAAACCTATTTGTTTTTTTGCCATTGTAGGTTGAAGCTTCGCATCATATCCACAAACTTCAATTTCACCACTTGTAATTGGCTGAATACCAACAACAGTTTTTATAATTGTACTTTTTCCTGCACCGTTTGGTCCCAAGAAACCAAAAATTTCGCCACCATGCACTTCAAGATTAACATCTTTAACTGCATAGACCTCACTTTTACCATAGCGTTTTGTAAAATTGCGAAGTATCAATTTGTTTGAATTTTTTTCATCTATTGGCATAGTTAACTCCTTTCCTTTAAGTTTACTTTCAAGAGCAAGCATATCTAGTTTATATTTTTTACGCCTTGCAGACATATCTATCATTAGGTCAAAGTAGTTGTATGACTGTTCATACAAAAACCACATACCCGCTGACAAGAACATATACACAAGCCAAAACAAAAATTGATATAGTGGATAAAACACAAATTTAACATTTGAAATAGTAAACGCCCATTTGTAATCTCTTAAATCTTCTGCCCACTGTCCAAGTTTTTCGGCAATGAAGTCGCTGTTGACGAAGAAAAAGTCAACATTTTTGCCAAGCCCCGTGAACCAAGCATTTAAGAACACAACTAACACAAAGTAAATTGTAAACGCCACAGCTGAGTAAATGAATTGCCTTAGCTTTGGTCTTTGATAAACTCTCAATGCAACCATTAAAAGTGGCATAAAAAACGCCATGTAGTGATTGTTCCAAAACCTTATTGTTGCATAACTTGTAATATTTTCAACTGTGTTTGGCATTGCCATCGCCAAAAAAGCACCAAGCACATTTATAAAAAATGTAAAATAGAATAATTTTTCCCACTTAAAAATTAAGCAAATAGGGACGATGTACATAGCAGTATTGCAAAGGTGTATTGGCCACTGTGCTGGATCAAGCCACGAAGCAAACCTTGCCCCCGCCATAAATGTGATAAGTCCACCAATAGCCAAGAACAAAAGCGCATAGCGATTTGTTTCGTCATCATTTTTTCTGAGCGAAAAGTATATTGCAACTGGAATTATTATTGAAAAATATAAAAACACTCTGTGATAAATTGTTAAATCATCTACAATTATTGAGTCATTCAGTCTACCAATTAAAAGTTCAGGCATATATGCTGGCATGGTTGCTACAAGCATTGCAAACAAGCTCGCAAAAAATACCCACACTTGCCTTTTTGTCCATTTAGGTGACTTGTCCATGCTCCAAACATAAAAACAATAAAATATACAAATTGCTAATTCAAAGCACATAAGCATTGCACGGACAGAAAACTGCGTTTGTGCCTTAGCCCCACACACACCGCTAATTGTTAAACTAAGTGTAATGATATTTAATAAGACTATCGGCGTTACTATCCACTTGACAAAAAAGTTTCTGTACTTAATATCAAAAAATGGATATAAAATCACGATGAGTGAAGCTATGTACATAAGCCACATGCTAAGTGCACTCATAACGGTGAAAAACTTGTTTGAAAACAAAGTCGTGTCAAGCGCAATCACTCCTTGAAGTGCTTCATTACCCCAAAGATATCTAATGAAAAAAACAAGCGCTAAAACAAGCGATGTTATCTTTAAACAAAACACCATTTTTTTTGTCAATAATTTTCGACAAAAAAAATATGTAAGACACAGTGCGACCGCAAGCACAGTTATAATAAGATAATAATAACTTAGCATTTATCTTTTGCTCTCCATTGATATCAATATTTTTTTCAGTGTAACACAAAAATACTTTTTATGTCTAGTCTTTTTGAATTAGTGCCAAAAACTCGACATTGCCGTCTTTGCCTTTGATTTTGGACTTTGTCACCTTTTTTACGGCTATGTTTTTCGATACAAAATCTTGCACCACACCGTTTATTACTATTTTGTGAATTTTTTCGTCTTTTATAACTCCGCCGTATTTTTTAGCTATTTCTTTTCCGCACTCAAACTGTGGTTTTATTAAAACAACGCCAAATTTTGCAAAGTTTAAAAGTTTCGCAAAAACATCTGAAATGTTTTTAAGCGAAATAAAAGACACATCACACACAAAGGCGTCAATGTCTTTCACTAAGCTTAGGTCAAGTGACCTTATGTCAGTTTGCGACATATCCACAATTTTTTCGTTATTTAAAAGCTTTGGACTTAATTGGTTTGTCCCAACATCTAAGGCATAGACTTTTTTTGCCCCAGCTCTCAGCAAAAAATCACAAAAACCACCTGTTGATGCGCCGATATCCAAAAAAGTCATATCTTTTGCACTAAGCCCAAAATCTAAAAAAGCCCCTTCAAGTTTCTCCCCTGCCCTTGAAACATATATCTTGTCCTCTGTGATTTTTATGTCGTCATTATCACTAACTTCAAGCCCACACTTTGTTGCAACCTTGCCATTGACGACAACTTTGCCGGCACGAATAAGAACTTGTGCCTTACTTCTTGAATCAACACTATTAAAATTTTGTAAGAAAATGTCTAATCTCATATATTAAAGTATAAAAGCACCTAAAAAAGTTGTCAAGTTGTGATATTGACAAGATTTTTTTGTTGATTTTTTAATTTTAATATGGTATAGTTTTTCCCGAGCAATTGATATTGCCTTGCTTTGATTTTTAACTTATAAATCAAAGCCGTTTAGTCCAAAAGGAGGTATTTGTATGAAGTATGAACTTATGTATATCATTTCACAAGATGCAAATGATGAACAAAAAGAAGCCCTCATCTCAAAATTTCAAAAGATGGTTGAAGATAAGGGTGGAAAAGTCCTTTCTCTTGAAAAAATTGGTATGAAAAAGCTTGCTTATCCAATCAACTTCAAAAACGAAGGCTACTATGTCCTTATGACATTTGAAGCAGAGCCTGTGGTTGTTGATGAAATGAACAAACTTATGAACATCACAGAACATATTGTTAGACAGATGTTCGTCAGAAAATAAGGAGAAATTATGAACAAAGTATTTTTGATAGGCAACCTAACTCGTGACCCAGAACTCGCAACAACAAACAGTGGCGTTTCAGTTTGCAGATTTTCACTTGCTGTCACAAGAAACTATTCAAATGCAGAAGGCGAACGTGAAGCAGACTTTTTGAACATCATTGTTTGGCGTGGCCAGGCAGAAAATTGCCACAAATATTTGAAAAAAGGTTCGAAATGCGCAGTTTCTGGTTCAATTCAAACCCGCACCTATGATGCACAAGACGGCACAAAAAGGTATGTCACCGAAATTGTTGCTGACAATGTTGAATTTTTAAATTCAAGAAACTCATCAGGTGAAGGAATGGAAAAACCAAAAGAAACAAAAGAAGTCGCTGAACTTGAACCTGTCGATGATGACACATTACCATTTTAATTAAAAGGAGTTTTATTATGAGCGAAGAAGTTAAAGAGCAAGAAGTCAAAGCTCAAGAAGCACAAGAAGAAACATCTGTAGTTGATAAGAAAAAATTCAAACGCCCTGTTTCAAAAAAGAAAGTATGTGCTTTTTGTGTTGACAAAACAAATGTAATTGATTATAAAGATGGCGCAAAACTTAGACGCTATGTCACAGAAAATGGCAAAATTTTGCCAAGACGCCAAACTGGTACATGCAGTAAGCACCAAAGAGAGCTTGCAACAGCAATCAAGCGTGCAAGAGTAATGGCAATTCTTCCTTTCAAAGGAGAGTAAATAAACACAAAAAAACAAGCACCTATAAAGTGCTTGTTTTTTTGTAATATAAAACCCCCAGATAGTCTGGGGGTTAATTTTAGGTTTACCGATGAACAAAATTTCTCCTTTTGT
>CALWTI010000032.1 GCA_944384425.1 uncultured Clostridia bacterium | reverse complement strand
ATTTGTGCTTTTATGATATTTTCTGCTTCATAAATTGTCTTATCAAGTTTGTCAATGTCGCTTTGATAGTTGACTTTAAGTGCATTATTGACTCTAATTTCTTCATTTAAACGGTCAAAATCTTGTTCATATGATGTCTTTTGTGCTTCTCTTGATGCAATTTCGACTTTGACTTTTGTCATATTTTCGTTAATTTCGTCTCTTTTTTTGCTTAACTCTTGATATTTCGCCTGTCTTTCTTCAATAAATTTATTTGCCGATGACCTATTTTGCATTGCAGTGCTTTCAAGTTCATCAATACTTTCAAGCTCTTTGGTTAATGTTTCAATTCTAATTGATGTTGCATTGTGCTGATTTTTTAAACTTGTTTGTTCTTCAATCTCATCATTTAATATTGATGTGAATGATGCAAGTTTTTCATTTTCTTTTGCATAGCCAATCTCTGTTGAATTTTTGACTTCAAAAAGCTTGTTTATCTCAAACTTTAATTGCTCATATTGTTTTTGAGAAGATGTTATGTTTTGAGTTTTGAGTTCAAGGTCTTTTTTAAGTTTGTCAAGCTCTTGTGTTAGCGTCTTTATTTCACGGTCACGACTAATAAGGTTTGCAACTTCGTGTTTTTTTGAACCACCTGTCATTGAACCTTGTGGGTTGATGACATCTCCGTCTAATGTTACAATTTTATATGAAAGTTTTGTCTTGTTTGAAATAGAAATTGCGGTATCAAGATTGTCAACAATAATTGTTGTTCCAAGAAGGTTTGAAATAACATTTTTGATATTGTCATCGTATTGAATTAGGTCGCTAGCAAGTCCAAAACAACCAGCATATGTGAGTGCCTTTGCATCTTCCTGTGCTATTGCTCTTGGTCTAAGCTTTGTGATAGGCAAAAATGTTGCACGACCAAACTCGTTATATTTCAAGAAGTTAATAAGGTCTTTTGCGTTTTGTTCGTCGAATGTGACAATGTTTTGAACAGCGCTTCCAAGTGCAATTTCAATAGCAGTTTCATACTTTTCTGGCACTTTGATAAGTGATGCCAAAACGCCGACCATCTTTGCTCTAACCTGCGAATTTTTTTCGCTTTCTTTAAGCAATTTCTTAACTGCGTATGAATAACCGTCATACTCTTTTTGCATTTCTTCCAAAAGAGTTTTGCGGTTTTCATAAACTTGCAACTTTGAACTCTCACGATAGCGCTCTTCTTGCATAGTTTGAATATCTTGTCTTAACTGTTCTTGCTTTTTTCTTGCATTATTTAAATTTAAAACTGCCTCATCTTGTTTTTGCTTTAACTTTTCAACTTCGTCTTCAACTTCTTTTTTAGCTTTTGTCTTTTCGGAAACACTTTTATCAATTTCTTCAAGCTTTGAAGTCAACTCTTCAAGATTTTGTTTTAGCATATCCCTTTCAGCTTTGTATTTGCTGAAATTAGCTTTAATATCTGTCAATTTATCCAAAGCATCAATCATTTTTTGTTGTGAATCTTGCGTTTGGTCTTCATGCAAACTAAGTTCATCAACAATTTTTAGATAGTCATTAGACAACTCATCATATGAAGCATTAAGTTTTTGCAAACTTTCCACAACTTCATCATACTTATCTTTTTTAAATTTGAGTTCTGCACTATCTTTTTGAATTGTATTTGTGCTATTTAAAAGGTCAATTCCAATTTTTGCCTTTGTTTCGTTAAGGTTTGAAATACGCTCACGAATGACATTCGCCTCACCTGACTGCTTTTCAAGCTCAACCGTTAAATGAAGTATAGATTCGTGGCTTGCGTTTATTTCTTGGTCGATGTTATTTACTTCTTCAGTGTGCTTATCATACTGTTTTGTGCAATCGGAAAGCTCTTCTTGCCTTTGAATTAGTTCTTCTTCAATGGCACTAAGTTTTGTGTTTATCTGTTGTTTTGTTGTGTTTGCGTTATTGTAACTATAAACATATGTATTGACTTCAAGGTCTTTTAGCCTATCTTTAAGTCCAAGCCAAATTTTTGCATTTTCTGCCTGCTTTTTTAGTGGGCCCATCTGTCTTTCAAGTTCAGCGAGAATATCTCCTGCACGTGAAAGATTGTCACGAGTACGTGCAAGTTTTCGCTCTGCGTCAACTTTTCTTGACTTAAACTTTGAAATACCTGCCGCATCTTCAAAAATGGCACGCCTGTCTTCTGGCTTTGAGGAGATTATTTCATCAACTTTACCCTGACCGATTATTGAATATCCGTCTTTACCAATACCAGAATCATACAAAAGATTGGTTATATCTTTCAATCTAACTGGCGTTCTATTGATAAGGTAAGCACTTTCACCACTGCGGTAAAGTTTACGAGTTATTGCAACTTCGTCGTTGTCATAGTTAAAATATCTGTCAGTGTTGTTAAAGATAAGTGTAACTTCGCAATATGACAAACTTTTACGCTTTTCTGTTCCGTTAAAAATGACATCTTGCATGGTTGAACCACGAAGAAGTTTACTACTTTGTTCACCAAGAACCCACCTTATCGCATCACTGACATTGCTTTTTCCACAGCCGTTTGGTCCAACAATAGCCGTTATTCCTGAATCAAACTTAATGACTGTTTTGTCTGCAAACGATTTGAAGCCTGCTAGTTCAATTTTGTTAAAATTCATTGTTTCTCCTCAATTTTATCCAGTATCATTTGTGCACATTGTTTTTCGGCAATTTGTTTGCTACTGCTTTTTGCAGTGGCACTATATTCACCCATAACTGCACGAATTGTGAAGGTTGGGTTGTGTGATTGACCTGTTTGGTCTAAAAGCTCATAGCTAACTGTTAAATTGTACTTTTGTGCGTATTCTTGCAATTTTGATTTACTATCCAAAAGTTCAAGGTTTTCTTCATTGTCCAAAAAAATGTTACTTAAAACAAACTTTTCACATTCTTCTAAGTTTGAATCAAGATAAATTGCTGCAACAAGTGCTTCAAACATATCACATTTAATCGAATCAGTTAAACTTTTACAGCTTTTGCCAAGTTTGACATACTCACCAACTCCAAGTCCGTCAAACACTTGGCACAGGTTTTCCATTGATACAGTGTGAGCTCTCATTCTTGAAAGCTCGCCCTCATCGTATGACTTATCTTGAAAATAATATTTTGCAATCAAAAAGTCTAGTATGCTATCACCTAAAAATTCAAGACGCTCATAATTATCTAAACCATAAGACGAATGAGTCAATGCCTTATGAAAAAGATTTTCATTATGGAAAACATAGTTTTTTACTTTAATCATTATGTTCTCCAATTTCCAAATTTATTTCTGGCATATTTTCTATCATGGTTTTTATGTGCTCGTTAACTTTGTTTATCTCCAATTTTCTTGCCTGTTCAATGGCAGCACAAATTGTGACATCTTTGCTTGAACCATGAGATTTTATTATCGTCTTTTTGCAACCAATAAAAATTGAACCGCCGTATTTATTGTAATCCAGCTTGTCTTTTACCTTGCCAAGAGCCCGTTTGCAAAAAAGTGCTCCGATTTTACTAATCAAAGTGCTAAGCATGGCTTGTTTCATAACTTTAGTTGTGAATTTGACTGCACCTTCAACTGACTTTAAAAGTATATTGCCTGAGAATCCGTCAGTCACCATAACATCAACATCACCGGTCATGAAATATCTCGCTTCAACATTGCCAATAAAGTTTATTGGAAGTTGTTTGAGTAGCGGATATGTTTGCTTACAAAGTTCGTTGCCCTTCTTTTCTTCGCTACCGTTGGACAAAAGCGCAACTTTTGGATTTTCCACGCCAAACATAATTTTATAGTAAAGTGAGCCCATCAAAGCAAAGTGACACAAATTTAGTGGTTTGCACTCGACATTCGCACCACAGTCAATAAGGCATACCATTCCACCTTTTGCAGTTGGGAAAAATGGTGCAAGAGCTGGGCGTGAGACTCCTTTTATTCTGCCAATTTTCAAAAAACCACCAGTAAGCACTGCTCCCGTTGAACCAGCACTAATTAAGGCCACACAGTCATCATTGTTTTTCAAATAATCAAAAGCGACAACAAGTGAAGAATTGGTCTTGTGCTTTATTGCGTCTGTTGGAATATCGTCGTTTGTAATCACATCAGGCGCATGAATAATGCTGAGTCGTGAACTATCATATTTTTTTGTTTTTAACAAGTTTTTTAAAATATTTTCATCACCAGTTAGGACAATTTCTATATCGTCAAATTTTTTAAGTGCCATAATGGTTCCGTCAATCACGCAGTTTGGTGCATGGTCACCGCCAAAGGCATCAATAACTATTTTCATAAGGCATACTCCCTAAGCAAATTTTACCATAGTATATCATAATATAATCAATAAAAAAAAGCAAGTGTTTAAGATATAACTTGCTTTTCTGTTTTTAATTCAAAATTGAGTTATTCTGCCTTGCCTTGTTTCTCAGTTTCAACTACTTTTTTGCCATTATAATATCCGCAATGTGGACAAACCTTGTGTGGCTGTTTTTGTGCGTGACACTCTGGGCACTCAACAAGTGTTGGAACACTTGCCTTGAAGTTTGCAGAATTTCTTGTGTTTCTTCTTGCTTTTGACACTTTACGTTTTGGAACTGCCATTTTTTCCTCCTATATTCAACTTGCCAATAAAGGCAGTTTATTTTTAACTTTTTTATTATAATATCAATTTTACAACATGTCAACAAAAATTTTGTTATTTGCAAAGTCTAACGCAGTCACGTGCAATAACCAATTCTTCATTTGTTGGTATTCTATAAATTTTGACTTTGCTATCTGGTGCTGACAACTCTTCAACTGTGCCACGTGGCAAATTGTAGTTTTTGTGTTTGTCGAGCTTTATTCCCAAAAATTCAAGGTCTGATGTGCTGTAATCACGAACATCTTCCTGATTCTCACCAACACCTCCAGTGAAAGCAATTCCGTCAAGTCCGCCCATTGCAGCCGCATATGAGCCGATGTATTTCTTTATTTTGTATGAAAGCATTTCAATGACTAATTTTGCCTTTTCGTTTCCTTCTTCAATTTGTGCATTGTTATCACGCATATCTGATGAAACGCCATTTATTCCAAGAACACCACTTTTTTTGTTTAAGTAGTTTGTAATTTCTTTAAGCGTCCAACCTGTCTTATTTGCGATGTATTCAAGAACTGATGCGTCCAAGTCTCCACATCTTGTGCCCATAATAAGTCCTTCAAGTGGTGTGAATCCCATTGATGTATCAATACTCTTTCCATTCTTAACAGCACAAACACTCGAACCGTTGCCAAGGTGAATTGTTATTAGTTTAAGCTCTTCAATAGGCTTTCCTATGCACTTAGCAAGTTCACCAGACACATATTTGTGTGAAGTGCCATGAAAACCGTATTTTCTTATTTTCCACTCTTTATATGCTTCATATGGAAGACCATAAAGGTAGGCATAATCTGGCATTGTTTGATGGAATGCCGTGTCAAAAACTGCAACATTTGGCTTGTCTGGACAAAGCTTCATACATGCCCTTATACCTGCAATATTTGCTGGCATATGAAGTGGGCCAAGTGGTTTTAAGTCTTCAAGATTTTTTAACACTTCGTCATCGACAACGACACTGTCTTTGTAAATTTCTCCACCATGAAGAACGCGATGTCCAAAAACATTGACTTCATCAAGTGACTTCAAAACTCCATATTCTTTATTTGTGAGAACTTTAAACACTTCGCCGATGGCTTCGGTGTGTGTTGGCATATAGACTTTAAATTCTCTTTCTTGTCCATTTGCCTTATACACAACAAATGAATCAACTAAGCCAATTTTTTCGCAATTGCCTTTTGCAATTACTTTTTCTCCGTCCATATCAAAAAGCTGATATTTGAGTGAACTACTTCCTGCATTGATAACTAATACCTTCATTTTTTCTCCTTACATTGCAATACTGTGATTGCTGATAAATTTACTATGTCCATAACAGTTGCACCTCTTGACAAGTCATTGACTGGCTTTGAAAAGCCAACCGCTATTGGACCAATTGCGCTAAGGTTTCCAAAATATGAAATTGCCTTATAGCATATATTTGCCGAATTTAAATCGGGAAATATCAAAACATTATTTTTGCCATAATACTTAGCATTTTCTCCAAGCTTTGTTTTTGCAACATTTTCAAGAAGAGCACAGTCAAGCTGAACCTCTCCTTGTGCCAAAATGTCACTATGCTTTGTAAACTGCTCATATGCACTTTTTACTTTGTCCACACTATCACCTTTTGCACTTGAATTAGTGGAGTAAGACAAAAAGGCAACCTTTGGAGTAATATTTGTCAGTTTGTTGAACTCTTCGGCAGTCCTAAGTGCAATTTTGCAAAGCTGGTCACTTGTCGGCTCAATGGTAAGACCACAGTCAGCCAAAGCAAATGGATTGTCTGTCAAACTGTTTTTGCCAACCATGAGCATATATGAGCTTACAAAGTCATCGCCTCTTAAGAGTTGCAAAGCAGGTCTAAATGTTGTCGCCGTCGGAACTTCTGCACCTGCGACCATACCATCAGCATAATCAAATTTTAATAGCATTGTAGCAAAGTAAAATGGATCCAAAATAAGCTTTTCAGCTTCATCCGCCGTCATACCCTTTTCTTTTCTTGCCTCATACAAAGCCTTGGCAAGCTCTTCTGTTTTTTCAAATGTTTTTGGGTTTAATATCTTAAACGATTTAAATTTTTTATTTTGCATAATTAGTGAACTTTCATCACCAATCAAAATAACATCACAAATATTATGTTTTTTAAGATACAAAACAGCTTCTTTTATTCTGTCAGAAAAAGCAGCCTCTGGAAATATTAGTGTTTTTTTACACTGTTTTGCTTTGTTTCTTAGATATTTAAAAAAATTCATATGCCCTCTTCTAAGTAAAACGCTTCACACATATAGTACAATAACGACAACTACTTTGTCAAAAAGTTTTATGAAAAAATTTCTATCCATCGCCATAATCGTCATCTTAATAGCCATAATTTCATCACCAACAACATACATTGGTGTTTGCTTTGATGCAATAACAGTTTGGGCAACTGTGCTTCTTCCTTCATTATTGCCATTTTTTATTTTCACTAAACTTTTAACATCACTTGGATATGTGAAAAACATCTCAAATTATTTCGGCAAACTTATGTACAAAACATATAACACTCCACCAATTTCGTCATATGCCTTTGTAATGAGTATTTTGACAGGTTATCCAGTTGGAAGCAAACTTATATCTGACCTATACAAAAACAAAATGCTTTCAAAAGATGACGCCAAAAAGTGCATTTCCTTCACTTCAAATTCTGGTCCCATGTTCATACTTGGAAGTGTTGGCGTGGGCATGCTTTTATCGGCTCAGGCTGGTTATATTTTGTATGCATCACACATACTTGGAGCACTTTTAAATGGGCTTTTATACAGGGGCAAAAAAAGTCAAAACATAACCTTGCCATATGAGATTAAAGATATGAAAAGCGATGCAACGCTTTCAAGTTGCGTTATGGATAGCATTTTCTCTGTGCTACTTATCGGTGGTATTGTTGCAATAGCTTTTATTTTAATTGAGATTTTAAACTACTTAAATGTGTTTTATCCTATCGTTACTCTACTTAACTATATCGGTGTTGACAAAAACATTTCATCGGCAGTACTTAGCGGAATGCTTGAAATAACAAAAGGTTGCATTGACATATCTTCTCTTTCACTGTCTTTATATGCAAGAACAGTTTTGTGCAGTGCCATTATATCTTTTGGTGGAATTTCAACAGCAATGCAATCTATGGCTTTTTTGAAAGACATAACTGGATATGGATATTTTATCAAACAAAAAATGACACATATGATATTTTCTTGCATCATATGTGCCATACTTGCCATTGCACTAATTTGAGTAATATTCACCAAGCTTTTGCTTTAAATCTGCGACCAAAAATCTTATTGAATGTGCCTTTACTGACATATAAGAAAGTGCAACAATGTAGGCACTAAGATTTTTTATATCAAGTTTGTTTACGCAATCTTGCATACATAAAATCAAATATTGCAAATCGTTTTTAAGGTCTTGTTTAACTTTTCTATCCAAGCTTAGTTCATCATTCATTTGCTTCAAAATAATGTCGGCATCTGCCATAAACTTTGAAAGAGTGGTGTCACTGAACTGCTTTGGTTTTGGTTTTTGCTCATCTTCTTCTTTTTCATCATGCTTTTCTTGTTCTTCTTCTTTTGGAGCATCCAAACTATGACTTTGATTGTCTAGGTCAAAACAATATTTAATTGCTTCTTTAAACGGAACAACCACTGTTTGTGCAAAGTTTTCAAACTCGTTCATATCTTCGCTAGTAAAGTAATTTTTCAAAAACTCGTGGAAGTTGAGTTTTTTATCTCTTATGTCCACAAAAATACAGAACACAAGTGGAAGCACAATGGCTTTACTTTCTGGCATAACAAAATATCCGTCTTTTGTTGGCAACTTGACCTTCGCCCTGTTAAACTCCCTATCAAAATTAAAGTTTTGCATACACTCTGCAATAAGTTCATAAATTTCTTTTGAATCACTTATATTTTGCAAAATTTTTGCAATTAAATTTTCAGCAAAAATAAACCTACCATTTATTAGCTCGTCACAACTTGCAATGCAAGCATGAACATTTCTTAATGCACTGTCACTTAACATGTTTTCTCCTTAGTATTTTTTGTATTTTATCATAACTATATAAAATATTCAACTTAATATTGTAATTTAATATATTTGACGAAAATACTACCATGTGTTATGATATAAAAAACGGAGAAAAAATGGATAACCGAGAACAAGAGACAACATTACATAAACTAATAGTTTTGTTTGTGTTGGAAAAGATTGAAATTCCTTTGACTGAACAGTCCATAATTGACATATGCTACGGAAAAAACAACTGGATAGACAACTATATGGAGTGCAAAGAAATTATATTTAGCTTGGTTGAGGCTGGCTTTATATATAAAACAAATGGAAACAGCGAAGAAGATCGCTACACCATCACCTACACTGGAAGAAATTGCCTCTCACATTTTTACGAAAGAATTGACAAAGACCTTCGCGACCAAATAACTGAATATGTTAAAGAAAATAGAATGGCTTTCAAACGCTCACAAGAATATGTCAGCACAATTGATAGAAATTCAGACGGAAGCTACACAGTTTGCCTCAAAATCCGTTCAGCACTAATTGACGAACCTATGTTTGAAATCAAAATCAAAGCACCCTCAAGACAAAGTGCAATTGGTGCAACAAACATTTGGAGAGATAAAGCACACTTAATATATGAAAATGTCTATGAAACTCTAATCGATATTGAAGAAGAATAATGGAGAATATAGTGGAAACAAAACAACAAAGTGTAAAACCAATATTAAACATTGTCAATCTCACCAAAAAGTATGGTGATAGAGTTGCTGTTGACAACATATCACTAAGCGTTTTTCCTGGACAAATAATGGGATTTTTGGGCGCAAACGGTGCCGGCAAAAGTACAACAATAAAAATGCTAACTGGTCTTGCTCATATAACATCTGGAAATGCCTATATTTGTAGCAAGTCAGTTAAAACCTCTTTCGAGCAAGCAATAAAAAATGTTGGAGCAATGATTGAAACTCCTGTTTTTTATCCATATCTTTCGGGATATAACAACTTGAAGTTTTTTGCTAAGCTTTCTGGGAATGTATCAACTCAAAGAATAAATGAAGTGGCAACACTTGTTGGACTATCAAACAGAATCAAAGACAAAGTTGGAAAATATTCACTTGGCATGAAACAGCGTCTTGGCGTTGCACAGGCACTACTTAGCAAACCAAAGCTTCTAATTTTGGACGAGCCAACAAATGGTCTTGACGCTAACGGAATAAGAGAATTTAGAATGATGCTAAAACAACTTGCCTATAAAGAAGGAATTTCTATTTTAATTTCAAGTCATATTCTTGGAGAGATGGAAAACCTTTGTGATGTTGTCGCAATTATTGACAAAGGAAAAATCATTCAAGTAAAGACAATGGAAGAAATCAAGCACAGTTGCCTTCAAGCCGGTTCACAATACATCAAGTGCAACGCACCTAACTACTCTGGCAAGCTTATTACTCAATTCTTTGGTGCAAAAGTTAAGATTCAAGGCAACAATGTGTACATTACCGCAAAAGATAAAAATAGTTTACCTCAGATGATTGTTATGCTAACGCAAAAGAAAGTCCTTGTTTATGGCGCTGGCGACGTTGACTATTCACTCGAAGATGTGTTTTTGAGCATCATCAATCAAAATAGTAGCACATCAATAAGTTAGGAGAAAATATGAAAAAAGTTTTTAGACTTGCAAGTGCAGAATTTAATAAAATTTTTTACAGACCGTCAATATTTATTTTGACTGCCCTTTTAATCATAACGCTTATACTCACTAACCTTCTCTACTCTCCTACTCAAAACACAACAAAACTTTCTTATTCTGGTAACTCGGTAAACGCTGTTTACCAAGAATTTTATAACACAGCAAACTCTATCAATAAGACAGGTATAGATAGGCAGTTTGACGAAAATTATGAAAATATCGACAATCAATATAAAAGCATTGTACTTTCTCCAGAAACCAGCCTTGAAACGCTAATTAACAAAATATATCAAATTGATTCTGGTGGTAATAGTGCGTACAGTGACCTATTCGACAGCATAAAAGATGAACAAATTTCATCTTCACAAACAAACAATATTGAGCCACTAAAAAACGCTTTAATTGAACTCAAAGACGCATCTTCAAAACTTCTAGATTATTTGGCAACTATAAAAAATAATGCCAACGAAAAGCCTTTAAACTACTTTTTTACAACCAGTCAGTACAATACAATTTACAAAGAAGTTGAAAAATTATATGATGCTATACCTCAAAATTTTGATGGGTTTAAAAGCGCTGATGATTATATTGACCTTGCTAACACAATAAGACAAAATTATAGTTTAGCTTCGTCAAGAAAAATTGTCGCAAACTTGGAAGAATTCTCAATTGATTATGACACTTATGACGAGCTCATTCAAAAATATTACAAAGACGCAAAACAAACTCTTGTTGATGTATATAACACACAAATAGAAACATTTTTAAACGAACACTTTGAAAGTACAAACGAAGAAGATATAGCACAAATGAACGAATACATCGCACAGTATTATTCATATGCCGATATGAATATGACAGTGTTAAATAACAAATTTATGCTACTTAGAATTGGCGATAAGTCAGACACAGAGCTTGATAGCTTAATTGGCTACACAGAAGTTTCAAAATATGCTTTAAACGAACAAGACACAATTTATGACTACTTACTTGAAAACAACAATTTTCAATACAACTACCTCACCTCATTTAACTATGGCGTTGCGTCTGGCGCAACGAGTAACGCATATGATTACACAGTTTATTCAATGCAAATTCTCAGTGTCTTAATCATAATATTCACTATATTTTATGCTTGTAGCAGTATTGCTGGTGACCAAGCAAGTGGAACAATGAAAATGATTGCAATAAGACCATACACAAGAAATAAGTTGTTCTCAGGAAAATATCTCTCTTGTGTTATGTTTGGCGTTATGCTGATAATAATATCAACGGTTGCATCATTTGTTGTTGGCTCAATAATGTACGGCGTGCCTATGTCACAGTGCCTAGTAGTGTTTAACTCTTCTTCAGTAATATCAATACATCCTATACTTCTTATGTTTATTTACCTAATTTCTGTTGTTATCAACTTATTATTCTATATCTCGCTTGCAATGCTTATTTGTTTACTATTTAAGTCAAACACCCTATCAGTGTTTTTAACAACAATTATATATGCTGCACAAGTT
>CALWTI010000031.1 GCA_944384425.1 uncultured Clostridia bacterium | reverse complement strand
ACATATCTGACCCGGCACTACGAGAGGAATATCTTCTTCATCGTCCATAGTGTCTCCTAACTAAATTGTTCACCAAATTTATCTTCTCTATTAAAGTTGGCATGAAGTGCAATGTATGCCTTTCTTGCCTCAATATTGTCACCCATCCAAGTTGTGACCATCTTTTCTGCCTCTGCTGCATCGTCAATGGTGACTTCAACAAGTGTACGCTTTTTAGGGTCCATGGTGGTTTCCCAAAGCTGTTCTGGGTTCATTTCGCCAAGACCTTTATATCGCTGAATTTGATAGCCTTTTCCTGCACGCTTTATTGCTTCCGGAAGTTCATAATCAGAATAAACATACTCTTCATAATTTTTCTTGTAAACTTTGTAAAGTGGTGGAAGCCCGATGAACACATGACCATCGGTTATTAAATCACGCATATATCTGAAAAAGAATGTCAAAAGTATTGCACGAATGTGTGCACCGTCTTGGTCGGCATCTGACAAGATAATGACTTTGTGATATCTTAAATTGCTTGCGTCATAATCTTCACCAATGCC
Organism: uncultured Clostridia bacterium; assembly: GCA_944384425.1. Classification (GTDB taxonomy): domain Bacteria; phylum Bacillota; class Clostridia; order Christensenellales; family UBA1242; genus UBA5893. The sequence goes on along the minus strand of CALWTI010000031.1, from coordinate 11,628 downwards.
TGTTTCAAGTGCGCTTATTATTGTCCTTATCTCTTCGTTTGCAAGCACTTGGTCAATACGCTTTTTTTCGGCGTTTAGTGGCTTACCTTTGAGTGGCAATATGGCTTGGAACATTCTATCTCTGCCCTGTTTTGCGCTACCACCTGCCGAATCACCCTCGACTATGAAAAGTTCGCTCTTTTCGCCTTTTCTTGAAGTGCACGCCGCAAGTTTGCCAACAAGGTTAAAGTTGTCGGCATTTTTGGTTGCACGAGATATCTCTTTTGCTCGCCTTGCTGCCTCACGAGTCTTGGCTGCTCCTTTGGCTTTTTCAAGCACGACATTCGCCATCTTTTCAAAATCTTTAGATTTCAAAATTTTGCTAAGCTCAATTGTCGTCAACCGTTCAACTTCTGTCTTTGCCTCTGGATTTCCTAGTTTTGTCTTTGTTTGACCTTCAAACTCAACACTGTGCATCTTTATTGCTATGATGCAAGTTATACCCTCACGAAAATCTTCACCAATAAAGTTTTGGTCTTTATCTTTCAAAAATCCCGATGAGCGAGCATAGTCGTTGAACACCTTTGTCCAAGCAGTCTTGAATCCTGTTTCGTGTGTTCCACCCTCGGTGGTTGGTATGTTATTTACATAACTGAATGTATTTTCAGTGTAAGAGTCTGTGTATTCAACAGCAACTTCAAGTTTGAGTATGTCACTTTCAGCAGAAAAATACATTGGCGTTGAAAATAACTTTGTCTTTCCCTCGTCAATATATGAAATAAAGTCTTTTATTCCACCTTCATAGTGGTACTTAACATCTTTGTCTGTGCGTTTGTCATAAAGCTCAATTTTGAGACCTTTATTCAAAAAGGCAAGTTCACGAATACGGCGATTTATTACATCAAAAGAAAAAGTGATGTCTCCAAACATACGCTTGTCTGGCAAAAAAGTCACCGTTGAGCCTTGTTTTGTTGTTGCACCAACATCTTTTAGTGGGCCAAGTGGCAAACCACTTTTGAGCTTTCCGTCAATTACTCGGCTTGAAAATTCCATTACATATCTTCTGCCGTTTCTATCAACTTCAACTTTAAGCCATTCACTAAGTGCGTTTGTTACAGATGCACCAACGCCGTGAAGTCCACCTGAATAACTATAATTTTTATTGTTGAATTTTCCGCCTGCGTGGAGCTGAGTAAACACGACTTCAACACCAGATTTTTTTAGTGTTGGGTGCATATCCACAGGTATACCACGACCATTATCTGAAACAGTTGCACTGCCATCGGTGTTTAATGTGATTGATATTGTGTCACCATAGCCGTTTGAAATTTCATCAATACTATTATCCACAATTTCCCATAAAAGATGATGAAAACCTTTTGGACCTGTTGTTCCGATGTACATTCCTGGGCGAAGTCTGACTGCGTCAAGTCCTTCCAAAACAACTATGTCTTTTGAACCGTAAGAAGAATTATCCATGTATTTGCCTCAATTAAATAATTTTATATTATTAGAATAAAACAATTTTGAAAAAAAGTAAAGTTTAATTTTATTCACTTTAATATTTTTGCAATAAATTGCAAATAAAATACATAAAATATGCTTGGAGAGTATATGAAATCTATTGTTCTTTGTGGTGGTGGCACTGCTGGGCATATCATGCCAAACATTGCGCTTTTGCCATATTTAAAAAAACATTTTGACAAAATTTATTACATAGGCACAAACGGCATGGAAAAAGATATTGTTAAACAATACGATATTGAATTTTTTGAAATTGACACGCCTAAATTTAATAGAAAATTATCTATAAAAACATTGTCCATACCATTTAAACTTTTAAAAAGCATTTGTGCGTGCAAAAAAATATTAAAAAAGCTTAAACCATCTGTCATATTTTCAAAAGGCGGATATGTTTCTATCCCCGTTGCCATCGCTGGCAAAAAGCTTAAAATACCAGTAGTTAGTCATGAAAGTGATTTAAGTATGGGGCTTGCAAACAAAATAATATACAAATATTGCAAAGTCATGTGCACTGCCTTTGACAAAACTGCATCGGGCAAGAAAAAATGCGTGGTTACGGGCATACCAATTAGAGATGATATAAAGTACGGCAACAAACAAAATGTCATGCGACTATTTGACCACGACGACACGCTAAACACAGTTCTTTTTATTGGTGGAAGCTTGGGCGCAAAGGCAATAAATGATGTTGTGCAACAAAATATTGAAAAACTAACAAAAAAATACAACATCATTCACATTGTTGGAAAAAGTGGTCAAGAAAAAACATCAAAAAATTACTTGGCTTTAAAGTTTGCAAGTAACATCGGTGACTTTTTTGATGCGTGTGATGTGTGCGTGTCAAGAAGTGGCGCCAATGCCATTTTTGAACTTATGTCAATATTAAAACCTATGCTACTCATTCCCCTGCCAAAAGGCGTAAGCAGAGGCGACCAAGTTGAAAATGCAAAACTTCTTGAACAAAGTGGACTAGCAAAAGTTCTTCCACAAGAAAAACTTGACATTGATACACTTATTTTAGCAATTGATGATGTGTTTAAAAACAAAGACAAACTAGTTGAAAATCTTGGAAAACAAACAACTTTAAACTCGGCAGAAAAAATTGTTGATATTTTAAAAAGTGTAGCGAAATAAAAAAACATCCAAATGGATGTTTTTTTAACCACGTTTACGTGCGCGTTTACGAGCTGCTTCTCTTTTTTCTTTCTTGGCAACTGATGGCTTTTTGTAAGCTTCTTTTTTCCTGATGTCACCAATTATGCCGTCTTTTTGACATTTTCTCTTGAAGCGTTTAATTGCGCTTTCAAGGCTTTCGTTCTCGCCAACTTTGACAACTGTCACTTTTTTCACCTACTTTTAGTTCTAAATTCCTATGAATTATACACACATTTTAATTTGTTGTCAACACTTTTACAAAACTTTCTCAGCGACTGCACCGTCATTATATTGCCCTTTTATTTTCACTTTGACAAACTGGTTTACTTTTGAATCTTTAACATAACAACGAATATAATTTTCTGTGTAGCCAACATAATAATCGTCTATTTTTTCTTCAATAAGCACTGTTAATATTTTATTTTTGAATTTATTTATATATTTTTTATTTAATTTTTTATTTAATTTTTGAAGTATTTTTTCTCTTGCTTTTTTCGTTTTTTTATCCACTTCATTATAGTGCTGTTTTTGCGCCACAGTGCTCTCGCGGACTGAATATGGGAAGATGTGAATATTTGCAAATTTTATTTTTTTAGCGAATTTTAATGTTTTTTTAAATTCTTTTTTGGTTTCTCCACCAAAACCAACAATAATATCTGTTGAAATATTTGCATCTGGAAAATATTTTCTTATTAATTTAACTGTTTTTATATAATCACTTGTGGTGTATTTTCTATTCATTCTTTTAAGAACGCTATCACACCCACTTTGAAGTGAAAGATGAAAATGTGGACAAAAATTGGAATTTTTTAATGCTATTAAAAGTTTTTCATCAACAACGCCCTGTTCAAGTGAACTAAGTCTGAAACGAAGCTTTAAGGTGTATGGTGCAAGTTTTTCAACAAGTTTGTCAAGTGCTTTTTCGCCGTCAATTTTATAGTCAGAAACATCTATACCCGTAAGCACAACTTCTTTGACTTGATGACTAAGTTCGTCAATTTCATTTAGTATTGAAACAATGTTTCTTGAACGGCTTCTTCCCCTAAGGTATGGTATTATACAATAAGAGCAAAAGTTGTTGCAACCGTCCTGAATTTTGACATATGCACGCACTTGCGTTGGATATGCGTGATATATGTCTTCATATACAGTTGGCAATTTGTCTATGTGCGTACCTGTGGTTTCAAGGTCATACACAAGTTGTGGTTTGTTTGCGTTGCCAACAACTGAAACAACATTTTTGAGTTTTTCAAATTGTTTTGCATTGTTTTGCGAAGCACAGCCACAAATGTAGACTTTTGCGTCTTTATTTAGTGCTAAGCACCTTGACACCATTTGACGACTTTTTCGTTCTGCTTCATTTGTCACTGCACATGTGTTTATTATATAAACATCGGCAAAGGTAAGGTGTGAAAAAACTTCATGACCTTGTTTTTTCAGTGTCAAAATCATGCTTTCGCTTTCGTATTTATTTACTTTGCATCCTAATGTTAAAACTGCTATTTTCATTTTAATTACCCAATTTGTAGCTAATTAGTCCAACAGACATAATCGCCGCTGTTTCACAGCGGAGTATTCTTTTGCCAAGTCCCATTGATATGGCATTTTTTTTAAATATTTTTTTCGCCTCTGCCTCAGAAAAACCGCCCTCGCTACCAACAATTGTTGCAACTTTTTTTGCACCTTTAAAGTCTATATTTTCAATGTTTTTTTGACCTTCATATGCAAAAAGTACAATATCATAATCGTCAAGCATATTTAGCATATCATCAAAAGTCACTACATCATGAATTTTAACTGGTATACTTCTTTGGCACTGCTTACACGACTCGACTGTTATTTTGTTGAGCCTTAAAAGTTTGTTTGGACTTGGTTTAAAGGCACAGTACTCATTTTCAAAAAGCACTAAATTTTTTGCACCAAGCTCTGTTATTTTTTGAGTTATTATTTCAAGTTTTTCTGGCTTTGGAACTGCTTGAAAAAGTGTTATGTCATACTTTGGGTTTTGCTGACATAAATTTTTTGAAATTATTTCATAGTCAATGTGCTTTTTGTCTACACTTTTTATTTGGCAAACATATTCATATTCATCACCGCAAATGGCAATGAATTGGTCGCCTTCACCAAGACGCAAAACGGCGAGGTGGTTTAATTCCTCGTCGTCAAGTTGCAATCTATGGTCAATTATTTTACCAAAAAATCTTCTCAAATCACTTTACCTCTTTTGAAGTGTCCATATATTTTTTGTACTTTGGATAGTTTGAAATAGATATATTTTCTGCCAAAGTTTTTAACGCATCTTTGCTCTTTTTGTCAAGTGCTTTTGGTGACTCTGCTTTGAGTGTTACAAGCAAATCGCCTCTTGATTCTTTGTGAAGAATTTTTGAGCCTTTGCCCTTTATTCTCATAATTGTTCCACTTTGAGTAAGCTCCTTTATGTCTAGCATAAACTCGCCTTCAAGCGTTGGAACTGCAATTTTGCCACCTAGAAGAAGCGTTGTGAAAGGAACATAGACATCAAGATAAAGGTCGTTGCCTTTTCGTGTCAAAAGTTTGTCTGGCACCAAATTTATCTTTATGTTCAAATCACCATTCGTGCCCAGGCGAGATGGAGCGTTGCCCTGACCTGTCATTTTGAGTATTTGGTCATCATCAATTCCTGCTGGAATTTTGACATCAATATTTTTTTGAACTCTGACAATGCCTTTGCCTGCACAATAAGTACATTTTTCTTTGATTATTTTACCAGTTCCACCACAAGTTTGACATTCGCCTTCACGAATAGTCGTTCCAAATATGGTGTTTTGCTGATATCTCACCCTGCCTGCACCTTTACAGTCTGGACAAGTTGTGAAATTTGAACCATCTTTTGCACCAGTGCCGGCACATTTTGGACAAGTTTCAACTCTTGTTACGGCAATGGTCTTTGTTGTTCCAAGGCAAGCTTCTTTGAGCGTTATGTTTAGGCTAAGATTGATATCTTCACCTTTGTATGCTCTTCTTGCCCTTGACCTTGTGCCACCAAATGCAGAAAATATGTCACCAAAGATGTCATCAAAGCCACCTGAGAAATCAAAACCAGAAAAACCACCACTGGCCCCTGTTCCTTGACCAAAGCCCGAAAACTGCGGCCCATCGGCAGAACCGAACTGGTCATAGTTTTTGCGCTTTTGGCTGTCGGACAAAACCTCATAGGCTTCATTTATTTCTTTGAACTTATCTGCTGCCTCGGGGTTATCTTTATTGAGGTCTGGGTGGTATTTTTTGGCTAGTTTTCGATAGGCGGACTTTATTTCATCTTCGCTGGCTGATTTGTCAACACCTAGAATTTTATAATAGTCCTTTGCCATATTCTACCTGTTTTTATTAGTCTTTTTTGTCGCCGTTATTATCTTCTTCAACAACTACTTCTGGATCTGTGTCCTTTTTCTCTTCTGTGCTTTGATTTTGAGCATTTTGCTGTGCTTGTTGATAAAGTTTAACAACAACTTCTTCGCTTGCTTTGCTTAGTGTTTCACCAGCTGCTTTGACTTCTTCTGCTGTTTTGAGGTCTTTTGCCTTCTTAGCTTCGGCAATTGCGTCTTCAAGTTTCTTTTTATCTTCTTCTGAAACTTTGTCGCCACTGTCTTTGAGAAGTTTTTCAAGTTGATATATCTGGTTGTCAAGAGCGTTTTGAGCATCTATGAGTTCACGACGCTTCTTGTCTTCTTCTGCATTTTGTTCAGCTTCTTTGACTGCCTTGTTGATTTCTTCTTCTGTCAAGTTGCTTGAAGCTGTGATTGTGATTGATTGCTCTTTGTTTGTTCCAAGATCTTTTGCACTTACATGAACAATACCGTTTGCATCAATATCGAATGTAACTTCGATTTGTGGCACTCCTCTTGGTGCTGGTGGAATGTCTGTGAGTTGGAATCTTCCAAGTGTCTTGTTCTGAGCAGCAAACTCTCTTTCACCTTGAAGGACATGAATGTCTACTCCTGGTTGGTTATCTGTTGCTGTTGAGAATATCTGTGACTTCTTTGTAGGAATTGTTGTGTTCCTGTCAATAAGTTTTGTAAATACTCCACCAAGTGTCTCAATACCAAGTGAAAGTGGTGTGACATCCAAAAGTAAGACGTCTTTGACTTCACCAGCAAGGACACCTGCTTGAATTGCTGCACCAATAGCAACACATTCATCTGGGTTGATGCCTTTGAATGGCTCTTTTCCTGTGAAGTTCTTAACTGCTTCATATGCAGCTGGCATACGTGTTGAACCACCAACTAATATAACTTTGTTGATATCGTTTATTGAAAGTTTTGCATCAGAAAGTGCGCGCTTTGTACATTCAATTGTCTTATCAATATAGTCGCTTGTTGCTGCTTCAAACTGAGCACGTGTAAGGTCATATTCCAAGTGTTTTGGACCTGTTGCATCTGCGCTTATGAATGGAAGTGATATTGTTGTCTTTGGAGTTGCAGAAAGTTCAATCTTTGCCTTTTCTGCTGCTTCTTTGAGTCTTTGCATTGCAAGTTTATCGCTTCTTAAATCAATATTGTTTGTCTTTTTGAAATCGTCAACCAATATGTCTATGATACGGTTATCAAAGTCATCGCCACCAAGGTGTGTATCACCGTTTGTTGACAAAACTTCGAATACGCCATCACCTATTTCAAGTATTGATACATCGAATGTACCACCACCAAGGTCATAGACAAGAATTTTTTGACTCTTGTTATCACCTTTGTCAAGACCATAAGCAAGTGCTGCTGCTGTTGGTTCGTTGATTATTCTAAGTACTTCAAGTCCTGCGATTCTGCCTGCGTCTTTTGTTGCTTGACGTTGACTATCGTTAAAGTATGCAGGTACTGTGATAACTGCTTGTGTTACCTTTTCACCAAGATAGCTTTCTGCATCTTGTTTAAGTTTTGAAAGAATCATTGCAGAAATCTCTTGTGGTGTGTACTGTTTACCATTTAATGTGACTTTTTGATCTGTTCCCATAAGTCTTTTTATTGAAGTGATTGTGTTTTCAGGGTTTGCAACTGCTTGACGCTTTGCAACCTTACCGACAAGTCTTTCACCTTCTTTTGTATATGCGACAACAGATGGTGTTGTGCGGTCACCTTCAGCGTTTGCAATAACTGTTGGCTGTCCACCTTCCATAACTGCTACGCAACTGTTTGTTGTTCCTAAGTCAATACCAATAATTTTACTCATTTTTCTCCTCCTTTATTTTATTGACAATAACTTGACTGTATTTAATTACTTTATCATTGAATATATATCCTGCCTGATATTCATCAAGCACTTCGCCGTCTGGCTTTGTTCTGTCCATCATTGTGCTAAGTGCATGGTGATATCTTGGATCAAAAGGCTTACCCACTGTCTCAATCTTCTTGACACCAAGTGCATTCAATGAATTTTGAATTTCATTTTCAACCATCTCAATGCCTTTGAGTGATGCTGGGTCGGTTATCATTTGCTTTGCCTTCTTGAAAACATCTAGACTTGGCAAAATAACTTGAATTGCCTCAATTTTCCCGTCAATTTTTGCCTGTCTTATGCTCTCTTGGCTACGCTTACGGTAGTTGTCAAAGTCGGCTTGAATTATTCTTGCCATGTTAAGATATTCTTGTGCAAGGTCAGGTTTTTCAGTGTTTTCACTTGCCTTACTCTCAGGTTTATCTTCACTTGGCTTAGCTTCGTCTTCTTTGACTGGCTCTTCAACAACCAGCTCTTTTTCTAGCGGTTCGTCTTTTGGCTTTGTTTGTTCTTGTTTTTTGTACGACATTAGCTATCTCCTTTGTCTTTATCTAGCTCATTCATTACAATTTTCAGAGCTTGTGCGATGTTTGCATAGTCCATTCTATCAGGTCCAATGACTGCTAGTGATGCAACTGGTGTGCCCTTGATGACGATTGGTGCAGTGATAAGTGCACATCCTGCCATTTTGGCATCCTCATCACCGATTTCAACTGTTATGTCATCGCTGGCACGAACGGTATTGTATAGCTCATCTTTGTCACCAAGAAGCGAAAGTATTTTTTTGGTCTTTGTCACGCTTGTGGTCTCATTCTCGTTCAAGATGTTTGCAGTGGCTTCACCACGAACATCAACTTTGGTCTTTTTGATGAACTTGCGCATACTGTCTATTAAGCTACTTACAAGAGATTGAAATGTCTTGACTTCGCCTAGCGACTTTTCTAATATGTCACCTTCCAACATTTCGCCAATCGTCTTGCCCGCAAATTTTCTAGTTAAATATGCTGACGCATCATCGCACACTTTTTCACTTGCGTTAGTTGTTAAACTGTTTTTAACAATTCCGCTGTGAGTTCTAAATAGCACAAGTGCCTCACTGTCAATTAGTGGTATGATTTTAACTTGTTCAATCACAAGTTTATCATATCCATTTGCGACCATTATTGTTGGATAGTTAGTGGCCTTTGACACAAGGTCTGCAATTCCTGACAAAATTTGCGAAAGTGAATTTGTTTCACCGTCCAAAAGTTTTTCAACTTTTGAAAGATTATCCTCAGAAACTTGAAAATCTTCAAGCAGTGAAGAAACATAGTACTTATACCCTTCCGCTGTCGGAATTCTTCCCCCTGATGTGTGTAGTTGCTTCAAATATCCCATACTCTCAAGAGCATTGAGTTCATTACGAAGTGTTGCAGTTGAAATTTTTGGAATATGTCTGTCTTTCACACCAGCACTTGTTATTGGAGCAGCGTCTTTGATGTAGTCTTCAACTACACTACACAAAATGAAATGTTTTCGTTCACTTAAATGCATAATCTGCCCCTTTTTTATTTTCGATTGCTAGCACTCGGCTTTTGTTTGTGCTAACAGTATTATATGCATAGTGTTACAATTTGTCAACACTTTTATGCAAAAAAAACAAAAAAAAATTGCCACAAATGTAAATAATGCAAAAGTAGCAACAAGATATTAAAATTTTGCAGCAATTTAAAGCACAAAATAAAAAAAAGACTAGGAGAAGACCTAATCTTTTTTTCACTCAAACTAAATAGAATTTGTAACTGGGTTTCTTTGCAGATATATCTAACAAAAGCGCCATATATTTCTCACACTCTTTGGTGTGTCGACATTTCTCTTTAAAAGGAGGTGATCCAGCGGCACCTTCCGATACCGCTACCTTGTTATGACTTCACCCCAGTCATTGGTTTTACCTTAGACAGCTGCCCCCGATTGCTCGGTTAGCTCACTGGCTTTGGGTACCCCCAACTCCCATGGCGTGACAGGCGGTGTGTACAAGACCCGGGAACGCATTCACCCCGACATGCTGATTCGGGATTACTAGCAACTCCGTCTTCGTGTGGGCGGGTTGCAGCCCACAGTCTGAACTGGGACCAGGTTTTTGAGTTTAGCTCCATGTTACCACTTCGCTTCCCTTTGTTCTGGCCATTGTAGCACGTTTGTAGCCCAAGACGTAAGAGGCATGATGATTTGACATCATCCCCACCTTCCTCCGTATTATCTACGGCTGTCTCCTTAGAGTCCCTAACTTAATATTGGCAACTAAGGACAAGGGTTGCGCTCGTTGCGGGACTTAACCCAACATCTCACGACACGAGCTGACGACAACCATGCACCATCTGTTTATGTGTAATATTGCTATTATTTCTCCAATCTCTTGGATATGCACACAATGTCAAGTCTTGGTAAGGTTTTTCGCGTTGCTTCGAATTAAACAACATGCTCCGCTGCTTGTGCGGGTCCCCGTCAATTCCTTTGAGTTTCAACCTTGCGGCCGTACTACTCAGGCGGGATACTTATCGCGTTTGCTTCAACACGGATGGAGTCGATACCACCCACGTTTAGTATCCATCGTTTAGGGCGTGGACTACCAGGGTATCTAATCCTGTTTGATCCCCACGCTTTCGAGTCTCAGTGTCAGTTGCAGTCCAGTATGTCGCCTTCGCCTCTGGTGTTCTTCCTAATATCTACGCATTCCACCGCTACACTAGGAGTTCCACATACCCCTCCTGCACTCTAGCTTACCAGTATGAATCGCATTTCCGAAGTTGAGCCTCGGTCTTTCACGATTCACTTAATATGCCACCTACACTCCCTTTACGCCCAGTTATTCCGGACAACGCTCGCTACCTACGTATTACCGCGGCTGCTGGCACGTAGTTGGCCGTAGCTTGCTCCTGTGGTACCATCACTTTCTTTGTCCCACAGATCAGAAGTTTACAATCCGAAAACCTTCTTCCTTCACGCGGCGTTGCTGGGTCAGAGTTCCCTCCATTGCCCAATATTCCTAACTGCTGCCTCCCGTAGGAGTCTGGACCGTTTCTCAGTTCCAATGTGGCCGTTCATCCTCTCAGATCGGCTACTCATCGCTGTCTTGGTAGGCCGTTACCCCACCAACTAACTAATGAGACACAAGCCCCTCTTTTACCGGATTGCTCCTTTCACCCCTCTCGGATGCCCGAGCGTGGTCATATGCGGTATTAGCAAGCATTTCTACTTGTTATCCCCCTGTAAAAGGCAGGTTGCTCATGTGTTACTCACCCGTCCGCCACTAAGCTTGTTCCCTGCACAAAACTATTTATTTCGCTCTACGCCTTCTTGCAAACAAACCTTTTAACAATTTGTTTGTAAGTACACCTATATTGCGGGGCATAAATTTTAAAAAAAATTTATGCACACTCGTCGGCGTCTCGCTCGTAAATCGCTTTGTGCAAGAAACATGCTCCGTTCGACTTGCATGTTTTAAGCACGCCGCCAGCGTTCGTCCTGAGCCAGGATCAAACTCTAACGTTAATGGTATATATACAAGCTCTCACTTGTTTATATCTTCGTTAAAATTTTTTCTGTACTCATTACTAACTTTACTGACTCGTATAAGTTCTTGTAACTCGTTTCTTTTCTTTGGTTTTTGACGTTTAGTTATCTATATTCTAGCAATTAACCTTTTCTGTTACTTTCTATTTAGTTTTCATGGTTCATACCTACCCC
>CALWTI010000030.1 GCA_944384425.1 uncultured Clostridia bacterium | reverse complement strand
TTTATAAAAAATTTTTTTTCTATTTTTTTTTTTTATTTTAAAATTTTTTTTTTTTTTTTCCCCCCCCCCCCCCCCTATGTTTGTCAAGCGTTTTTTCAAAATTTTTTAAAAAATTTTAGTTTTTTTTAAACTTTGTGGTCTTAGGGTGGGTGGTAAAAGGGCAAAAACTGCACTATTTGGGGCAAAAACTGCACTAAACGGCACACTTTTGCAAAATTTTTTAGCAAAAGTTGTGCTTAATGTTTGTTTTTGCCCCTTTGCTCACGGCCAAACGAAAATCGCACTTCGCTCTACATTTTGCCGTGACTTAGGAGAAGAAATGCAGTGCATTTCTTTTGTCTAAAATTCTAGTCTCAAGCAAAGCAAAAATAAAGTATTACGCCGTTTTTCGGCAACCCCCTAAAAAAATTTGACTGCCTAAAAACAAGTGAGACAAGGCTCGACATCGTCAGAACTATCGCTATTGGCTTCAATTTGCTATTGGGCAAATTTTCGCTTGACGCTCTGTTCTTCCTCTCCCCAAAAAGCGTCTTAGCATTTTGGGGACCCCGAAAATTCCCACGCACGAGCGTACTCGGTACGTGACTGTGTGGCACGGCTTGGCAGTAAACACAGTATCACGCGGTTTTTCGGCAACCCCCTAAAAAAATTTGACTGACAAAAAGCAAGTAAGACGAGGCTCGCTATGTCAGGCTAGGCAGGAGTTTAGTTAATTCTAAATGACTGTCTAGCCTGGCATAGCAGTAAACAAAGTATTACGCCGCTTTTTGTCAGTCAAAAAAAATACTCGTAATAATGTTGTTAAAACTATTACGAGTATTTTCATTATTAAACTATTTTACTTACAAATATTTGCAAAGCTTTTGGCGTTTAGACATGCACCGCCAACCAATAGTCCAGATATGCCTTTGATTTTAGAAAACTGTGAGCAGTTGCTTTCGGTTATACTCCCGCCATAAAGTACATTCATTTTTTCTGCTGCACGGACTGTGAAGTTGTCTGCTATTATATCTTTTATGTCCTTAACCGTATCTTCAATCTCTTTCGGCGTTGGTGTCTTTCCTGTGCCAATCGCCCAAATTGGTTCGTATGCTATCATTATGTTTCTAAGTTCATTTTCATAAAGACCTTTGAGTGCCGTATCGAGTTGGCGTTTAAGTGACAGTTTTGTCTTTTTTGTTGTACGCTCATACTTTGTTTCGCCTATACACAAAATGACTTTTAAATTGACTTCAAGCGCTCGAATTATTTTTTGATTTATGCTCTCAGGAGTTTCTTTGAACTTTCTCCTGGTTTCGCTGTGACCTATAAGTGTGTAGTCTGCCCCGCAATCTTTGACCATTTCATTAGATATTTCGCCGGTACATGCGCCACTTTTTTCACTTGATATGTTTTGTGCTCCAAATTTGATATTTGTTGCACCAAGTCTTAAACTCGCCACATGAAAATGCGTTGCTGGCAAACAAAATATGATGTTTGTCTTGCAATCTTTTATCCTTGGTAAAAACTCATCGAGATATGAACTAAACTGCGATGGAGTCGTGTTCATTTTGAAATTACCAACTACAAATTTTTTCATTTTTACTCCTCAACATCACTAATAACATCAACACCTGGCAAACTTTCACCAGCAATGAGCTTCAAACTTGCGCCACCACCAGTGGAGATGTGGTATATATCTTTATCTAGTTTAAGAGCATGAAGTGCTGCTATGCTGTCACCGCCACCAACGATGGTTTTGCCCTTGTTTTTTGCAACTGCCTTGGCAATCTTTTTTGTACCGCGTTTAAAAGCTTCATACTCAAACACACCCATAGGTCCGTTCCATATGATTGTCTTTGCTTGTTTTATTTTTTTAACGAAAAGTTTAATTGTCTTTTTGCCAATATCCAGCCCCACCAAAGAGTCAGGAATATCTTTTGTTGGTATTTTAATTACTGTTGCGTTTGGACTTAAAATTGTTGAAGCAATATGGTCAATAGGCAAAATTATCTCTTTGTTATTTTGCTTTGCTTCTTCAAGAATAGCTTTGGCATCTTCAAGGCAATTTTCTTCGTAAAGTGACTTGCCAATTTTTGCACCTTGTGCTTTTAAAAATGTATATGCCATTCCCCCACCAATAAGCACAGTGTCGCAAAGTTTTATGAGGTTGTGAACAACAGCCAATTTGTCGCTCACCTTTGCTCCGCCCAAAATTGCAACAAAAGGATGTTCGGGTTTTTCAAGAACTTCGGTTATTGTGTTTATTTCGTTGCCCATCAAAAAGCCAACTGCGTTTGGAAGAAGTTTTGCAACACCATAAATTGAAGCGTGCTTTCTATGTGCCGTTCCGAATGCGTCATTGACATAGATGTCGGCAAGTGATGCAAGTTTGCTTGCAAATATTGGCGAATTTTCTTCCTCTTCTTTATAAAATCTTATGTTTTCAAGAACTAGTACTTCGCCGTCTTGCAGTTCGTCTGCCATCTTTTTGACTTCATCGCCAATGTCAGTTGGTGAAAACTTTATTTTGCAATGGAGCACACCAACCAAATATTTCGCAATAACAATAGTTGAAAGCCTTGGATTTGGCTCGCCCTTTGGTCTGCCAAGGTGCGTGCAAATAATAACTCTTGCACCATGAGCAATGAGATATTTTATTGTTGGTAGTTCTTTTGTTATTCTACTTGCGTCGGTTATGTTGCCACTGTCGTCAAGAGGCACATTGAAATCAACTCTAAGAAAAACTTTCTTTCCCTTAACATCAATATCTTTGATTGTTCTTTTCATATTTCCCTCACTTTAAATATATTGTATTAAATTTAAAAAAAATCACCAAACATTTTTTAATAAAAGTTTAGTGATACATTATCAATATTAGTAATAGTTAACCTGCCCTGCTTTGGCAACACAAATACCAAGTTTGTCAGCATTATAGTACACATCATCTATGCAGTGAACTGCGTAAAAGGTTTTGTCTTTATTTTCTTTTACATATTCAATAAACTTATCATAGCCAAGGTGACTATCACTAGTTTTTAAATCACAACATTCAAGATACAAAATATTTGCACTTTTAACAAACTCATCAAGGTTTTGAGTGTATGTGCAGTCCCCTGAAAAGCCGACTTTTGCTTTTTTGTCATCAAAAACATACGCTATGTCTTCAATCTGCCCATGTTTTAACTCAAATACGCTCACTTCAATATCGTCAATTTTGATTTTTTCGTTAAAATCCGTTATTTCATGAATGCGTATGAAATCACTCATATCAATATTTTTACAATCAGGCAAAATCACATCTCTTAATGATTTTAAATACTGCGTTATGCCTTTTGTACCATAGATATTGATAACTCTTTTTTGACCATGTCTAAAACAACCAATTATGTTATATATGTAATTTATAATTGCAAAGATATGGTCAGAGTGTAGATGCGTCACAAAAATATGCTCAATTTTTTTAAAGTCCACCCCAGCTTGTTTATAGTATTTAAGCGTGCCTTCACCTGCGTCAACCAAAACATTATCATTTATGCAATACGAACTCGTTGGTCTATCTGACCAAGTCGTGCTACACCCAATAACTGACACTTTCATAAATTTTACTCCACCTTTTAAGTAACATAATTTTAAAAAATTGAAAGAAGTTTAATCTTGCTCACCTTGATAAACTTTTTTCAATATATCAAGGCTCTCATCAAGATTTTTAGTTGTTGCGAGCATTAGCCTATATTTTGCCGCCATAGGTATGCCGTTTATATACCACAAAAAATGCTTTCTAAGTGTTACGCATAGTTCTTCATCTGAATAGTACTTTCTTAAAGTGTCAACATGGCATTTGATAATATCAAACTTATTATTTACACTTTTGCCACGAAGCTCAGAAAATATCCAAGGTCTGCCAAGTGCTCCTCGCCCAATCATAACCCCATCAACACCAGTGTCAAGCATCTTTTTGTAAGACTTCTCATCAACAACATCGCCATTGCCTATGACTGGAATTTTGACTGCTTGTTTGACTTTTTTTATTGTTTCGTAGTCAACAGTGCCACTATACATCTGCGCCCTTGTTCTGCCATGAACTGTTATTGCAGATATGCCATTTTGTTCGCAAACTTTGGCAACTTCAACTGCATTATTTTCATTTGCGTCAAAGCCTATTCTTATTTTTGCCGTTATGGGCTTTGATGTTGCCTTTGTGCAAATTTTACAAATTTGTGAAATTTTGTCAAGATGTTTCAAAAGTGCACTTCCGTCACCATTTTTGACAATCTTTGGCGCTGGGCAACCAAAGTTTATGTCTATGATATCAAACTTTTCAAGTAGTGGACTTGCAACTGCCTTCGCCATAGCTTCTGGGTCATGACCAAATATTTGAACAACTTTTATGTTCTCATTGTCCGCCGTTTCAAGAAGCTTTTTTGTGTGCTCATTTTTATGCAAAAGTGCGTTGACGTTTATCATCTCAACATATGTAAGGTCAGCACCAAGCATTTTACAAACTTTGCGAAAACCAACATCGCTAACCCCTGCCATTGGTGCTAAAAACAAATTTCCTACTTCTATATCTTTTATCTTCATATGAATATTTTACTATATTTTCAAAATATAGACAACTGAAATTAAACCTCATCACACGCACTAGTTTAGTTTCCTAAACGACCGTGTGGCACGGCATGGCAGAAACAAAGTATCACGCCGTTTTTGGACTGACTGCTGAAAATTTTAGACTGCCTAAAAACAAGCAAGACGAGGCTCGACATGTCGTGACACGCACGAGTTTAGTTACCTAAACGACTGTGTGGCACGGCATGGCAGTAAACAATGTATTGCGAAGTTTTTCGGCAGTCTAAAAAAGGGTTTTGCTACACCTAAACACAATAACTTTCTTCGGTGGCAAATAAGTTTTTGCATTTGTGTGCGGATTAAAGAAAAGTCTTTCCCTATATTGCTTGAAGCAAAAAACACCAAAATTTTTTAGTTTTACTTTTTCGCCTTTAAATAATATTTCTTTTAATAGCTCAAGCGTTACGTCAAAATTATTTTCCACTTCTCGTCTTGGCATATTTATTCTCTTTTTTAATTCACTAATAAACTCATTTTTATTCATATTTAATTTTATTTACTTTTTTATTTTTATTAAACATTGTTTTTATATCATTTATTGAAATTATTTTAAAAATAAAACATATAGAAAAATATACTACAAGTGCCACAAATACAATGGTTGCAAGCTTTAAATACTCATTTATTAAAAAATATTTATTTATTGAAAAACCACAAATAAACATTATAATTGAACTAAAAATTGGCACAAAAACATTTTTGAATTTTAATTTTATTTGTATTTTTTTCTTAATATAAATAAGTGAAATAATACAAGATAAAGCGTCGCATATTGATGTCGCAATTGCAAGCGAAATTATACCTAAATTTGTAAATAAAACAAGAACAATAAAAATTGTTATTTTTAATACAACGCCAGCAGTTTGTGCGATTAACGGCATATAAAATTTACCCAAACTGTTTAATATACTATACAAAATTTGTGCGACTGAAAGATATATTATATTAAAAGCAGAAATTTGAAGATAAAGCACTGCAAGTTGCCTAAACTGAATTTCTATTGCTGGGAAAAAAAGTGTTATTATATTTGGACTTATTGCGACAAAACCAAAAGCACAAGGCACGCATAAAAGCCAAACAAAAAACAAAGTGTTGTTTGTAACAGGGGCAATGTCCTCACCTTTTTCAAACATATACACAAATGTAGGCAGAATGGCCGTGCAAATTGTCCCAAACAAAAGTATTGGGAAATTGACGAAAGGAGAAACCATTCCAGTTGCAATTCCAAACAATGATGTGGCGCGAAAGACATCACTACCTTTTAGCGTCAGTAAATTTATCACAACAAAACTATCTACGCATGACGAAAGTGGCAAGATAAGTGATGACAAACTAAGCGGGAAAAATTTACGAAAAATTTGTTTTAAATTTGCCACTTTTATGTATGATTTGCCTTTTAGTTTTATGTTCTTTTTGTAGACAATAAGCATATATAAGAATGTGGCAATTTCACTAACAAGCACTCCCAAAAACGCACCACTCACTGCGTATATTACACCATATCTTGATAAAAGAATTGCCCCAAACAAACCAAATAAAAGTTTTGAAAGTTGTTCAAGTATTGTCGCACTAGCGTTATAAAGCATAGTTTCCATACCTTGAAAATAGCCTTTATAGACTGATGTCACGCTCGAAAAAAGTATGCTTATTGCAACTGTTATGTAGCCAAGATATGCCGACGAGTTTCCCTGAATGGTGGCAAGCGGACGAGCAAAACAAATTAAATTAAGACAAAAAAATGTGGCAATTAAAATCGCAAGAAAAATACAGTTTTTGATTAAAGTATTTATTTTTTCATAGTTATTATGAGCTCTGTATGTCGACACCCTTTGAGCGACATAAGTCGGCATGCCTCCCGTAATTGCGACCAAAAACAGCGAATACACAGGAAATACCATTTGATATAACCCAATCCCTTGCGTGCCAAGTATGTTTGAAAGTGGTATTCGGTAAAGTGCGCCAAGCATTTTTGCAACTAACATACATATACTTAATATTAAAGTATTTTTTACATAAGATTTCATACATGTATTTTTTGAAAAATACAAATATAATATACAAAAAAATTTACAATTACCTATTTACAAACAAGGTTTCATGTGTTATATTTAATATGAAATTTAAAAATGGAGAGAATTATGGCAGAAGAAGCTAAAAAAACTATACCCGTTTATGTTCCTTTATCAACTATTGGTATGAGTAAGCCAATTGAGAAAAAGGCATACGAAGCAGCAGGAAAAAGATATATTGAGTTTCATGAGAAAATCATTTCAATCCTTGTTGAATTCTGCAGTCGTGGCAAAATTTCTTTGAAAACAGCAACCGAAATTGAAATCATGGATGATACAGACATCAAAAAACGTTATTTGCAAAGACTTGTAAACATTGTTAAGGACAAAACATCAAGTAAGAAAGTACAATATAATTTGGTAAGTTTTGGTAAACTTATAATAGAAAATAGAATAGTGATTGAACAAGCTTTTGTTGACAACAGAATGCTAAACTGGGTAGATATTTTCACCTCTTTGGCAGATGAAAACTTCTCATTTGATGACTCATCATTAGCTGTGCTACTTCTTAAAGAAAGAAAGCGCATTGAAGATGAGGACAAAAAAAATGGCATCAAAGATAACGGAATGTCAAAATAACAAAAAATAAAAAACTTTATCTAGTTAGATAAAGTTTTTTTTTACAATTTAGCAATTATATATTAAAGAGAAAATTCTGCATCTTTATCTTTTGTGTGCTCATCTTCTGTTTTTGTATTTATACGATTGACCACATTGTCAACAACATTTTCTTCTTTGTCTTGAAATACATTCTTGACAACACCTGACCTTGTGGTTGAATATTCATCATGGATTTTATTTATATCATGTTCTTCTGAATCTTCGGTAAGCGTATCCTTTATATCATCAATAAAATTTTCTTTAAACAAAGGACGTTCTTTTGATTGATGAGCTTTTTCTTTTTCTTTTTTCAATGATTGTAAAGTTTCGTAATTTTTAAGACTGTCCATGTCAATCAAAGAACCGAAATCGAATGTCTGCTTTCCAAAGTCAAACAATTTATATGACGATGATTTGCCACCCTTTTTCTTGCCACCTTTTTTGCCACCCTTGCCTTTTTTGTCAGAACTTGAAGACTGCTCTGAAGATTTTGATAAGCCTTTTTGCCTAGCCGCCTCGTACTTTTTCATATAATCTTTATTTATTTCATCAAGGTAGCCACGTGTATATTCGCTAAACTCTGAATAGTGCTCCATTACTAGATTGTCAAGCACTTTTTTAACTTCGTTAAAATATTTTGCAGTATTTTTTTCTGCTTTGACTTGTGAAATCCTTTCTTTGAATATTTTGTATAATTCATCAAAATAAGAAGTGGTTTTCAAAACTTTTAGCACATTGTTGACATATTTTCTATTATCATTTGCCATCTCAATAACTAAAATTTGTGAAATGTTTTTATTACCATTTAAAAGGCTTTCAAGAATACTATTTTCATCTTTAATGGACTTTCCTTCTCCAAGGTCTTCAACAGTGTAAAGATTGAAAGCTTGCTTTAAAGCGTCAAAAAATGTTGCATCATTTGTGTGTGAAAAACTGGCAACTAGCGTTGTATAAAGATATTTTTTACCCAAACTCTCATACTGCTCAACAAGATATAATGATGCGTATCTTTTGTTGTCAAGGTTATCATCAACATATTTTATTTTAAAGATTATTTTGTAATCTGAAATTTGAGCATAACAATCTATGTAATCAAGTGCGTATTTTGTGATAAGTTTTTTGATTTTTAAAAGCTCAGTTAAAACATTTGCTGGCACAACATATTTATCATCATCATTAAACGCACCAAGCATTGCACCACTTTCAAGGTCATTGTTTCTCAAAAATTTCTGATAACTTGACATATTTTCTCCTTTTTTATTTCAATGATAAGTTTTCAAGCTTCTTTTGTTGGTCGTATTTTTGCAACTGCTCAACCATTTCTTCAATATCTCCGTCCATAAATGTTGTGATATTAAAAATTGAGTAGTTTATTCTATGGTCTGTAATTCTGCCCTGTGGGAAGTTGTATGTTCGTATTCTTTCGCTTCTGTCGCCTGTTCCAACTTGGCTCTTCCTGTCTTCGCTATACTTTGTGTCAATTTGAGTTTTGTAATAATCATAGAGCTTTGACTTCAAAATGTTCATAGCTTTTTCGCGGTTTTTTATTTGCGACCTTTCATCTTGACAAGCCACAACAATGCCTGTTGGAATATGTGTAATTCTTATTGCACTTTCTGTTTTGTTGACATGCTGACCACCTGCACCACTTGACCTATATGTGTCAATTCTTAGGTCTTTGTCAAGTATTTCAAAGTCAACTTCTTCCATTTCAGGCAAGACGGCAACTGTAACCGTTGAAGTATGTACTCTGCCCTGACTTTCGGTTTCTGGCACACGCTGAACACGATGAACACCACTTTCATATTTTAGCTTACTGTAAACATCCGTGCCTTTAATGCTTAAACTGCACGCTTTGAGTCCACCAAGTTCTGTTTGTTCAAGTTCGTTGACTTCAACTTGCCAACCATTTCTTTCAGCATAGCGAACATACATATTCATAAGCTCGTTTGCAAAAAGTGAGGCTTCTTCTCCACCTGCTGCTGGACGAATTTCCAAAATGACGTTTTTGTCATCATTTTCATCTTTTGGGAGAAGAAGAATTTGTAATTTTTCGTTAAGCTCTTTTATTTGTTTCTCGGTGTTTTGAATGTCCTCTTTGAAAACTTCAATCATCTCTGGGTCGGTTTCTGATTTTATTACATCTTTGCTGTCTTGCAAATTCTTTTCAAGTTTCACAAGTTCGTCGTGGCAGTTTGCTATCTCTTCAATGCTTGAACGCTCTTTGACCAATTTTTGCCAACGCTTGTTGTCGGCAATAACCTCTGGGTCAATGACTAGCTTTGTCAATTCATCATATCTTTGCTTTATCTTTGTTGTTTGTTCTAACATATCTTATTTCCTTTTAGTCTTCTTTGTTGCATAAACTACTCTGTTAATGCCACTATAATCTTTAACAATTTTTATGTTTTCAAAATCTTTTTCAAGAAATTTTGCGACATCTTTTGATTGACCTTTGCCAACTTCAAAAAAAATCATTCCATTTTTGTTTAAAAACTGTGGTGCACTCTCAATTATATCCACATAAAAGCGTAGACCATCATCTCCGCCGTCAAGTGAAATGTGTGGGTCATAATCTTTGACTTCGGTGTCCAGATTTTCAATATCTGATGTTGGTATATATGGTGGATTACTTACTATTATATCAAACTTTTTGTTGCTTTTCAAGTTTAAAAACAAGTCTGATTTTTTAAATGTTATTTTTACATTGTTTTTGTCTGCATTTTTTTGTGCAACTTCCAAAGCACGTGAAGAAATGTCGGTTGCCACAACGCTGGCATCACTTTTTTTAGCAATACAAACTGCAATAATGCCACTGCCTGTGCAAAGGTCCAAAACTCGCATCTTGCCTTTTATGTGTTTAAGTGCGGTTTCAACAAGAATTTCCGTTTCTTGTCTTGGTGACAAAACATCTTTTGTCACAACAAAATCATAACCATAAAAATTGGTGTGTCCAAAAATTTTTGTGATTGGTTCACCACCTATCCTTCTTTTTATTGCTTCTTCAATTTGTTTTTTTTGAGAACTCTTTATCTTTGTGATAAGTCGAAGTTTGCCACGCTTTGTATTCAAAACTTCACACAAAAGAAAATCCAGTTCGCTATCGTCATCAATACCAGCATTCTTTAATTTCAGTTTGCTCTCAGCATAAATGGAAGAAAAGCTTACTTCACCATCTTTAAAGTTTTGTGAGTCAAGAGCTTGTCTTTTGTTTGTGTTCATAAACTTAACTTCGTTAAACGCTGACATTGAAATGTATACCTCAGTATTTGTTGGTTTTTCGTTGACTAAAAATGACGTTATTATGCAACTTTTTCTTAGCCAAGTAAATTTGCTATTTTCAAGCAATAATAGTATTTCATAACTTATTGTAAAGCAAAACAAAGAAATAAGCAAGTTAACAAACGGTTTATACAAACTATTTGCAGTAAGTCCCGCCATTGAAACTACGAAAAATGAAAAGCAAAAGCCAAATACCAAATAATTTAAGAAATTAGTTGGTCTATGGATATCATCAAATGTCACAAAATTGCCACAAGCATTAAACCTATAAAACTGTCTAAATGGTGTTAAATACCTAACCGACAACAAAACAATATAAAGTAGTGCAATTTTTAATACCGCAACAACCAATCTATTTAATATTGCACTAGAACTATAACCCGCGATAAGTACTGCAAGCCTTATTGGTACATAGCCAAAAAGTAGCAGTGCAATGATTGCTCCCACCAAAAACAAAAATGCATAAAGCACATATTTAAATGATATATTAAGGCTGTTTGCTACGCTTTTTACTGTGCCATTTTGTTTGAACTCAAATGGCATTTTGATGATATTTTTAAAAAAGAAATACAAGCCAAACAACAAAAATTCAAGCCCCCTTAAAAACACAAAGTTGTGATAAATAAGCTTGACTTTATTTTTTTGCGAGACAAGATGTGACTTGCCGTTTTGGTCGACATAACTTATTGCACTGTTTCTGTTGTGATAAAACCCTATACCATAAAGGCATGGAAGCGTGTATATTTTATTCATAGATATATTATGAACTATTAAACCGCATTTAAAACAAAAAACACGGCTATGAAATTGCCGTGTTTTGTTTTTTGATGATATTAAACGTTGTGTGTCTTTTTGAATTTCTCCACTCTTCCGCCAACGTCAACGATTTTTTGTTTGCCAGTAAAGAATGGATGACATTTGTTGCAAATATCAACTCTTATTGTGTCACCTTTGACACAAGAACCTGTCTTGAATGTGTTTCCACATGCGCAAGTCACTGTAACTTCATGATAATTTGGATGTATGTCTTGTTTCATAATGTTTCACCTTCTTAAATAATTTTGCTGATATATGTTAGCATATAAAAACACTGTTGTCAACAAATTATTTTAAAAAAGTGTATGCTAATTTATCTATATCCCCTGCTCCCAAAATAAGAACGCCATAGCCCTCTTGAACTTTTTTTTGTATTGCTGTTTTTGCTCTATTGAAACTTGCAAAATATTTTGAAGACTGTACTTTTTTTAAACTCTTATACAAGCGAAAAGCACTGCCTAAACTGTCATATTTTTCTCTTGCAGGATATGTTTTTATTATAAACACCTCATCGGCGTCACAAAAGCTATCTAAAAACTGTTTAAAAAAGCACTTGGTCCTTGAATATGTGTGTGGTTGAAACACCACCAAAACTTTATTTTTGACGCACTGCAAAAATGTTGAAATTGTGTTTTTTACTTGTGTTGGGTGATGTGCATAGTCGTGTACAATCGGCACTGGCGAAGTGGATATAACTTCAAAGCGCCTTTTAACACTTGGACAGTTTTTTAAGCCCATAAAAATACTATTTTTGTCTATTCCGAGTTTTTGACAAGCCTTAATTACCAAAAGTGCATTTGAAATATTGTATTTTCCAAGCATGTTAAGTTCTATGTGCATAA
>CALWTI010000029.1 GCA_944384425.1 uncultured Clostridia bacterium | reverse complement strand
ATACAAAATATCTTGACTATCGTTTGAAACAAAGCAAAGTGGTGGATACACAACACACCACCAGTTGTCACCTTTTTCTTCGTTAAGTTCAACAATTAGGCTATCATAAATTCCACTTTCAAGCACCACACCGTCATAACTGCGTGTTGGGAACTCCTCCTGACAAAACTTGACATTCGCACCATAGTCAAAGCCACGCTCACTGAGCACATTTTCAGCAATTTGTTCAAGTGCAGACAAATTATCATTTATTGTGTCAACAAAATCTTGTCTTGTTTCACACTGTGAAATATATGGTATCAAATATGACACAATATCGTCTTTTATCTCATACTTGACATTTTGGTCAATAGTCAAATTGCTATTGGCACGAACATGTATTCTTATGTAATCTCGCTTTGGACTTGTGCCAAAAATTCCGAACAAAACCAATCCCACTGTGAACAAAATGACAACAATTGAAACAACCTTTTTCATAAAAAATCTCCACAGCATTTATTGACACTGTGAAGAAATTTATACATTATTTTTTTATTTGATTGATTTGAACAAAAGTTCAGGTATGTCCACACCACACGCATCATAAAAGTGGTTGACGCTTGCACTTGTGTTGACTTCGCAAACCACCGGCCCGTTTATGCTCTTTAAAATATCCACAATACCAAACTCACAGCCAACTGCCTTTATTGCACCCAACGCCAATTGCTCGTCCATATATGTTGGAATATATTTATCCATTGTCGCACCAAGTGCGATTTTTGGCCTATGCTCTCCCCCGCTGTTTCTCCGCCTCATCGCTGCAACGACTTTATTTTTAATGACAAACAAACGATTGTCGCTTCCGCTTGCCTCAACAATAAACTCTTGTAGCAGAAGCATATTCCCTTTTAATTTTTCAACCAAGTCATAAAGTTCTTCTTTGCTCTTACAAAGGTAAACATTTTTACCATAGTCGCCGTACCACTCTTTGACAATGATTGGCATTCCCAAATCTTCAATAGCATTGTTTAAAAACAAAATTGCCTTGTTTCTGTTAAACTGCGTCATCATTGGAAAAATCACAGTTTTTGGAATATTTATATGGTTCTTTGCTAAAATTTGATACATGTTTGCCTTGTTCTGACATATGTCAATAGCAAAGGCACTGTTGACAACTTTCACTCCTAGCATCTCCAAATTTCTTGCAAGATGAAAGTCTTTATCAAAAAATATTGCATAGTCATATGTCCCAAAAGTTTCATGACATTTGACAGTGCTATTGTCTATATATGTGTAAAGTTGAACATTTGAAACAAAATCTAATGTGATGTTACTCCTTTTTGCGGCGTCAATAAAAAGTTTATTCTCATCTTTAAACGCCTCTTCGCTCAATAGATCATCGTGGACAACCAAAACCTTGCCTCTCATATCTACCTCCGAAATAAGCGTACCACAATTTGCCCTATTTTGCAATACAAAAATATATGCGTCTAATCATTGAGCAAAGGTGTTTAACATCTGTGCATATGTAAACAAAACTTCTTGATATGTAGTTTATACTGTCATAAAACTTTTTCAAGCAGTCCACACTGTCAGTTCTAACAACTATTTGACAATAGTCATCAAGTGCCTTATAGCACACAAACTTACAAGAGTGATTTTTGTGGTCAATGGTGGTGTAATTTTTTAGTGGTGAAAGAATATTTTTAACTTTTATTTTCACATCACTGTCAAGCAAAATTTTGCAAACATCTTTATGCAATACGCTTGCATCACACTCGCAAAATATTTTGCAATCAGTCATTGACATTATCTTAATTGTATTTGAATTTTTTACAATGCTAGGATTAACCTGTTTAATACCAAACTGGTCTGTGTAATTTTCATAAATATCAGCACATATTGCTTTTGATATCACTGCTCCAGAAACATCTCCACCACCTCGTGAAAATAATTTAATCTTTTTATTTTCAACGCCATAAAAGCCAGATGTAACAATTTTATTATATTTTTTTAAATAATAATTTAATTTTTTATTTATTTTTTTATAGTCAATATTTCCGTCTTTAAAATATATCAATTTTTCTGCTGGAATAAACTTAATATTTAGATATTTTGCCATTATTTTCGCAGTTAAATATTCACCACGCGAAATAAAATATTGACTGTCCCCAGAACATTCAAACTTTTGTGCAAACTTGTAAATTTGTGCATCTATTTTTTGTTTATTATTTGTTAATTTACAAAGCTCATTTAATTTTTCACATATTTTATTTAATATTTTTTTTTGATGTTTTTTTGTGTATTCAATCAATAAATCTGTTAATTTTATATCTTTTTTATTAGTTTTTCCAACAGCAGAAAAAACAAAAATATTTCTACTTTTATTTTTGCATATTTTTTTAACATTTTTTAATGCCAGCTCTGACGCTGTGGCACTTCCGCCGAATTTACAAACAATCAAATTATGTCCTCCATTGTATAAAGTCCATTTTGTTTATTTTCAATAAATTTGCACGCAAGATATGCTCCTGCACTAAACACCTTCCTTGAATATGCACTGTGACTAAATGTAAGTTTTTCGTCTTCTAAGTAAAAAGTGACGCTGTGCTCTCCCACCACCTCACCAATTCTAAGAGCAATAACTTTTGGCACAATTTTGTTTTTGTTCAAAGTTTTTATTAGCATTTTTGCCGAACCACTTGGTTTGTCTTTTTTGTGTTTGTGATGCACTTCATATACCGAAGCTTCCATTCCGTCAATTTTCTTCACGCTTTTTAAACATCTGTTTAGTATCGCCATTAGCACACTGAAATTTGAAGAAATAAAAATTGGAATACTGGCGCTATATTTTTTTATTAGTTCATAATTTTTTTCGTCATGCCCTGTCGTTGCAATAACGATTGGACACTTTCTCATATATGCAAGCTTCAAATTTTCCATAAGTGCGTCTTTTGATGAAAAGTCAAGTATGACATCAAAGTGCATTTGTGCAATTTTTTGTCTGTTGTCAACATCAACTTTTTCATAGTCAACATTGTTTTGGTCAAAGTATGTTGAAGTCACCCGCCCCATTTTCCCATTTGCACCAACAAGCAAAATTTTCATAAAAACTCCTTTAAACTTTCCATGCAATCAGATATTTTTTTTGTAAACTTCTCGCTTAGCGGAGTGAGTGGCAAACGCAAATTGTTTTTTATTATTCCAAGATGACTAAGCGCATATTTAACTGGTATTGGGTTTGGTTCGCAAAACATAAGGATGTTAAAATCATAAAACTTATTAAGTATGTACTTTCTTTTTTTCTCGCTTGAATACATTTCCATAATTGCCTTCGGATAAACATTTGATGTCACGCTTATTGTTCCAACTGCGCCAAGTCCATAAAACACGCCCGACAAATTGTCGTTACCACAAAAAACAGGCAATACATTTTCATGAAACACATCTAAAATGTGAGATATATCAGTGCTTGCCTCTTTTAGTGCCACAATGTTTTTTAAAGTGGAGATTTTTTTTAGAGTTTGAACTTCAATATTCACATTTGTTCTTGATGGAACATTGTAAACAATAATTGGTACATCAACTTTTGATATCTCCAGATAATGTTTAAAAATTCCTTCTTGTGTGCATTTTGAGTAATATGGCGTCACGACAAGACAGGCATCGGCACCACTATCTTTTGCGTGTTTAGTCTCAGCCACTGCCCTTTTTGTGTCAGGTGCACCCGTTCCGACAATAAGTTTTGCATAACTTGGCATATGTCTTTTAGCAAGTTTAATAAGTTTTGTACGCTCCTCTCGTGTTATGCTCTCACACTCACCCGTTGAACCTAAAATCAAGATGTTTTTAATTCCGAGCAAAATTTGTCTTTCAATAAGCATACAAAAAGCATCATAGTCAACTTTACTTTGGTCATCAAATGGAGTGGCTAGCGCCGTTATCACACCTTCCATACCTACCTCCCAAAAGTTCAATCAAAATTTCAACGCCGTTTTGTGCGGCTCCTTTTCTTAAATTGTCCACCACAACAAACATAGCAAAATGCCTTTTGTCATATTGCCTTAGCCTGCTAACAAGAACATCATCTTTGCCTTTTGTCAAAATCGGCATAGCACAAGGCACATATCTCACATTTTTTAAATTTTCAATCTCATGTTTAAGCGATTCAACATCACAATCAACTTTTGTTTCAAAAAATATGCTCTCTCCATGACATACATCAATAGGTATTCGCACAGTTTGTGACATAATAAAGATGTCTTCATCATGCAAGATTTTTTTCGTTTCAAAAATTATCTTTCTTTCTTCTTCGCAAAAATTGTCTTCATAAATTGTGCCTATGTATGGAATGATGTTGTTGTTAATAACATAGTCAAGTTTTTTTAACTGACGCTCATCAACTACAAACTTGTCATCAAGTGCAAGTTTGCCCGCCCCACTAAGTGATTGATATGTTGAGATGTATATGCTCTTAAGTCCGTACTTTTTGTGAATTGCAAAAAGCGACATCACTTCGCCAATAGTTGCACAATTTGGGTTGCAAATAATGTTGCCCAAAATGTCTTCACTGTTTATTTGTGGCACAACAAGTGGATATTTTTTTCTAAAATATGAAGAGAAGTCAATTACAACTGTTCCTTGTTCTGCAAGCCTTTTCACATATTTTTTAGACACATCTTCGCGTGTACACATAAGTGCATAGTCAAGTCCCAGTGAAAAAATATTGTCATCTAAAACTTTCACAACATACTCTTTATCACCAATATTTAAAATCTTGCCATCGGAGCTTTTTGAAGCAAAAAGAAAAAAATCAGCTTTGATATTTCTTTCACCCAAAATATCCAGCACAGTCCTGCCAACAACTCCGCTAGCGCCAACAATAGCAACTCTCGCCATAATATCTCCACCAGTATTAGATGAAAAAATTTAAATTTTTGTGACATGAAAAAAGTTATTGGACATTGCCATGCTTATTTAATATAATATAAATAAATATGGAATTTTCAGAAAGATTAAAAGAACAATTTTGGTGTTTCAACAGATTATTTACTTGGACTAGAAGATTAAATAAAAAAACCTATGAACTATCATAGGTTTTTTATATAATTTAATATTTATTCTTCGCTGTCACCTGTCAAATCTTCTTCCAAAACAGATGCAATACATTCAACTCTAAGCTTAGGGTTTGTAAGTGTTGCAGTGTGGATATTTGCTCTATGGCAATAGTATGTGTCTGTTGTGTTGGTTGAAAGTTGTGCATAGAAGTAGATGTATTCTGCATTGCCGTCATTATCTACTACCAAATCACAAGCACCTTGTTGAATATTCTCCATTTCGGCCAGAGTTTGTGAAACTTTGTCACGATAACTTATTCTGTAAACACCACTTGAAGTTGTGTAATAAACATAGTCGCCACTGACAAGTTCAATTGTTGCATCTTCGTCAACAAGTATCTCATATTCTGCCAATGCTCCATTGGCTGTTTTTGTTGCAAGATAGATTTTTGATTCTGCCTCATAAACTGCGCTTTTTTCATTGATTGGTGTGAAGTTTGTTATGGCATCTGTTTCGTCAACTTCGCCAAGAATTGTCCATTGAATTTTGTCGCTACCGAAAGAGTTATAGTTTTTAATTGAAAAGTATGGGGCGTTTGATGTTCCATCATCTTGTTTAAAGTAAAGCATACCATTTGTGTAACAAACAAGTGTTATTGGATTTTCTTGATAACCAAGGCTTTTTGATTCGCCTTTTTCAATGTCATATCTATAAAGTATATTGCCTGTTAGATTGTCATCTTCAATGTCTTTTGTGTAATAAAATGCATCAATGTCACCAAACTCACTTGGAAATATAGCATCGGTGGCATCACTTACAAGCACTTCAGCACTTGAAATTGATTTGCCTATTTTGATTTTTGTGACTTCTGAATTGTCGTAAATAAGGACATAATTTTCATCGCCACTCGCAAAGAAAAATTTGCCACGTGATTCTTTTGTTGTGAAAATTTCTTTTAGTCCTGTACCGTCAAGACGGACACGATAAAGTGTTGTCAAGTCAAATCTATCATCACCATTATCTTCTTTGTGAGCATTTGGTGAAGTGAAGTAAAGGTTTTCACCCAAAATGTACATATTTGAATTGTCAAATCCTGCAATTTTAGAATAAACTTTATTTACATTTTCAATTTGACCATCATCGTTTGTTGTGGTGAAACCAAATTCATTTGTTTGAAGCCTATAAAGTGCATTGTGCTCTGTTGTTTTTTCTGTGTTATCTTTGCCAGAAAGTGTTGAATAATCAACATATGTGTTCGCAAAATACACATAGTCACCAATTGTGACAACGCTCCCACCATTACTCAAAACATCACCAGTTGGAACATTCAACTTTGTACCACATCCAGTGAGAAGAAAACTAACACATAAAACTAAACACGCTAAATACGTAAAAATCTTTTTCATATAATAAATAATTCCTTAATGTTATCCTAATAAACTGTTTCAAACAACACTGTAAAGTTGTTTTGAACATCGCTAAATCCACTTGTTGTGTCTGCAACTTGTGTTGAAAGTCTTACTTCAGCATAAGATGGATTGCCATCATGTTGATAACCTTCAATTTCAACAGGGTCAGAAATTTGATTTGTGATATGAGTTGAATCTGTCACGTAATCACTTATGCTGACACGAATTGGCATATCAGAATAATTGTAAACAGTTATTGTGTACACTATTGGCTGTGTTACTGAGGCAAAGTCAAGACTTTCCAAAATATTCCACTCTGTAACTGTGCAACCTTCTTCACCAAGCTTTGGAGAATCACCAAGCCCAACATCTTGGTAAATTCCCATTGCATAAAGATAATCATCAACGCTGTCATAACCACTTGGTGGATTGGTCATAGACGTTTGAACTGCGCCAGAAATGCGACACTTAAGCGCAACGTACACATTGTCGTCAGGGTTAAAACCTATTGTGTTTGAAACAGAAAATGTTTGCGTAAGATGAGCGTACACGCTGAAAGCGAGCAAACTTACACATAGCACCATACTTACAATCGTGGTAAATATAATCGCTGATCTTCGCATATAACCCACCTTTATAACTTTACTAACATAAGTTTATTCATTTGTAAAAAATATGTCAAGCAATCAAGGTTATTTTTTTATATGCTATCGGTATTTATCCTAACAGTCCCACACAGGACATCAAAATAAGAAAAAGTTTGAATTTTTTCGTTATATAAAATTGTGAAAACACTTGGATAAGCATTGTCAATCACTGCCTTGAATTTGTCAAAACGTTTTCTGCCCCTATTTATGCAAAATTCACAAGTTTGACCTTTAAGAGAAAAAATTTGTGCCTTTATTTCCCCAAGAGCTTCGGTGTTTTTTTTAATCATACACTCCTCCGCCCTATTTATTGACACAAATTTTAATTTTTAGTCATCATCCTCGTCGTCATCGTCGTCGTCTTCGTCTTCATCATCCTCGTCGTCGTCATCTAAATCATCATCGTCGAAATCATCGTCATCTAAATCGTCATCATCATCCTCGTCGTCATCGTCGTCGTCTTCGTCTTCGTCGTCATCGATGTCTTCATCATCATCAGGGAACATCATATCGTCATCATCAAGCCCAGAGCCAAGCAAATCGTCATCGTCATCGTCTTTCACAGTGACACCATCGCCAAGTTCTTCGTCTTCACTTTCGAAGTCGTCATTTTCATCGCGGTTGACATATTGTGACCAATCGTCTTTGTCCTTGTCGACGCTCTCTGGGTCAATGTTTCTTTCCTGCATGCATTGAGGACACATTATTTCGTCTGGTCCAATGTAGTTAGTTTTGCAAATAGGGCAAAGTTCAAGGTCAAGCTCATCATCTCCACCACCAACTTGCATCTCTTTTTTGCAAACACTGCAATATTTATCTTTCTTTAAACAATAGTTAAGTTCACATCGTGGACATCTTATATATTCTTGTTTTGGCATATACAAACTCCTTAAAAAAAATCACCTTATTATGCACTAAATATTATGCTTTGTCTAGTATTTTATTCAAAAAAATATAAAAATGTGGCTGTCAATTTTTGGTAGATTAAAGTGATTTTTGTTCATCATCTTCATAAGTCACAAGTCCACGCTTTGTTGCGTGCACTGTTAGATTATCCATATGGTAATCTTTTATTTCATCAAAGTCTATCAAATTGCCTTCCATATCAAGATAATATGGCTTGCCATTTTCGTCAACATACCTTTCAACTTGATTTGCATACACTTCGTTACTTTGACCATAGAAATGTGAAAGTGTTGAGTATTTTGGTGCTTTTTGCTCAACTTTTTCACCTTTTAAGTAACTTTCAATAGCCTTAAACTCATTAAAGATTTTTAGGTCTTTCATAAGATAACTTTTGACTGCATCTCTGTTATTCTTTGCAAGAAGGGAGCCGTAGCTTGTTTTTTGACCAATGCAAAGCCTTCTATCGTCGACAAGCTGATAAGCTTTACCGCCAGCAATTTGATAACCTT
This sequence comes from uncultured Clostridia bacterium, assembly GCA_944384425.1. Taxonomy (GTDB): domain Bacteria; phylum Bacillota; class Clostridia; order Christensenellales; family UBA1242; genus UBA5893. Next base: position 3,895 of record CALWTI010000029.1, on the reverse strand, counting down.
CTTTTATTGTCCTAACCACGTTCATATTATGTAAAAAATAACCAAAATAATACACATATGCACAAAGTGTATAGGTGTCAAAATAGTCATAAGGGTTTTTATCTGACAAAAGCCCCATCAAATTATTGAACCTTTGCTTGTTTCTGCCATTGCCGTCGTAAAGCTGATGGACAATTTCAGCTTTGGCGTAGCCAAGTGTCCCATAAGAAATCTCTCTTGACAAAAGCCCAGATATCTGCGAATTTTGACGCATAATAATAATGCGTGCAAGAAGATGAATTTTCTCATCCTCACTCATACTATTCAATTTTTTTATTGCCTGTGGTGATAATTTATTCATACTTTGTATTATATGATAGTTCATATTAAATTTCAAGGGTTTTCAAAAAAATATTTGCCACAAAAAAGTGGCAAATATTGTATTTTAATTAGTCCTGACTGCCTGTTTTTTGATAATATAGCGCTATTTTTGTGTCCTCGGCAAGTGCGTCATCTGTCAAACTTGGGTTTTGTTTATATATTAGCTCTGGCTTTATGAATAATTTTTTCGCAATATCCCAAATTTTTTCACCAACTTTACCAAAATATATTTCAATTGCGCAGTCTTTTTCTGGAAGTGGCTCAACTGTTTCAATGTCTGAGATGACTGCTCCCTGAGTGGTTTTGCATACATTTGAATGTACCAAAATCACTGCATCGACATATACATCTCTGCCTTTTTTGACCATCACATCGACATCGCAAACGCTAACCGATGTATCAAACATCACATCACCCTCAATGTCTGTCTGATAGCTCACAACAAAAGGTATTTCAACATCAACAGAGTTTGGTCTTGACTCTTCGTCATTAAAATATATTAAGTTGCTTGTTAGCACGCCACTGACATTATAAGTGCCCATATCAATATACTCATTTGTCACAACAACTTTTGAATAGTTGACGGCAAGCAATTTATCTATTCTTGGCTCATCTTCTGAAAGTGTTAAACTTCCCTCTATCTTTTTATCAAAAACTATTGGTTCACATGAAACTGTGTTTTCGTAGCTTTGTGTTGTGCTTGTGAGCAAATTTTTTGTACTGAAAAGGTCTGATGTTAATGTCACTGTGTTTGTGTCATAAACTGCGACATAAACATCAATAGGTATTGTTATGTTGAGTTTGACTTCTTCGCCATTTTCTGTGACAGAAGTTTTGACTTCGCAGCTATTGTCGTCAATGACTACATCTAACAAACTGCCCTTTTTCGCATATTCGCACTCAACTTCTTGCTTAATCTCTGTTTTGTTGTATAGCGTTTTTATTTGAGCGTCTTCGGTGTCTGTTACATATGTTATTTTGCTAAGTAGCATTGCTGAAAGTGTAACAAAGCCTTCGCTCGCTTCTTGACCTATAAGGTGTACATCACTTGATACAGATACTACCTGCCTTATTGGCTCTTTGACGGAAAGTTCAATGTTTTCTATCCAATTATTGTGACAAGTTCCCGCAAGTGATTGATATGAAACCTCTTCGGTAGTTTGACAAATGTCGTCAGTCACCTTGTCAAGATATGGCACTTCAACTGTTGACAAAACATAGACTTTAAGCGTCACTTCATACTGCACCTTTGCAATGTTGGAGTTAAGCGAAGTCACCTTTGAATCGACATTCGTCACTTTTGCCAAAACCTTTGCACTTGGCGTGATTTCACTACTCGTCACTTTGAGTGAATATGGTGAACAATATGTTGCGTTGCCAACAAGTCCACTTTCGGTGAGATACACTATTGTCACAAGCGCATTGCCGTTAATGTTTGCCTCATTAGTCAGTGCCTCAGTTTGAGGTAAGCCACTTGAAACATTGACAGCAAGGACTTTTGTGATATTCTCTGTGCAATCAATGTTCACAGAGCACTCAAAAGATGCCGTTGCATCGCTTAACCTCGTCTTTTTTACACAATAAAATTTTTCGCATGAATTGTTGTTTGCCATATTCCCTCCAATCTTCATTATGCTATATTGTATTTTGACTATTTTGCGTTTAGAACAAAAAACAAAAAAAAGATGTAAAGTGGGTTAGTCTTTACATCTTTACATAATCACAAGATTGGGTTAATGTCTTGCGAATAAATTTTTGGGTTAATTTTTAATTACGCTTCAATTTTTGAAACGACACCACTACCTACTGTTCTTCCGCCTTCACGGATAGCGAAGCGAAGACCTTCTTCGATAGCGATAGGTGTGATAAGTTCAATTTCCATTGTAACGTTATCACCTGGCATAACCATTTCAACACCATCTGGGAGTTTGATTGTACCAGTAACATCAGTTGTTCTGAAATAGAACTGTGGGCGATATCCATTGAAGAATGGAGTATGACGGCCACCTTCTTCTTTCTTCAAAACGTAAACTTGAGCGCTGAACTTTGTATGAGGTTTAATTGTTCCTGGTTTTGCAAGAACTTGACCTCTTTCAATTTCATCTCTTTGGATACCACGAAGAAGAAGTCCGACATTGTCTCCTGCTCTTGCTTCATCAAGAAGCTTTCTGAACATTTCGACACCTGTGATAACTGTTTGTTTACCACTGTCTTTCATACCAACGATTTCAACTGTGTCATTAAGTCTAACTGTTCCTCTCTCAACTCTTCCTGTTGCAACTGTTCCACGACCTGTGATTGTGAAAACGTCTTCAACTGGCATCAAGAAAGGTTTATCTGTTTCACGAACTGGGTCTGGAATGTATGTGTCGATTGTGTCAAGAAGTTCTTGAATTGGTTTTAACCATTCACTGTTAACGTCACCAGCTTCACATGCTTCGCAAGCTTTGAGTGCAGAACCTTTGATAATTGGGGTTGTGTCTCCTGGGAAGTCGTATGATGTCAAAAGTTCACGAATTTCCATTTCAACAAGGTCAGCAAGCTCTGGGTCTGCTTGATCCATTTTGTTCATGAAAACTACGATGTATGGAACACCAACCTGACGAGCAAGCAAAATGTGCTCACGTGTCTGTGGCATAGGACCATCAGCTGCTGAAACAACCAAGATGGCTCCGTCCATCTGTGCGGCACCTGTAATCATGTTCTTAACATAGTCTGCGTGTCCTGGGCAGTCTACGTGTGCATAGTGCCTTCTCTCTGTTTGGTACTCAACATGCGCTGTGTTGATTGTGATACCTCTTGCTTTTTCTTCTGGTGCCTTGTCGATGTCTTCATATTTCATCTTTTCAGCAAGGCCTTTAAGTGCGCAGTATTGGCATATAGCAGAAGTAAGAGTTGTTTTACCGTGGTCAACGTGACCAATTGTTCCGATATTTACATGAACTTTACTTCTATCGAATTTTTCCTTAGCCATTTTTAAAATATCTCCTTTTTTAATTTAGTCGTTATGATTTTAACATAGTTTTTGTTTTTTGCAAAACATTTTTAATAAATATTTTTTTATTTGAAAGTCGAAATATCAGCGACTTTTTTGAAAACCACACCATCGTCACACTCTAGCAAAAAGCAGTGCGAAAACAGTTTTTTGTGGTTTGTTTTGTCATCTCTCAAAAGAGCAAAATTAACTAAAAGCAAGCAAGACGATTAAGCGTACTTTGCCAAAATTGACAAGAAACAAGAAAGACAAGGCTCGGCGCGTTTGGCTCCGCAGAAGTTTAGTTAATCTAAATGACTGTCTAGACTGGCATAGCAGAAACAAAGTATTGTCTTTGTTCGTACTATGTTTATAACAATGTACAATTTTTGAGAATTTTGCAAACTGTTTGTTTGACGCAAAATTAACTAAAAGCAAGCAAGACGAGGCTCGCTATGTCAGGCTAGGCAGGAGTTTAGTTAACCTAAATGACTGTCTAGACTGGCATAGCAGAAACAAAGTATTGTCTTTGTTCGTACTATGTTTATAACAATGTACAAT
>CALWTI010000028.1 GCA_944384425.1 uncultured Clostridia bacterium | reverse complement strand
AAAAAAAAAAAAATAAGAAATAATAAAAAGTAAAAATTAATAAAAAAATAAGCAGTATTTGTTTGCTTATTTTTTTTTGTTGCTATAAAATAATTAAGTTTGAAAAAAGTCAATATATGGAGGAAAAATGACAAAATACGTTTATCTTTTTAGTGAGGGTAACGCCTCAATGCGTAGTCTTCTTGGTGGTAAAGGTGCAAACCTTGCTGAGATGACAAATATCGGCCTTCCAGTGCCACAAGGCTTCACAGTCACAACAGAAGCTTGTACAAAGTATTATGAGGACGGCAAAAAACTCAACGACGAAATTATTGCACAAGTTGAGCAAGGGCTTAAAAAGCTTGAAGAAATGACAGGCAAAAAGTTTGGTGACAAGACCAACCCACTTTTGGTTTCTGTTCGTTCAGGAGCAAGAGCTTCAATGCCGGGAATGATGGACACAATTTTGAACCTTGGCATAAATGATGAGGTTGCTGAAGGGCTTGCTGAACTTACTGCAAATCCACGCTTTGCGTATGATAGTTACAGAAGATTTATTCAGATGTTCAGTGATGTCGTTATGGGACTAGATAAAAGCAAGTTTGAAAGAATAATTGACGACATGAAAGAAAAAAGAGGAATAAAGCTTGATATTGAGTTCTCGACCGAAGACCTTAAAGAAATGGTTGAAAAGTTTAAAGTTTTCTACAAACAAGAGATGAAGGCAGACTTTCCAACAGATCCACACACCCAGCTTATTGAAGCAGTCAAAGCTGTGTTTAGGTCATGGGACAACCCAAGAGCAAATGCTTATCGTCGTATGAATGACATACCATCAAGCTGGGGAACAGCTGTCAATGTTCAGAGTATGGTATTCGGTAACATGGGCGAAACAAGTGGAACAGGTGTTGCATTTACTCGTAACCCAGCAACAGGAGAGAAAAAACTTTTTGGTGAATACCTTATGAACGCACAAGGCGAAGATGTTGTTGCAGGAATAAGAACACCAAACCCAATCTCAACTCTTGAAACACAAAATCCAGACATTTATAAACAATTCACAGAAATTTGTGAAATTTTGGAAAATCACTACAATGATATGCAAGATATGGAGTTCACAATAGAAAAAGGCAAACTCTATATGCTTCAAACAAGAAATGGTAAACGTACAGCCAAAGCAGCATTAAAAATCGCTGTTGACCTTGTTAGCGAGGGCAGAATAAACAAAGAACAAGCACTTTTGATGCTTGACCCAAAACAACTTGATGCACTTTTACACCCAACATTTGACGATGAAGACTTAAAGAGTGCAGAAGTTATTGCACACGGTCTTCCAGCATCACCAGGTGCAGCAACAGGTAAAATCGTGTTCACAGCAGAGAGAGCAAAACAACTCAGTGCAAACAAAGAAAAAGTTGTTTTGGTTCGTCTTGAGACTTCACCAGAAGACATCGAAGGTATGGCGGTCAGCCAAGGTGTTTTGACAGCACGTGGCGGTATGACATCTCACGCAGCAGTTGTTGCTCGTGGTATGGGAACAGCATGCGTTGCAGGTTGTGGAGAACTTTCTGTTGACGAAGAGAACAAAGTTTGCACCATTGCAGGAAAGACATATCATGAAGGCGATGAAATTGCATTTGATGGTTCAACAGGCAATGTCTATGGCAGAAAGATTAAGACAAAACCAGCAGAAGTCACTGGTGACTTTGCAACAATAATGGAGTGGGCAGATAGCATTCGTAGATTGAAAGTTTGCACAAACGCAGATAACCCACGTGATGCAGAAGTTGCATACAAGTTTGGTGCAGAGGGTATTGGTCTATGCAGAACAGAGCATATGTTCTTTGATGCAGACCGTATTCCAGCTGTTAGAGAGATGATTGTTTCTTCAACAGTGGAAGAAAGAGAAAAAGCTCTTGCAAAACTTCTTCCTATGCAAAGAAAAGATTTCATTGGTCTTTATAGAGCAATGAGAGGCAATCCAGTTACAATCAGATTTTTGGACCCACCTCTTCATGAATTTTTACCACACACAGATGATGAAATTCGTGCACTGGCAAAAGATATGGGCTTGACTTTTGAAAGACTTAAACACACAGTTGAAAGTTTGCATGAATTTAACCCAATGATGGGTCACCGTGGTCTAAGACTTGCAGTCACATATCCAGAGATTGCAAGAATGCAAACCCGTGCAGTCATTGAAGCAGCACTCACAGTTAAAAAAGAAGATGGCTATGACATTCATCCAGAAATCATGATTCCACTTACTTGTGAAGCAAAAGAATTTAACTATGTCCGTGACATTGTTGCTGAGACGGCGGATGAAGTTATTAAGGAAAGCGGAGAAAAACTTGACTATAAAATTGGTACAATGATTGAAATACCACGTGCAGCACTCACTGCTGACGAAATTGCAAAGACAGCTCAGTTCTTCTCATTCGGAACAAACGACTTAACTCAGATGACATTTGGTTTCAGCCGTGACGATGCAGGTAAGTTCTTAAATGCTTATTATGACAAAAAACTTTTTGACAGCGATCCATTCGCTCATGTTGACGAAAAAGGTGTTGGCAAACTTGTTGATATGGCAGTAAAACTTGGAAAGCAAACTCGTCCAGACATCAAACTTGGTGTTTGTGGCGAACATGGTGGAGATCCTCAATCTATTGACTTCTTCCATAGAGTAGGACTCACATATGTATCATGCTCACCATATCGTGTGCCAATCGCACGCCTTGCCGCAGCACAAGCAGCAATTAGAAATAAATAATATATCTAATTTAGAAATTTAAAAATACTCGTAAAATTAAACTTTAACGAGTATTTTTTAATGATAGATAGTATTGACAAAATTGTCGAAATATGATAGCATATAAATGCATTTTATTCGACCATTCCAATTTGCGTTTTTTGTGAGAATTTATATTCTAAGAATGGCAATCTTGATACGCAATTTATTTGCTGTTAAAATTGTCGTAGAAAAAAGGAGGTAAATTCAACAGCAAAAAACTTTTTTTTAGGAGGAATATGTGGAAAAATTAAGAACACTTAACACAACATTAACAGTATTTTTTAAAGATAATAAGGTACTACTTGGTGAAAAGAAAAGGGGTTTTGCAAAAGGCACACTAAATGGCATTGGTGGCAAACAAGACATGGGCGAAACTATAGAACAAGCAATGGTAAGAGAATGCCAAGAAGAAATTGGGGCAACACCGTTAACTTACGAATTAATTGGCAAGATTCATTTTGATGTTTGGTATAAGGGCGAGCATGTGAATATGTATATGTACATATACACTTGCACAAAATATGCTGGTGAAATAGCTGAAAGTGAAGAGATGTTACCAAACTGGTATGAATTAGACAAAATACCATATGAAAAAATGCTTGCAGATGACCTTTTATGGATGCCTATGGCACTTAATGGTAAGCACTTTGTTGGTGATGTGGCGTTTGATAAAGATATGAATATGCTTAGTCATGATTTTAAAGAAGTTGATTCATCACTTGATATTTCAATGTAAATATAAGTTGATAGTTTAAATAAAGCCTATTGTATAAACAATATGGCTTTTTTATTAGCAAAATGTAACAAAATATGTTAAACTAAACTTAGGAGTGTAAAATGGAAACAGGTATATCTTTTGAAACATTTAGTTTTGCTTTTGCAGTACTGAGTTTGCTTTTTTGTATTATTTTTTGTTGTTTTAGAGCTTCAAAAGCCAGCGTGGTAACTTTGGCATTAAAAACAACTTCTTCAATTTTCTTTATTTTATGCGCAGTTTTTGCAATATATCAAACTGGTACAAGTATGTTTGGTTTGATGATTTTAGTTGGGCTTGTGTTTGGACTTATTGGCGACATAATTTTGGATATAAAAGTTATGTATCCTGAGCAGGGCAATGAGTATTTTATCTTCGGCACTTGTTCATTTATGATAGGGCACTTCTTCTATTTTGCTAGTGCACTAATTTACAATATCGATGTATTACCAAATAATATTCTTTGGAACATATTAGCATCACTCGGAGCTGCAATAGTCGTAACGGCAATAATTTTGCTTTCATCAAAAAAGATGGGTATGGATTTTGGAAAAATGAAATGGCTTGTTGCAATTTATAGCGTGGTGCTAACATTTATGACAGCATTTTCAATTTCAATAGCAATATTTAGTCCAATATTTTGGATATTTGCAGTTGGTATGATTGTCTTTCTTTTGTCAGACCTTGTGCTTTCAATGCAATATTTTGGAGGAAGGGCAGAAAAAGTGTGGATATATGTAAATCACATTCTTTACTATCTCGCTCAAATTCTCCTTGCAATATCCATTCTGTTTTTGGTAGGGTAAGATATTATAAAAAATAATGTAAAAACAAAAATAAAAACAGCAGTTTAAACCGCTGCTTTTATTTTTGTCTATCTTCTAAAAATAATTTCCAAAAGCTATTTTTATTTTCAATTTTTTCTTTGGGTAAAGTTTTGGCTACCCGTCTAATATCGTCAATCATTTTTTGCCTTGTATTAGTTGGTATAGTTTCATATCTGCATAATACAAAGTTGCCTTGTTTTTCATAATTTAAAAGCTCAGTGTACAAATCTTGAATTTCTTCTTTTTCAATAATCTCCACATCTTTGTCTGTGCGATAGCAATTATTATGTGCACATTTTTGTTTAGGCAAGTCAACTGGCACAAAGTCACTGTTTTTTAATGTGTAAATATACCCCTTTTTTGATTTTGTCATTTTTTCAAATAAGTTTGGTAATAATTCAAAGAAACAAATTTTATCATCTTTTATTACAAATAGGTTAGGGAAACTCCTTGCTGCGTAAGTCAATGCGACCAATTTGTCACTAGTTGCATAAACATAGCCATCTCTTGAATGGCTTTTTTCAAGTAGTTTTAAGTTTGGATTTGTACTTCCATGATAAAAATTCATACACTTACTTCCTTTGTTTGCGGATAAAAAGCTTGTTGCTTTTTGTTAATCATACCTTATTAAAAGCATTATATAATATTTATTAAAAGATTTCAATGCCAAACGGAGAAATATAAAAATTATTATTTTTTGCAAAAGTTTACACAGTTAAATACTATAAATATATGAGCCAAATATATTTATCCATATTTTAATGTTTAAAAAAAATTTGAAGCATTCGAAATGTTTTTGGTTAATATTCCAGAAGATTTCTATGATATTTTATTTTATTATTCCTACATTGATGAATTTTTAAATAAAATGTGTTAAATTTTTTGCTTTTTCTCAATAAGATTAAAAACTCAAATTTGACAATATTAAAATATATTGTTATGCTATTAAAAAATCGTAGCGGTATGAAATACATTTCATTTTCTTAAATGGAGATTATAAAATGTTTGAAAAAGATGACTACAAGATAAAAATAATCAATCGAGAAGGCTTAGAGCTAAAAGGGTATTATGATAAAGTAAATGATAAAAAATGTGTAATTGCATTTTGTGGATTTGGTGGGAATTGCGATAAGGCTTTTTGCACAGTTGCTGAAAAGTGTATAGAGAACAATATAAGCTTTTTGTTTGGTAATACACAGGGAAGTTATATCAGAAAAGAACTTAAAAAGTACACTTAAAATAATGAAGTTGTAATGGTTGAAAAGGGTGCATTCAATGAAGATTTTGATGAATGTGTAAAAGATTTGGCTGAGTGGATTGAATTTGCAAAGCGTGAAGGATTTGAACAACTTTATCTTCTTGGGGCAAGTATTGCTTGCAATAGAATTGTTAACTATTTAAATAATTACGAATATCCAAAAAATATTAAGAAAGTGATACTTGAATGTCCTCAAAATCTTGGGCCTCAGTTGCCATCAAAAATGGTAGAAGAAGCAGATGAGTTGATGTCAAAAAATATTCCGAACAAAATTTTAACTGATAAATTTTTTGGTTATTGTGAAGTTACTGCAAAAACTATATATAATATGGCGCATAACAAAAAGTTAGATAATTTGCCTTACTTGACAAATGGCGATTTTAGCATGCTTAAAAATATTCAATTACCAATACGAGTTGTTGTTGGGTCTTGTGATGAGGGCATTGTTTGTTACAGAGATGAAAGTGTAGACCATTTTATGAATATATTAAAAGAAAATAGTAATGATTTGAAATATACAGTCATTGAAGGCGGTAGGCATAACTTTAAACATAAAGAGATGAATTGGCTGATGCAGTAATATCTTACATTCTTGATTAAATATCCCTTTTACAAAAAATTAAAAAGAAACTATTGTAAAATAAACGAATTCTTGGATTAGAAAATAAGGAGATAATCAAATGAAAAATGTATACATAGGTGGTGTAACAAGAGCAGGCAAATCAACTTTGACCCTAAAATTATATCATGAATTGGGTTTTAGTGTTTATGAAATGGACACCATTGTCCACTCATTTACAAAAGTATTTCCAGGGCTTGGCATTGATGAAAAACATCCAGAAAATCTTGACATAACTTTTACCCCTTTTGCATATCAAGTCTTAAAATGTTGTGATATGGATAGAAAATATGGCAAGGTGAAAATGGCTATTAACGGTTGTCAATTATCTCCAAAGGTTTTATATAATGCTCCAGTTAAAGACGACTTACTTATTGTTTTTTTAGGTATGAGCAATGTGACACCAAAGTATCTGTTTAATACCTTTAAACAAACTCAGGTCGAAGGTGATTGGACTTTTAATAAAAAAGATGAAACGCTATTGAAAATTTGTGAAAATATAATTGAAGATAGTAAAAAGATAAAACAAGAGTGTAAAAAATACGAATTTTTATATTTTGATACTTGTATCAATAGGCAAGAAACATTAAATGAGATTTTTTATTACATAAAGGCAAATTATGATAAAAGTTAAATATTAGATTGACATTTAAAAATTCATATAATATGATTTTAATGTAACATTTCAATTCGACCATTCGCGATGTGTTGCAAAAGAATAATAATAAAGACTAGGTTCAAATCTTCTTTATGAATGGCAAAAATCTACAATAACAATTTGTTTGTGGTCATTTTTGCTATTGTAATAAAGGAGGTTTATTTTTTATAACCACATCACAAAAAGGAGAAATATAAAATGAATATTGTTTTTAAACAAGCAGAAGCAAAAGATTTAGATTTAATTGTGAAAACATATAAAGATGTAATAAATAGCACTTTTACAACATGGGATGAAAATTATCCATCGAAAGAGCTTGTGCAAGAGGACATAGAAAAAAAGACACTGTATATCTTAAAAAGTGAAGATGACATTGTGGCAGTAAGTTATTTAGGCGAAAATGAAAATGAAGACGAGAATTGGAAATATAAATTAGAACACCCACTTGGCATAGCACGTATATGCGTATCTCCAAAATATCAAGGTAAAGGTTTTGGCAAACTCATATTGCAAAATTTAATAAGATTAGCAAAAGAGAAGAAAGCTGATGGATTACATTTTCATGTGGCAATTTTAAACAAAGTTGCCATTAAGATGTATTTATCTTGTGGTTTTGAAAATTGTGGGCAAGGAGCATCCAATTATGGTTATGATTACTATAAATTTGAAATGAAATTTTAAATTTTATACAAAATCATCTTTTTTAAACAGATTTTTGCATTGTGTGCTATAATTAGGTTAAAGATTTTTAAAACAAGGTGAAATTTTATGTTTGATTATAGAAAAGCAACGATTGGTGATTTAGAAACAATTTGGAATAAAGACATAGAGCAAAACAAAGATGATGAAAGGTATCCAAAATGGAAGCAACAATATATTGAGAACAATAAAAATGGTGATTGTGCAACATTTGTTGTTTTATATAATGAAGAGCCGATAGGTCAAATAACTATCTTGTTCTCACCGAATTGTTCGGCAGTTAAAAACCGACCTAAGCTGTGTAACGGAATCGATACAGCAAATATGAATGCTTTTAGAATTGAGAAAAAATTTGAAAATCAAGGGCATATATCTAAACTTGTTAAAATGGCAGAAGAATATGCAAAAACTAAAGGTATCAAATATTTAACTATTGGCTGTGAAGCAAAAGAAAGCAGAAATCTTGCAATTTACTTGCATTTTGGTTACACCGAGTTTGTAACAGGTATGATAGAAGACAATGATTTAATTTTATTTTATAAAAAAACATTATAAAAAATAAAGCAGGTCATTTTAATGGCCTGTTTTTAAGTTTCGTAAATGTTATTATGAACTATAAAGTGTTTTAAAAAGATTGGTGCTCCCATCAGGATTCGAACCCGAACAAATGGTTCCGAAGACCATTGTGCTATCCGTTACACCATGAGAGCAAATTTTTATAAGAATTTTAGTAAAATATGAGAAGAAAGTCAAGGAACCATTTGTGGGGACCCCAAAAAGTAGCAATACACTTTTTGGGGAGCGCAGACTTGGAGCGAAAGAGCGAAACTTTGCGAAGAGCAAAGTGAGCCAAAAGCGACAGAAGTCGAGCAGTTTCCGAAGACCATTGTGCTATCCGTTACACCATGAGAGCAAATTTTTATAAGAAATTTAGATATGAGTGAAAAAAGTCAAAAGTTGATATGAACCCCCAAAAAGTATTACGATAAACTTCTTGGGGGAAGTAACATACAACTAGATTGTCATTTCAGAATTTTCTTGCAAAGATTTAGTCGCTTCTTCTTTAAAGTCAGCAAACTGTTTTGTGGTTAAAATATTGCTATTTTTTAAATTTACCCAAAAATTTCTATCATTTAATAATTCTTTTTGTCCAGAAATATCTAATGAGTAAAAATATTTTCTTACTATTTCATAGCCATTTTTATTTTTTTCTTTGATTAATTGATGAAATAGACTTTTATAAAATATATCGTTTACCATAAATTTTTGAGGTAACTGCTTTTGGTAGTTGTATATAAAATAAATATTATTTCGGCATAGTTTTGCAAATATTTCTGGTCTTTTTGAAACAATTTCAATGACTATGTCGTGATCCATATACTTTGTTATATCAAAATCATAAAGGTCATTAATTTCCAAATATTGTCGAATAAGTCCTGATAAAAGTTTTTTGTCTTTAGGTATATAATTTCTTGATTTATCAAACAGTCTTGCAAATAATTTTTGCTTGTCAACTGTCTTGTTTTGAGGAAGACCTGGCGAGTTTTCAAATGTCGAAGACATTGGCCCAAGTACTTGCTGAAATATTTCGAATATTTTGAATTTTTCTGGGTATTCTGCTGGCAAATCAATATCATTAACAAAATTTACAACAAATTTTCTTTGATAAACAGGGAACATAAAGTTTTCAAAAGCATTTATTGAATAATTTTTTTGTTTTTTATAATATTCAAAAAATAATTCACTTCTTGCTCTAGTTGGCATCATATTTTTTTGATATGATTCCGGAATGTCGTTATAAGGAAATATATCATCAAATTTTAAAGAATTCAGTTTTTCGTTATTTTCAATTTTAAGTTTATCTATTATTGCTTTGCAAACCAAGTTATACAAAGATAAATAACTTGCAGTTATATTTGACTTAATATATGCCTTATCGTTACTATTTGCATATTCATAGCAACGGTTGCAAGCATCAAACAACAATGAAATTCTTATTATGTCAGTTCTGCTTTGATGAAAATTTGTTGCTAAATAATCAACCATGCTATTTGCATCGGAGTTGAAATAAAATATTTTAAGTTCCTTTTCATCGCAAAACTTCAACAAAGCCTTAAATATATGTACTGTAAAAGGATAAAATTTATATTTTGTAGGTATGTAATCTTCTGCAAGTTTTTCGGTGTAAGCTTCGTTTATCATGCTGTGAATAAATTGAGCGGCAATCTTGCCATTATTAAAAAACTTTATGTCAGCATTTTTAAAACCTACATTATTAAAACTATTTGACATGCAGTGTAAAATTTCGTGAAAAATAATATGAGATAGAGAAGATGAATGAAGGCAATCTTTGTTAATTGTAATTATGTGTTTTTTGGGATCATAAATTCCACTTTGTTTTTCTAAGTTTTTTATTTCGAACTTTACAGTTGCTAATTGACCTGTCGCATGTTGTTGTGCGGTGTCATCCAAATCTGAAATCGCTACAAGTGCTTGTAACTTTGCGAATTTTAAAGCTGTTTGAAAATCATCAGACATTAAGTCATCATCGGATTGCTGCTCATACAAAACATCGTCTGTGAATGGTTTTAAAAAAGCATCTAAAGCAGGCGATTTGACACTGCAAAAATTTTCATTATTTAACTTAAAATAACAATAATTCAAGTTATGTTTGTCACGGCAAACAAATATCTCATCTTTTTTATAGGGAAATGAGTATAGAATATAATAGTCGTTATTTAACTTTTCAAAATTCATAATTATTCCTTATTTTTTCCAAGTCCTGTTGAGCCAAAACCACCTTCTCCGCGAGAAGTTGAGTCCAAGCTTTCAACAACTTTTGTTTTTGCATAACAAACTTTGTTAATCACAAGTTGTGCAATTTTTTGACCTTTTTTGATTTCAAAGTTTTGCTTTGACAAGTTGTATAATATAACGCCAACTTCGCCACGATAGTTCTCATCAACAGTGCCAGGAGAGTTGAGAACAAAAACTCCATTTTTAAGTGCAATTCCGCTTTTGCTTCTTACTTGACCTTCTGTGCCTTTTGGAAGTTGCATCAAAAGCCCGGTTGAAACCTTTTTGAATGTGAAAGGCTCGATTGTGCAATCTTCAATGCTGTATAAGTCCATTCCAGCATCTCCGCTGTGCGCATAGTCAGGGATAATTGCGTCTTTGTCTACTTTTACAAATTTTACTGTTTTCATTTTTTCTCCTTTGTTTTCTTATATATATTATAAACTAAATATAGTAATTGTAAATACCTAATTTATCTCTTTTGTGTCATCTGGCACAAATATGTTATGTTCGTCAGTGTGGCAACTATTTGAAACTATTTTGTCGGGTGGCAGTTTTAAATATTTGATATTTGCTTCGGCAAGTACATTGCCTTCAAAATCCATAATCTTTGCTTCGCTCTGCACAAATCTCGGTATATTAGAAATAACTCTGCCAATGCCTTTTAACTTTTGATTGTAGGGAACAGGCTTTCTAAATTTTGTAGTTATTTCCATAGTCACGCCATAGGTGTTTTCAAGAGGCCATAAACTTCTAAGACCAAGTTCATCAAGCATAGCAGTAATCATACCGCCATGTGTACGCTCTGGATAACTTTGATGAATGTCTTTAAATTCAAATATTGTCATAACGCTTTTGTCTTCCATCTCATAAAATGGTGCCTTTAAACTGCATGGGTTATCCATACCACATATTATGCACATTTTGCTATTGCATTGTTTTGTCTTTACTTTCATATTTTTTATCATATCACAAAAAGATGTATTTACAAATTATTTAACAATATTTAAAGTGCCATCATACAATGAAATGAATACTATTAAAAGGAGAAGGACAAATGCCATGTAATTGTAATAAAACTCCGTCGCCATGTTGCGATAATATATTTGTATCAAACACAGTAACGAGAAGTCAACGTGGTCCACAAGGTCCAACTGGTCCAACAGGTCCAACAGGTCCAACAGGTCCATCCACTGGGGCAACAGGAGCGACAGGTCCAACAGGACCAACTGGGGCAACAGGTCCAATCGGAGCAACCGGACCAACAGGAGCACAAGGCCCACAAGGCGTACAAGGTATACAAGGTCTAACGGGAATACAAGGTGCAACAGGCGCAACGGGAGCAACTGGTCCAACGGGAGCAACTGGTCCAACGGGAGCAACTGGTCCAACGGGTGCCACGGGTGCGACAGGTCCAACAGGAGCAAGTGTTACACCAACATTCACAATAGGAACTGTTTTGACAGGAGCTCCTGGTACAACTGCGACTGCTGACATAACTGGAACTGCACCAAACTTTTTCTTGAACCTAACAATTCCACAGGGAGTAACTGGTCCAACAGGAGCAACAGGGGTGGCTGGCGCAACAGGCCCAACGGGAGCGACAGGTCCAACTGGTGCGTCTGGAACAACAGGAACAACAGGTGCGACAGGTCCAACAGGACCAATTGGTTTGACAGGAGCAACTGGTCCTACAGGTCCAACAGGGGATGCAGGAGCGACAGGACCAACAGGTCCTACAGGCGACACTGGGGCAACAGGTCCAACGGGACCAACCGGAGATACGGGAGCAACTGGTCCAACTGGTCCTACTGGCGATACAGGAGCGACTGGACCAACAGGCCCAACAGGAGCGACTGGACCAACAGGCCCAACAGGTCCAACGGGACCATAATAAAATCAAAAAATATCCGCTTATGCGGATATTTTTTATAATGTGTTTTCTAATGTTTTTGTCTTTATAAACTCATATCTTATTTTGTGTTTGTAACCACTTTGAGTGGTAAACTCAACATCTTGTGTTTTAAAGTCTTGCAATAATTTTTGCTCGAAAATTTGTTTGCCCACTTCTTTTGGAAGTTTGCACATAATTGGACTTGGCATTTGTTTGTCGTTTGAAACTTTTGAGCAAATAAGGTCAAAAACATAGTATTCGTCTTTTATATTTAGGACATTAAAGCTATGCAATTCTTCTTGACCGTCAAAATTTATATTTGATGCAACAAGGGCACACTTCATATTTAATTTTTTAAATATATCATGGGCGAAAGTGCTTCTTTCAATACACTGACTAAGTCTTGTGTTTTTTAATGAAGAAAGCGTGACATACTCATTGCGGTCATTTGCTAGTCTGTATTTTTGAATATATCCGTTTGGATTTGTTGCTCCAACTCCAAAATAATCAAGAACATAGTTTTGAACCGTTTTGCATACATCGGTCATTGTTAAAGGTTTTTGTTTATTGTCATTTTGAATTTTGTCTGCAATCTCTTTGTATGCTTGATTGTCATCTAGAACAAAAAAGGTGTATCCGGCAAAGACAAGTGAATTTTTGTCTAAAAAATCTAGGCACACAACAGTATTGTTGTCTTTTGGAGTATAGTATTTTGCTGTTTTCATATTTTCCATACATCTTATAGCATACTACAAAGTGGAACAATCGTCAATATCATTATTTTGTGTTTACAAAAACCAAAAAAAATGATATATTAAGGCGTAAATATTAATGTAGGAGAGATTATGAAAAACAAGGCGATTACATCACGCGATGAAGATTTTGCAAAATGGTATACAGATATTGTGAGAAGTGCAAAGCTTGCTGAATATTCAAACACAAAAGGCTGTGTCATTATGGAGCCAAACGGCTATGCAATTTGGGAAAAGATGAAAAGTGTGCTTGACAAAATGTTCAAGGCAACTGGTCATCAAAATGTTGCTATGCCTAT
>CALWTI010000027.1 GCA_944384425.1 uncultured Clostridia bacterium | reverse complement strand
TGAGTTATGTAGTAGTCGTACGCCCTTGAAGCTTGAACAGTGAGAATTACTTTATTCGACACTATTTCAGTCAAATTCAAATAATTTTCTGGTTGTGCGTTTAAAAGTTCAACATAATCTCTTAGATTTTTCTCATATCTTATCTCATCTTGTCCCATGTAGTATACAGGGAAGACTGTACCACCTTCGATATACAATTTCACATCTTCGCTTTGCTCTGTAGGTTTGTATGGATTTATGATGTAGATAGGTCCGCCAGCCAAAGTTTTTGTTGACCAAGATGAATTGTATAGGTTAGGTGTGGTTAAAACATTTTCACCGATTTGAAGTGTATAATTGCCACTCTTCCATTGGCTCCAACTACCTTGGTGCTGGGTGAATACAATCTGAGGCAGCGGGTCGGTTGAATTTGCATCAACATAAATGGTGATTGTTTCGTTTGGTTTAGCATAAATTCCTGTGACTTGTCTGTTTGTACCTTGCCAAGTCATGTCAAGGTCATATCTTCCATAGTTCCAAACATTTCCGACTTGCTTTATGTATTTTCCTTTTGTGTCTTTGTCTGTCGAAAATTCTCTGTATTTTGTATCAAAAGTCAAATTTTTATTTAAGATGTCTTTTGCTCTTTGAATGTCGCTTAAAACTTTACTTGGTACAAAACTAAGTTTATTTATTTCTTGTTCAAGTTTGTTTATAGCCGACAATGAATTATAACCTGAAACTATTACGCTTTTTTTGTAGTCTGTAAATAAATTTCTCGCAGTTTGCAAAACATCTTGCTCAGGTTTAAAAAAGACAAATTCACTTGCTGAGCAGTGTTGTGTCAAATTGCTGTTTACATTTGTGTACTCAAATTTAAAGTATTTGAAAGTGTATGGCTTGTCAAAGTTGTATATTAGCACATTGGTGTTAAGTGGAGAGACGCCTTCGCCAATTTCTTGAAAATTAACTCCGTCATCTGAAATGTAAAAGGTTGCAGTCAAAGGAAAGCCTTTTAATTTGTCATCTCTTCTTGTTGCAAAAATAAGTCTATTCACTTCAACTTGCGTGTTAAATTCAATTAAGACATAGTTTTTGTAGCTGTCACTGTTTACCTTGTTTGTCTCCCAAAAAGTGTTAAAGTTCAAGTCAAACGCCCTTGATAGAACATTGCCAGGATAATTTCCACCGTTGTTTGAATAGTTTGCAATATACTCAGAATTTTGAGTGTTTGTTGTGATAGCATAAGCATTTATGTAATCGGTTTGCAAGTACTCGCTTGATGTTGTTGTGTACTCTATTTCAAATTGAGTGTTTTCGTCTGCGCTTATGGTGCTTTTCGAATTGTCAAACAATGTTACACAAAACATCATCGCTACCGTTAATACTAAAATCAAATATTTTTTCATTTGTCACTCCATAAAAGTTTTGCGCTTTGAGTATACAACTTTATAACAATAAATTCAATACAAGTTTGATATATTTAACAATTAGTAACCAACGTTAAATATACTAATATGATAATAAATTAAAGGAGGCTAAATGAAAAGAAATTGCTTTTGTGATAATCCTTTGTGCGATAAAAATAGATGCTGTTGTACTTATATAATAAAGCACATTCATCAATCCTCAGGTGGAACAGGGAGCATCGGACCAACAGGTCCAACAGGTCCAACAGGGCCCACAGGTCCCACAGGTCCGAGTGGAATAAATGGGGCGACTGGTCCGACTGGTGCAACCGGACTTGCTGGAGCCACAGGTCCCACAGGTGCAACGGGACCAACGGGAGCCACCGGGCCAATCGGACCAACGGGACCAAGTAACGGAGTGACAGGGCCAACAGGGCCAACTGGGGCAACAGGACCAACAGGTGCCACGGGGCCGGCGGGGAATAATGTTGTCAATCCTTATGATTTGTATGTAAGAAGCAATACAATTGGTGGAATTGGAACTCAGTCAAGCCCACTACCTTCGATAGAAGAGGCGCTAGATTTGGTTGCCAACAACGGAACAATTCATGTCTATGATGGGACATATCCAATCGACACAACAACCAATATTTCAAAAAATAATATCACGCTTGAAGGCAAGCCAAACGCCATGATTCTTTTGACGGCGAACACAGTACCATTTTTAATATCTGGAAGTGGAAACACAATAAAAGGATTTACAATAACAAGCGATGTGCCATATCCTGTCGAGTTTATTCAAGTGGGTGGCAACAATAATGTCATTAGAGATAACATCATATACGGTCCATCTCAACAAGGAAGTTCTGACACTTGGGTAACAAATAGGGGAATAGTGACACAGGGTGGTACATTAAACAATTGGATTGACGGCAATATATTTTACTCACTAAGGCAAAGCGGATATTTAAACCCTTCATCAACAGGATATATCACTCATAATGTTGTTTTTAACACACGAGGCTGGGTTGTTGATGGTGCGCTATTTCAGTTTTCTGGCAACTCTTGGGGAGAGCCAACCAACGCTGTTGATATTGCGCTACTTAGTGGCACAACAAGTGGAGTGCCTTACAATTCAATAACAGAGTTACAAGATAACAATAGCAATGCAAACATAAGTGACCAAAGATAGTTTTAAGGATGTCGAAAAAGAACAAGGCGAAGCATACATCTTCGCCTCGTTTATCTCTCAATCTCCAGCAAGGTCGGCGTCTAATTTTGTTTTGTGAATTGTGCCTTTTGGGTGTTGTGGGGGAGCGTATATTGAGTAAACTTTCAAAGGGACTCTTTGATTGTTTATCATATTGTGCCATGTTCCCGCAGGAATTATGACGGCATAGTCATAGTTTGCATTTCTAACGAATTTGACATCTTGCTTGCTTTGCCCCATATAAACGCTTGCAATACCTGATTGAATTCTAATGAACTGGTCAATATTTGGATGAACCTCTAACCCGATTTCGCCACCAGGTGGTATGCACATAACAGTGACTTGCAAATGTTCTCCTGTCCAAATCGCTCTTCTATAATATGTATTTGACAGTGTTTCTTTGTGTATGTTTATTACGGCAGGTTGCCCGCCTAGGTCGGTTTGTTGTTCGTTATTTATATCCATTTATTCTCCTTTAAAAATTTTATATTATAACTTATGAATGCATACATTTTTTTGTTAAAAACACATTTTTGTCTTTTCAATTTAAATTTCATGTGTTATCATGTAATTAGTTATTAAATTAAAATCAATAATGATGTTCTATCGTGGTGGGAAATTTAAAAAAGGGGATAGGATGAAAGAATACGAAAAAGGCATAAAGGTTGACGACATACAACCGTACATAAATTATTGTGAAAAAAATTCTTACAAAAAAATTTCGGTAACCGAGCAAAATAGAAAAGTTTTTGAAAATAGAAATGATAGAAAAATTATATCACGCATAACCATAGAGAAGCATGGCGAAAAAGAAAAAATTTACTTAGACTTTAAAAACTTTTCAATGCATACAGATAGTTTGCAAATATCTCAAGAGTCAAAAGAACTTGAAATAACAAAAAAGCAAATACCTATCATATTATCAATGCTAAACACTCTCAACTTTGAGCAGTCAGCAGACAATTTCAGGACAAGGTATGTTTACAAAAAGGGAAATATCAAGTTTGAAATTGATGATTACAAAGTTCCTTGTATGAAAGTGGTGGCATTAGAAGGCAAAGACGAAGACGTGGAACGTGTTTTTGATGAAATATCTAAACTTTAATTGTTGCTACCAAATTAAAAATTTATAATGTAGGAGGTGTGCAAAAAAATTTGGAAAATCAAGAAATTATTTCATATGTGAAATAATAATATTTTGTGTATTGTAAATTTTATATAGGAGGAGTTATGAGTAAAGAATATTTAGGAAAAATTGTAAATGTAAAAATGGATAGACCAATGGGTACTAAACATCCAAAGCATGGGTTTGTGTATCCCGTAAACTATGGTTACATTCCAAACACTGTATCGGGTGACGGCGAAGAATTAGATGCGTATGTTTTGGGTGTATTTAAACCAGTCGATACCTTTGAGGGAAAAGTAATTGCGATTATTCACAGAACAAACGACAATGATGACAAATTGGTTGTTGTCCCAGAGGGCAAAGACTATTCAGATGAACAAATAAGGGCATTGACTGAATTTCAAGAACAGTGGTTTGAATCTGAAATTTGGCGTGAACAATCAGACTATGAGGTACTTGCTCCAAATTGCAAAATACGCTGGATTGACAATTTCCAAATTGACAAACAGCGCTACACTCAGGTTAGTGCCTATGTCTACAATGAAAAAAATCAACTTTTGATAGTAAAAAATGGAAATACTTGGACAATACCAGGCGGACACCCAGAAGTCAACGAAACACAACAGCAAACTCTTGAAAGGGAACTTATGGAAGAAGCCTGTGTGACTTTGAAAGACATCAAATACATCGGCGCAGTTGAGGTCGTTGAAGATGATAAAGTTTATTATCAATTAAGGTACACGGCAAAAGTTGATAAAATTCTACCATTTAAACAAGAGTATGAAATTAGCAAGCGAAATTTCGTAAATCTAGATGAATTAACTAAATTTATAAAATGGGCAAATGGAGAAACTTTTCAAAAGCAAATACTTGCATCCAAAAAAGTTTGGAATATTTAATTTGTATATATTTAGTTGGCCACTAATTAAATTTTTTCACAGTTTTTTAAGACCGTCAAATATGACGGTGCACAAATTGACTTTTGTTTCAAAGTTTGCTATTAAATAAATACATTTTTAGCAAAAAAGCGTGGCTTAAATTAAACCACGTTTTTTGTTTTACAACCATGGCTTTGTGGTTGTAAATTAAAAGGTGTTTTTTATGTTAAAAGATTCAAAAATTTTATAAAAGAGAATTTAAAAGAAATAGAAATTCCTCTGGGGGAAGATTTTGTTTTTGGAATAAAAAATGTTACTAATACAATAAAAACCAAATACGAAAATTTAAAAATAAAATTAAACAAACCTTTATGGGATATAAATAAAAAAGTTGTTTTGAGCGGTTTTAAAGGTGTAGATAAAAAAGGTATTAAAGAATTAAATAAAAATTTAACAAACAAGGGTGTTCCAAAAATACCGAAGGCTTATATCAAATTATTGCGAGTTTTTAACTCATTGAATGTCTTAAACAGTTTTGTAATTTATGGGCATCATAGTTACAATCGTCCATCAATATATTTTAACAGTCTAAAAAAATATCCATTATACATAGATGCAAATTGTCTAAACATAGGAAGCTATAATCCAGACAATAGTCCGATTTTTATCAACCAAGAAGGAAATATTTTTGTGCTTAGTGGCACATATATTTTTGATGAAAATCATGAGGGAACAAAGCAAGAGGCACAAGATGCACTGATAGCATATTGGGATAATATAGAAGATTTTATTGCCGATGAAACAGAAAGATACTATAAGATATTTATTGAACAACCTTTTGCTTTTCCAACAAAAGAAATGTTACCACACAACATTACTAAGGAAAAATTCGAGCAACTTGTTATTGACAAAAAAATAGATGCATGAACTATATATGTTCTTAAATAAGTAAAATTCAAAATAACATACATTCATAAATTCAAACGATTATCGAACTATTTAAAAACAAAATATTAAATACTATATTTGACATCAATCATTTTTTTGCTTCATATTCATCTCTTGTTATTGCGTAAAAATTAAAACCAATAATATTTCCATCATAGCTTTTGCAATAGTTTTTTATCTTGCCTTCGAAATTCATTTTTAATTTTTCCAATAGCACTTTCGCAGAAGCCAAATTGTTTTCAGCACAATCAGCTTCAAGCCTGTGCATTTTGCTATTTTCAAAAGTATATTCAACAACTGCCTTGCCTGCTTCCGTACAATAGCCCTTATTCCAGTATCTATCGTTGAAAACATATGATATTTCTCCACAAAAATTATCGTTGTCATAAACAATTCCGCACGTTCCAATCATTTTATTGTTTTCTTTTAATACAACTGCAAAGCTATAAGGGTTAATAGGTCTATTCTTTTTTCTCTCGAAGTATTTTTCAACAGCCTCGTGTGACATTTTATTAACAAACTTGCCAACATTGTCGCTATTAAATATATCATAAAAATCTTCTAAATCGTCTTGCGTCATAGGTCTTAGTAACAATCTTTCTGTTTCTATCATAATTGTACTCCTTTAAACTTCGATAAAACAACTAAGTTTTCAAAACCAGAATTAAAAAACTTATCTTTGCGTTCTAGTTCCGTTTCATAATTTCTTTGTCTTAAAAAAGTAATTGTCTCAATAAATGAACTATTACAGAAAAAATCGATTTTATTAACATTTTGTTTTTCTAGCAGTGAAACAAAATCTTTTAATTGTTTTAAATTACAATTGTCTTTGCTTAATTGAATAACTAATCTTTTAATTTCTTCATCAAATTGCACTCTAATTAAAACACCATCAACTTGTAAATAAAATTTGTTTGATGAAAGTTTTGCACCTCGATTTATATCTTTTTTTAAACTGTTTTTAAAATCTGAATTTACAAAGCTCTCAACTTCAATATTTAAGATTTCTTCTTGGTTATAGCATTTTAATTCTGGTAATTTTTTTAAGACAATTTCTTTCATAAAACCTCCATGTTTTTATAAATTTTTATGTTCTAAAATAAAGATACTATTAAAATATGTCAATGTCAATTTTAATTTTCAGAAGAATACTGAACTAAATACAAAAAGAATAAATTTGTTAGTTTGACCTTTTTCTCATTTTTTTTATAATATTATTAAAATGTTAAAAAATGTCGTTTTTAAAAATTTAGTGGCAAAATGAGGTGTTTATGGAAATTTATGTTATGAGACATGGAAGGACTGTTTGGAATGAAAAGCGTATTTGTCAGGGAAGGTCACAAAATCGTTTGAGTAAATTCGGCAAATCGCAAGTTGAAGAGCAGGCAACAAAATATAAAGATGTGAAAATTGATTTAATTTTTGCGTCTCCACTTATGAGAACAATGCAAACGGCAAATATTGTGAATAAATATCATAAAGCGAAAATTATTCGTGACAGCAGAATCATAGAAGTTGACCAAGGCATTTTTACTGGGCAAAAAAGGGAAAGGCTAACAGATGAACAAAAGTTTGCAATGAATCAATCTAAAAATGACTGCGGGATTGAAACATATGAAGAGATTTATAAAAGGACGATTGATTTTATAAATTATCTAAGACAAAATTACAAAGATAAAAACATATTGGTTGTAACACACGGAATGATTGCAAGCTATATTGAAAAAATTGGTACAAGGCTTAGTCTTGAAAAAGATGAGCTAAAAAATTATACGACTTTTGACAATGCAGAAATAAAGCAGGTGACTATTTAAAAAATTTTAATATAAATAAAGCCCCAAAAGCGAATAATTTTTTGTTGTTAATAATTTTATATAAAACAACAATTTAATCGCTTAAACCTTCTTGCGTATCTAGTTTTAATTTTACGGTTCCAGTTACAATATCGTCTAAGCCTGATTTTACTGCAAGCTTAAAAGATATGGTCATTGTGTCATTATCAAAATCTAATATTTTTAGTTGACCATAATCAATCATGTCAAAATCTGCAGTGTATATAGTAAAAACATATCCATCATCATAGTCCAAATCAATGGTGGTATTTTTTATAGTTTTTAAATCTTCAACAATAACACCACATTCGTTTTCTTCTTCTAGTGGATATTCGTCATGATATCCAATTTCTGCGAAAAAGCTATCGAATATATGAAGAGATTCGTTTTCTTCTGGCACATAATTGAATTTTGTTGATTTAATAAAGAAAGCGAAGTGATAACCTTCAATATCGTTATAATCTTTTTTATAGTAAAATGTTCCGTCGATATCGAACTCCATGCCACTTTTCAAGAATTTAGCAACTCCAACTTCTGGATATTGTTCTATTGTTTTGTACAATTTGTCAATTTCATCTTCTTCTTTTGGTTTTGTTGTGGCAGACAGTTTTTCATCAGAAGTTTGCTTTGTGGCTTGCGATTGACTTGTTTTAATCGCTTCTGCATTTTCGCTTCTAAGCCAAAGAGTAATCATTGTTGCAGATAAAAGTAATAATAATGAGGCAATATAAAAATAATATTCATTTTGGTTTAAGTTAATGAAAAGTATTATGGCTATTAATAATGTCACTGAAAAAATGGAAATATATACAATTTGTTTTTTATTCATATTAAACTCCATTTATAATATAGCATTTTTTGACACAAAATCAACAAAATAATATTTAATATGTTGTGAATTTGGGCACAGTTAAACAAAAATATATAGAAAATCTGAATTTGTCAGTGTATGTCTAATTTGTGTCATTGAAAAATTATTGAATTTTATTTTGTGTTAGTATATATTCTAGTGCAGTTTTAAGTTCATAAAACTTGCGAGTATTTATAATGGTTTCAGTTTTGTCTTTAAATACAAGCTTGACTCGAGCAAATGAATTTATTTTATCAATGATTTCATAGTTAATAAACTCTTTTGTGTTGAACACTTTTTTATTGTTTATTGGAACAGCGAATTGTATTTCGTCGTCAGTTATTGCAATAGCGTAGTCGAATCTACGCGATTTAAAACGAAAGATAATAAGCGCTATTACCACTGTAGCTAACGCCACAAGGAAAATGATAATAAATATGTTGTCTACCAAATTATCTTCAAATTTGTTCTGTGGAAAGCCGTCAGGCACAGGCACAACAAAAGATAGAATCATAGCCAAAGTCCATCCAATAGAACAAAAAGATAATGCCACGATAAGGATTGTTAGCCTCTTTTTGCCAATTTTATTGTCCTCATAGAATATTTTTGGTTTATCCATAATTTTTTCCTTTTATTATATTAGAAACAATGTAATTATTTAGATAAATCATAGCAGTTATGCGATAGCGGAAAAGATTTATAAAAGCAATATATCGGTTTATAGAGTTGTCATCTAAAACTTTTGATGTTGAAGAATAGGTCACATTGCCATGACTATCGATAGTTAAGTGGCTAAATTCAAATATTTGAAGTATTTAAAATTATTACTTCATTATATTTTTCTGAATAGAGAATAGGAACTTGTTTGTTAACAAGTTTAAGAAAGTATTTATTATATCCAATAAACAAGTTATTTCGTGGAGAAAGTTTATGATATGTTTTTCCTTTTATCACAAAAACAAATTCAACTTGATATGGCTGGTATGCTGCATCAGCAATATCCACTCTCCTTACTGTAGCTATTGTTTTTTCACATTCTGTTAAGCATTTTTTTATAGTTTTCTTTATATTATAATACTTTAATAATGAGAGTAATATTGCTAAAAATAATAACAAACCAAAAAAATTAAAACAAATTAAAGCAATTATTATATTTAAATTCCAAGTCATTACACCCAATGAAATAGTAATTATTACGCCTAAAGATACGATAGGAATAATTGTGGAAATTGCTAGACCTACATAAGTTATAACGATTTTTTTATAGGTAAGTAATTCGCCTTTTTTTAATGTCCCCGCAAAATTTTTTAATTCTATATTTTTCATATTAACTTACAATCCACCTAAATAAATTTATTATCCATCCAGGAATTTCCCCGATGATTCCCTCATTCATAATTTCATCGACGGTCATATCTTTACCAAACAACTTATTAGCAATATAGTTTGATACAGTGCCCCCAATTAACCCCCCAACTATGTTACCAACTACTGCTCCTGCTTTCATTAAAAATGCGGTGCTAAAAATTTTACCAAATTTTATTCCAGAAGAAATATGTGTTGTGTTGCTTAATGCCAAACCGAATTGTTGTCCTAAATTTTGTAGTACTGTTCCAAATCCCCAAGAAGCAATACTTGTTACAGCTCCAATAGCTGCACCTATTCCAGCTGCCTTGGCGACTTGCCAAGGATCTGCATTAGAGAAACCACCCTGAGCAATAATGCTACCAGCCATTGAGGAGAGTGCACCTATACCGGCTCCTAATAAAACTGCACCAAGTAATCCCCCTGAAGATACAATACCTAAAGCAACCACGATGATAGCAGTTACAGATGCTACGGCGATAACGGCATTCACTACCCAACCCCATAGATCACTCCACCAACTCATACCTTTCTCATCAGTAAGTATAATAGGGTTGTTACTACAATAAGCATAAAGGTTTAGACCATTAAAGAAATCTTTTCCTTCTGACAATATAGAAATATCATCTGCATTAATGAATCTGCCGATTTGTGGGTCGTAGTATCTTGAATAGAGATAATAAAGTTCAGTTTCAACATCATAGTAGTAGCTGCGATAACGGGAAGGATTGAGTAGGGCAATGGTTTTGTTGTTAAGTCCACTTTGAGTGTAACTGGTTTGGGTAGATATGTCAACAAATTGCTTGTCATTCAAAACAAAAGTTTTGTGGTTACTTAAATCACCATTAGTATGTTTGACATTTACATTTTATAGTGATACAATATTCATATCCATAAAGAGTGTGCGAGGGACTGCCCCAAAGACCACACAGCAACCTAGTTAGTTTACCAAGGTGCTAAAGGCAGATTCGATGGGAATATAACTATGAATTTAAACCCATCGAAATCGATGGGTTTTTCTATGCTCTCTTTGTGGAAATGAAAACATAGGAGAGAAAAGATGGAAAAATTAAAAGAGATTTTGAATAAAGAAAGGCATTTATGGTTTTATGTAAAACCACAAGATTTTAAAAAGTTTTTATTGTTTGTAAAACAAAACGGATGCAAGTGGATCAAAGGGAATGAGATAAGGCCAGACAGTGATGAATGTGGACATTTTATGGGCATTAACGCTGATTTGCAGATGGGTTATGTACCTGCAATGTGTTGGTTTTATGCAAAAGACAAAATTAGAAAAATTGATTTTGATAGCATTGAAAATATTTTGAAAAATGCATTTGAAGTTTAATTGAAAAAATTGGCTTATTTTAATATTATATTAGTAATAAAACTTTTTTAAAAAGCTGTATGA
Organism: uncultured Clostridia bacterium; assembly: GCA_944384425.1. Classification (GTDB taxonomy): domain Bacteria; phylum Bacillota; class Clostridia; order Christensenellales; family UBA1242; genus UBA5893. The sequence goes on along the minus strand of CALWTI010000027.1, from coordinate 2,351 downwards.
AGCAATGTTTTTATAGAAGCCCAATTCTAATAAAAATAAAATACGAAAATTTTTAATTATTGAAACAAAATATGATACAACAAATAAATAAGAGTAGAAAGTGAGAAAAAACGTTTTTTTAAATAATGAAGACAATAAAAAAGCTAGCATGTGCTAGCCTTGTAAAAATGTTTTAATTGTAGAAGATGGTAAGGCAAAAGAAACGCCTTGTATAACTTCTCCATATTTATCTTTCAATCTGAAACTAATAATTCCAAGCAAGTCTCCATTTCTATCAAAAACAGGTCCTCCACTATCGTTTATAACCAAACTTGTTTGAATTGCTTGGATTGTTTGATCATTGTATATAACATTTCTTTTACTGATTGAAATAAGCCCAGATGTAAAAGATAAACCAAAGCCATTAGGGTTCCCAATAGTATATATACTTTCTCCATTAGAAATATTTTCTTTAAGTTTAAAATAATCTGTGTTAGTTTTATCAATTTTGATAGTTGCCAAATCATCACTTTCGCTTATTTTTACTACATTTGCATCATACCATTTATCTTCATTTGCAAGTCTGACTTGAATTATATTATAATTTTGATTTGTTGAAGAATTGCATGCAACATGTTTGTTTGTTAAAATAGTTCCATCGTTATTTATAAAAAATCCTGTTGCATATGCCCATGTTAAAGAATTATCAGAAACTTTTATTTCAACAACTTTCAATATATTGTTATTGAAAATTATTGAAGTATCATTTGAAGTAAAAAAATACACACTTGCAAAAATATTTAAAATAAACAATATTGCTAAAATTATATAATTTATTATTATAATTTTATTATTTTTCATAATCTAATACTTCTTTATCTGTTTTTGCTATAAAATCGTTCATATTGTAATCTATTAGTTTTTGTTTATTTAAAAAATATTCAACATAAAGAGAAAATTTATCTAAATAAGCAGAATTGCCCCTTATAGTGAGCTCTAAATCATCATCATTAAAGTATTTCTTAATATCAATACTAACATTGATATCTCTATTTTTAAGATGCAATTCATACTCTAATGTAGGATTTTCAGTTGATTGTTGGGCTTCAATACTAATAAAATTGTATTTTTTAATAAAGAAATTTTTCATTTTTTTTATGTTCTCGTTAAAGTTGCAATCTATTAACATATTTATTTCTCCTATATAATAGAAAGTTAAAATCGCTAATACCATGTACTACAATTGGTATATTTAAAATGGCTACAGCCATTCCTCTTAAAATTGGCAATCTGATAAAATACATTTTCCAAGTGGAATGTTTCTTGTAGAATATTCTTGTGATAAGAGTATTTTTAGCTATATTTAAAAAACTAATTAATATAATTTTATATTTATATCATTGAAATTATTGGTATTATATTTAATAAAATAAATTTTGTCAATATTAGTGTTTTAGAGTGAGGAGTTTAGAAGCGAATAATAGCGAAGAACACAAAGGTTAAATTGCGAAGATGTAAATCATTGACGTTTATGACGGCGAAATTATGTTTAAATAAATTTTAATGCCCCATGAGCTAGAAGGATATTACAATGGGAAAATGGAAAAGGGAAAAGAAAAAGAGGCAAAAAGATTTTGAAATATAATTTTACGACAGTTGACAGCAAATGTGATAATTTTAGATCGTTTTAAAAAGTTTTTTGCCAAAATTCAACAAAGTAAAAAAAATTGAACAATTGAACAATTTCTTTTAAAATAGAAGAAATAAAAATCGCTATAGCCCTTATAAATAAAAGACTTATAGCGATTTTTTTATATAAAAAAATGAGAGCAAATTTAACCCGTAGGGTTAAAACGGACTAATATTTAAAAAGAGAGTGATGCAAGAGATTGTTTCCTAAATTGCATAGGGGCAAGTTCTTGTATTTTTTCTTGCAATCTTTCATTATTATAATACATTATGAAGTTTTTTACAACTTCTTCTATTTCTTCTTTTTGTAAATTTTGTTTTAGATATATACATTCTGACTTTAATATTGAGAAAAATGATTCAATTGGAACCTAAATTTATCCAATCGTAGTAACCGCTTTTAGAACACGACAACATTTTGCAAAGTTTAGTAATTGAGAATTTGTATTTAAATTCATCAATTACTAAATATCTTTGTTTTGCTGATTTAGGTAGACAAGGAAATTTTTTAGTTCATCTCTAAACTCCAATTCTTTAATTAGTTCTTCTTTCGACACATCTTTGAAGCATACCATCGCCAGGGATGTTAAAAGTTCTTAAAATTTCATTCCAACCCATATGTTGGTCAAGATAGAGTAAAACAATTTCATTTTTTTCTTGAATAGTCCATCTTTTGTTTTTTC
>CALWTI010000026.1 GCA_944384425.1 uncultured Clostridia bacterium | reverse complement strand
GTCACCAAGACACTTATTTATGGTCAAGCATACGGCACATTGCCAACAGCATACCGTGAGGATTATATCTTTGATGGCTGGTTCACTGACAAGTCAGGTGGAACACAAGTAAGTGCTTCAACAACAATAGCTGGCAATACAACAATTTATGCTCATTGGACACTAGCAGCAGTTTACAACACAACAAAACATATTGGATATTCAAGTCTTGCAAGTGCAATAAGTGGTGCAAACACAACTGGTGACACACTTGTTGTTGTTCAAAACTTAACATCAACCGAAACATACACAGTAAACAAGACACTTACAATTCTTGCAAATAGTGCAGTCACTGTCAGTGGATTAATTGACGTAACATCAGGAACACTTACTCTCGGTGGTGGTTCAAATACACTCACAATTGCAAACGCAGTCACATTGAATGGTGGTGATTTGAATGTCACAAACGGCACATCAATTACTGGTGGAGGCGTGGCATATCCTAATAGTGATACATACCATTCTGGTATAGGAGTACTTAATGCAAATAGTACTTTGAACATTAAAGGTGGTACAGTATCAGGCGATTTCTATGGAATTCGCTTGAATGCAGGTTCTGTTAATATTTCTGGTGGTACTGTAAACGTTACTGGTGAAGGTAGCACAGTGTTTATCATGGGAAATGCAAGTGCTACAATTTCTGGTTTAGCAAATATTACAGGCTATTATGGCGTGAATGTTCGTGGTGAATTATCAATGACAGGAGGAACTATTGACGCTGAACTCACAGGTATTCATCTTCAAACTGCTGCTGTAGTTTCAGTTACAAATGGCACAATTTCTGGCGGAGAAACTGGAATATATTGTGTAAGTTCAAAGACAAATGCAGTCAATATTTCTGGTAGCGCTAAAATAACAGGAGCAACTGGCATAAACAATACATCAACTGGAACTGTGACAATTAGTGGCGCTTCAATAACTGGATCAACTCATTCAATTGTTCTTGCATCAACAAATTCAAAACTTAAACTATCAGGCAGTCCAACAATAACTGGCAGTGTAAGCTTAACCGCATCAGCACAAACTGCTAGTGACACATCAATTCATGTTGTTGGCGACTTTACTCCAACAAGCAAATTACAACTTGATGTAAATTCACCAGTTGCAGGACAACTCGTAGTTATTTACGATAATGCGACTTGGGCAACAAGTTTCGCAAGTGACTTCTCACATTCATATGGCTTGCATACAGAAGGTACTTCAACAAACATTCATATTGGAACACCTGTTTCAAAACCAACAGCAGGCACAAACAGTTTCACATACACAGGAAGTCAGTTGACTTATACACCAGCTGGATATAATTCAACAACAATGAGCATCAGCGGAAATACAGCAACGGTTGTTGGTTCATACAATGCAACTGTTTCATTTAAGACAGATAGTGCAAACATGAAGTATTTGTGGTCTGATGGCTACAACCGCAATAATGTCACACTTCCTTGGAGCATAACAGCAAGCAAGTTGACAAAGCCAACAATCACTGGTGGTCCATTCACATATAATGGCAGTGCACAGAGTGTAAAAATCAATGGCTTTGATGATGCCACAATGACAAGAACTGACTATTCAAAGACAAATGCTGGCACATATACAGCTCGTGTAGCATTAAAAGATAAGTCAAATTACACATGGGCTGATGGTACAACGGCTGATATCACTTACAAGTGGACAATCAACAAGAAGTCACTCACAATACCAACAGCAAACCCAGCAAGTTACACATTCACAGGTTCAACAATAACTGCTAAGTTCACAAACCCTGATTCTGCAAATATTACAATGGGTGGAGAGCTAACAGGCGTAAATGTTGACACATACACTGCTACTGCAACAATTAAGGATACAAACAACTATCAGTGGTCAAACAAGACAACGGGTGTTAAAAACATTTCTTGGAGCATAACGAAAAAACTTTTAACAGTTCCAACAATCAATAGTAGTAGCTTTACTTATGATGGAAATTCACATTCAGTAAGTTTCACAGGATATGATTCAAGCACAATGGCACTTGGCGGAACTACATCCGCAACAAATGCGGGTAGTTACAATGCAACAATTTCTTTGAAAGATACTAATAATTATGCTTGGGTAGGTGGTTCAACGTCAGCTCAACCATATAATTGGAGCATTTCAAAAGCAAAATTAACAAAACCAACTGCTGGAACAAATAGCTTTACATATAATGGTAGTCCAAAGACTTATACTCCAAGTGGATATAGTTCAACCACAATGAGTATAACTGGAAATACTGCTACGAATGTTGGTTCATATACTGCAACAGTCTCAATAAAAAACAAAAACAACTATACATGGTCAGATGGTACAACAACAGATGTCAAACTTTCTTGGAGCATAACGAAAGCAGGTTTAAGTGCACCATCTGGACTTACATGGACGATAACAAATAACAGAACAACTGTTTCGGCTTCTTGGAGTGCAGTTTCTGGTAGTGCATCATATACTGTCGTGTTCAAAACAGGTAATGAAACAAAAGTCATAAAAACTGGATTAACAGAAACATTATACACACTATCTTCGACAGAACTTGGCACACTTGGAACAGGAACATACACCTTCACAGTACAAGCAATTGGTGATTCAAACCATAATAATAGTTCTGTTTCAAGTGCGTCGGGCAACTTGTATAAGCTTATATTTAATGCAAATTACTCTGGTGGAACAACAACCACTCAGTACTATAAGGCAGGTGATACAATCTCTGCTCCAACACTTTCACGTACAGGCTACACATTAAAAGGCTGGGCAACAACAAGTTCTGCAACAACACCTAATATTCCAGACAAAGCATCAACTTCAGCAACATATTATGCAATTTGGAAATTGAATAATTATACCTTAATCGCAGATGTAAATGGTGGAACATTCTCATCAACGACTGAATGGTCAGGTAGCGGAAATACTGTCACCAAGACACTTATTTATGGTCAAGCATACGGCACATTGCCAACAGCATACCGTGAGGATTATATCTTTGATGGTTGGTTCACTAACAAGTCGGGTGAAACACAAGTAAGTGCTTCAACAACAATAACTGGCAATACAACAATTTATGCTCATTGGACACTAGCAGCAGTTTACAACACAACAAAACACATTGGATATTCGAGTCTCGCAACTGCAATAAGCGGGGCAAATACAACTGGTGACACACTTGTTGTTGTTCAAAACTTGACATCAATGGAAAAGTACACAATCGACAAAACAATTACAATTCTCGCAAATAGTGTAGTGACAGTCAGCGGATCTTTTAATGTAACTTCTGGAACACTTACTCTCGGTGGTGGTTTAAATACGCTTAAAGTTGCAAATTCAGTTACTTTGAATGGTGGTAATTTAAAAGTTGAAGATGGAACATCAATTATTGGTAGAAACCTTAGTGATGGTTCTAGAATTTATTATTCTGGAATAGGAGTAATTAATGAGAACAGTACATTCACCATGACGGGAGGTTCTATCAGTGGTGATGATTATGGTATCGTAGTATGTTACGGCAATGCTACAATTTCTGGCGGTACTATAAAAGCAACCAATACTTCGTCTGGTATCGGAATTTATAATGTAAATACAGCTTCAATTAAAATTCAAGGTTCATCAACAGTTTTAATATCTGCATATACGGGAATTTCTAATGCTTCAACTGGAACAATAACTATTTCAAATGCAAACGCAACAATAAAAGCTACTGATTGTGGTATATCTAACTTGAAAGGTACCGTTTATGTAACGAGTGGAACTATATCATCGTCTAATATTGGCGTTGATGTTGGATCGATGGCTAGTGTGGATGCTCAATTAAATGTTTCAGGTGGACTTATTTCGGGTACATACAGGGGAATTAATGATTATGGCATCATAAATATCACTGGTGGAATAATCCGAGCTACTGGTCAAGATGGACAAGCAATTGGAGACTCAGGCTGGTCTCGTGGTGGGGATATTACAATTAAAAATGCAACAATTGAGTCATTGGGAAGTAACGGCTATGGTGTTTACACATCAAAACCTACTAGCATAGCACATCTTTACATTACCAATAGTACAATTAAAGGAAATATTGCTGTAAGACCTAGTATAGGTGTTGACATAGTTGGCTCAACTATCACTGGAGTACAATATGGTTTAGAGATATTATCTGGAGCAACAATAAGTGATTCAACAATCTCAGCAACTGGAACAAATGGATATGGAATTTATTCAGAACGTGGTATTGTTACAATATTAAGCGGTATATTTACAAACTCCAATACAGATATTTATATTGAGTCTGACAATTTTGAAATAATTGGTGGGACTATAGGTTCAGTAATTGCAGATGCAGATTTTACTGTGACTGGTGGTATAATAAACAAGAACATTGAATTAAATAGTTCGGCTAATTTAATTGTATCAGGAAGTCCAACCATACAAGGTTTAATAATACCAAAGTACGGAAGAAACTTTAATTATATTACAGTTGACGATGTATTTACTCCAACATCTCAAATAAGAATTGATATTTCTAATTTGACGAACATAACTTTAGGTCAAAAAATGGTTTACTATACAAATACTAGTTACTCAGATAATTGGGGAAAACAATTCGAGTTGGCAAATTCAAGTTCATATAGTTTGGCGCTTGACGGTCAGTATTTGTGTATTGCTGAAACTACTGTTTACAACTCCACAAGAAAGGTCGGATATGCAGACCTTCAATCCGCAGTAGATGGGGCTGATGATGGAGACATTCTTCAAGTATTAAAAGATTTAACTGGTACCTTGACATTAAGCGAAGACAAAGAGGTGACTGTTTGTGCTGGTTCGACGGATGTGAAAATCACTGGACAAATTAGAATAGAAGCAGGTACTTTATTGCTTGGTTCTGGAAATTCTAATAACAAAAAAATTACTGCTTCTATAATTAATGTAATTGGTTCAACATCAACTTTAACTGTTAGCAACGACGCTGCCGTAAATTCTACGTTTGGTACAGCAATTATGGCTTCAAATGGTGCAACAGTGAACATTAATGGAAATGTGACAGCTTCTCGTACTGGAACAACAATGACGACGATGTATATTTCTGCAATTCAATTGTCAGATGCAACGGCAAATATTTACTCTGGGACAATTACAGGTACTAGTGGAAATAGAGTTATTGCTTCAGGAATACGAGCTGAAAGGGGTGCTTATGTTGATATAAAAGGCACAGGCAATGTGCAAATTAGCTCAATAGTGTTGGCTCAAATGGGTTACAGTGGTACAAGGCAATTTTACGAGGATACAGAGAATGTTCAACTTTATATAAACAATTCTAATGCAACCATAGGAAGTTCATCCGAGGAATATGGAATTGATAGCTACGTAACAGGGAATGATGGGGAGATTGTAATTAATACTGGTAAAATTACTGGTTCAACTTATGGCATTCATAATGCTTCAACTGGGAAAATAACTCTTAATGGTTCGGCATCTAAATATTCAATAACTTCTGGTGGCACATATGATATTTACAATGCTTCAACGGGTACTATACATTTAAGTGGCTATGTACCTGGCTTCAGTTTATATCTTGCTGAAATCAGTACAACAGTTCCTTATATTTATCTTGAAGAAGATTCGTATGGGGAGCCTTTGTCAGGAAATAGAGTTATGGTTTACTTTGATGGATGGGATGATATAACCACTAATGAAACCTATGCTATATTCAATTCTGAATATAAAATATCAGACACTAGCGAAGATTGTATATTTGTTGGAGATTCAGTTAGAAATCAGCCAGGAGACTTCTATGGTTGGAAGACAAGTGATAGCGTATATCTTATTTATAACCAATCTACTTGCTTTGACGAAAATACATGGATATACTATTGGGATGAAAAGAAGAAAAAGATAAGAAGAAAACGTGCAAAGAATGTTAAGTTCAAGGATAAACTTCTTGTCTGGAACTTCGACAAAGGCTGTTTTGACTTTGCAAACCCATTGTTTATTCAACGTACAGAGTATGCAGAGAAGTACACTGAAATTAAATTCAGCGACGGTTCAAAGCTTAATGTAATAGGAGATCACGTAGTATTTAATGCTGAAGATAGATACTTTAGGCCAATAGTAAGCAATGAACGTTATGGTTCACCAGTTGGCACAAAGGTTATGAAATATGATGGCAGTATTGTGACAATTATATCTAAAAAGACAATTAACAAGAAAATTGCTTATACAAACATCATAACCAAGTATCATATGAACTGCTTTACAAATGGTATACTCACATCAACACCTTTCAACAATATGTATAAGATTGATGAAAATATGAAGTATATTCCAGATGAGAGTAAACGCTGTCATATGACGTCACTACTTGATGGAATTAGCAAAGAGTACATTGAAGGACTTAGACTTATGGAGTTCCCAGATAGAGTACTTTTGAATAGTCCAAAGAATGCGGGATGTAAGTCATTTAAAGAATATATTGACAAGAAATTAGGTGTTCAAAAAGACAGTGACTAACAAAAAATGCAAGGATAAAAACCTTGCATTTTTGCTTTCATTTTGAATTTGATATAATTTTAATGTCTTTGAAACCATTGTTACTTATATAATTTTTTTAGTTATCTTATGCCAAATAAAAAAAAGAAGTCACCACAGTGACATCTTTATGAAACAATGTCAACGACCTTGTTTCGTATTATCGCAATTCAGTTACTTTAATAACCTTATTTTTATTTTAACACTAAACTAGAAAAATATCAAGTAAAATATGCAATATTGTAGGCAAATTTTTAGGGTGGGGTAACAGTTAAATCTATTGCAATTTAATTACAAAATTATCAATAAATATTTGCGCTAGTTGCTCATATGACTTACTATGAATATCTATATCGCAGTTATGACTAATGGTCTTAGATAATTTTTCGTATGACCATCCAAACTTTTTGTTAAGTACAATGGCTTTATTTTTTATAAAGTTATGCCAAAGGCTATACCCACTGTTTACATTATTGTCTTTAAGATAATAGGGAAGTGGAAGCGACTGCTCATTAAAAGCATGAATAACAACATTTTGCATAAATTTTTTTGTGTCTTCGCCAATAAGTTCAGGATATTTTTTGAAGTTCTTGTAAAATTTAAAAGGCGACAAACTGACATTTTTATTGGCTTTTCCTTGTTTATGAATTTTCGTAACTATACTTCGAGTGTTGACATAAAGCAATAAACGCAGTTTGTCCTTATCTTCATAATTTTTCTTTACTGCATCAAAAAAAACTTTTTTATAATAATTTATTTTGCTATCAGCGATGTCTAGTGTAATTGCAAAACCTTGTGACTTTTTGTTTATTGAAAATTTGTATCCAAGCCATGTGAAATTTGTTGGGAGAGATTTGTCGCTTATAAAAGTGTATTTTGCATCATCTATATGTGCTTTGACTTTATTTTGGAATTGTAAGTTATTTTGCTTAAAAAATACTTCATTGATGCATTGAAGTATGCCATTTTTAACATTTGCTTCATCAACGTATTTTTCAAATAGCAATACAAAATCATCAACATAATAAAAACAATCTGTAATTCCGTAAGAACTGAAATATTTTAATAGCTCGTTTTTGAATGCCTTTGACATAACTCCTGCAAAATTGCTACTAGTTGGCAAACCTTGAAGATTGTATTTAATATCATCACAATATTTTTCAAAGAGTGGGTAGTATTTTTCATTTATTTGGTCTTTGATGTAATATTCGTATGCATACTTTAGTGCAATTGAAGGGAAGTAGTTTTTCATATCAAACTTAACGATGGCAAAATGTCCAGTGGTGTTATCTAAAAGCTTGTGAATTAACTTGTCTGTAACTTTGTTTACATCACGATTATCTTTTTCAACAAGTGGTTCCAATATATCTTTAATTTCAAGTGCAGCGGCATATTCATCGCTTGTTTTGTCTTTAAACTTAGCAAATTTACGTAATTTTGTAGGCGTTTTTTGTTTAAAAAAAGCAATTTGACCAATAAAATCTAAATTCATAATTTTCTCCAAGTAAATTACTATACTGTTTAGATTTTATCACAAATTGCTTATGTTTAACAACTTTATTTGGTAATTTCTTCTGTTACCAGTATTATTTTTTCAAACTTAAAAGATATTCCATAAATGCAGCTTCGTCCTCGTCAAATGTGTTTGATTCGGGTGTGAAAGGTGGCTCGCCAAGGTCAATGTTTAGTGCGGTTATGCTTTCGCCAATTCTTTTAAGTGATTCGAGTTTGCCAAGAAGGTATAGCATTTCAGCTGCACCACCAGGGGTGACTGTGTGAGCGGTTACTGCAATGCGTACTGGCCACATAAGTTTGCCTATTTTCATCTGCTCTTGCTCTGCATATTTTGCGAGTAGGTTATTTAGTTTATCAACTTCAAACTCTGTACTTGCAAGAAGAGGAAATATTTTGACCAAAATGTTACGTGATTGAAGTTTGTCAAGTTTGTTTTTCTTATTTTCAAAAAGTGAAGTATCAATTTTAAAATCACCAAGAAAAGCAAAAAGTGGTTCAATGTCACTAAATTTATTTATTCTTGATTGTGCAAGTGTTGAAGCAAAATCCCATTTGTCATAAAGTGGTTTTGGTAGATTTTTAATGTATGGCATACTTGCTTTTTTAAATGTTTCATGGTCAAGCTTTTGAATGTACTGAGCATTAAACCAATCTAGTTTTTTATAATCAAAAATCGCATCACTTTTGACTATCCCGTCAACATCAAAGTGCTTGATAAGTTCATCAAGAGTAAATATTTCTTGTTCACTCTTTGGGTTCCAGCCAAGAAGACTGATATAGTTGACGATGGCATCACTAAGATATCCTTCTTCCAAAAGGTTGTTGAAACTGACTGAACCATGGCGTTTACTAAGTTTTGATACACTTCCGTCTTCATTTCTGCCCATGATTGTTGAAAGGTGAATGGTCTTTGGTGGTGTCCAGCCAAATGCTTCATACAAAAGTTGATATTTTGGTGTTGATGAAATATATTCTTTTCCACGAATGACATGCGTTATGTTCATAAGGTGGTCATCAACAACATTTGCAAAGTTGTATGTTGGCAAGCCATCACGCTTTAATAGCACTTGGTCGTCAAGGCTTTCATTTTCAACTGTGATTGTGCCATAAACTTCATCGTGAAAAGTTGTTGTGCCAGTTAGTGGGATTTTTTGACGAATGACATAGGGCTTGCCTTCGCTTAGATTTTTCTCAACTTCTTCTTTGGACAAATTTCTGCAATGTCTGTTATAGCCAAAGCCTTGGTCTTCTTTTTCGTCAGGGTCGCAAAAACAATAATATGCGTGACCACTTTCAACTAGCATTTTTGCATATTTTTGATAAATGTCTTTTCTTTCACTTTGAACATATGGGCCATAATCTCCACCGACATCTGGGCCTTCATCGTGTTTTAAGTGTGCAATTTTTAGTGTGCTATAAATAACATCAGTGGCACCTTCAACATATCTTTTTTGGTCGGTGTCTTCAATTCTCAAAATAAATTTTCCGCCATGGTGTTTGGCGAACAAAAAGGCAAAAAGTGCTGTACGCAAATTGCCTATGTGCATATATCCTGTTGGACTAGGTGCAAAACGTGTTCTAACTTCCATAAAATACCTCAATTGTTAATATATATTTCAATCAATTTTTTGTCAAGGTTTTTTGGCATATGGAAGACTTTGTTTTCATATGCTATTTTGAGGCGAATGTGTTTAATTTTTTTAGTGAACTTGTTGCAGATTTTGGCATTGAAATTGACAAAATAAACAGTTTCAATATTGTCAATATGTCAAACAAACTTGTGTATATTGAAGGGCAAAAAGGCGTCATTAAAATTGGTGATGACAGTATGTCAATTCGCGTCAAAGGGAGGGTGATTGTGGTTTTTGGGAAAAACCTAAAACTCAAAAAAATCACTGGCACAACAGTGTGTATCGTGGGTGAAATTCACCAAATTGAGAGTGTGTAATGTATAAATTCACCATATCTCCAAGAAATACCGAAAAAATTTTTGCCAAACTTTCAAATAAGTTTGATATTTTTGATGTCACAAAAAGTGATGAAAGTGTTGTCTTTTTTTGCAAAAATCGTGACAAAAAACAAATTAAAAAATATCTTAAATTTTATGGTTTAACAGACTTTAAATCTGAGCCGGTTAGAAGTGCAAGTTTAATCACAAGGTTTACAAGTATAGGGGTGATTTGTGGTGTTATTGTTTCAGCTATTTTATGGATAGTTTCGAGTTTTTTTATTACAGATGTAATTTTGATGGGGAATATTGACTTCACAGAACAAAATATTTACGATGTTTTAAAAAAGAACAATATTCACGACTATGCTTTTAAGTCAAGTATAGATGTTGAAAGCCTTGAAGACCAGATTGAAAGTTTGCCATACATAAGTTATGTGAGCATTATTTTTCGTGGCAATGCGCTAATAATAAATATTAAAGAACAGCTAACAAACACCGAAATTGTTGACTATGGTAATTTTGCACCAATTATTTCAATTTACGACTGCAAAATAACAAGCATAAAACTTGTTCAAGGCACTCTTGCCGTAAAGGCGGGTGATATAGTCAGGGTTGGAGATGTGCTTGTATATCCATACGCCACCGATAGCCAGGGAAACACACGCTCTGTCCAGCCACTTGCCGACATTGTTGCCGATGTGTATATCACAAGCTCAGTCACGGTTTATGACCAAAAACTTGAAAAAAAGTACACGGGCAATGTGGTTAAAAATTATGATATAACATTCTTGGGACTAAAAATATATTCAACAAACAACGAAGTCAAGTTTTCAAACTATGAAAGCAAAACTTCAACATCTTATATTTCTGACACACTTATGCCAATAAAGATAACATACACAATGTGTTATGAATTTGAGGAAGTTGTTGAAAATACGAACTTTTCAGAAAATTTAGATTACTATGTTGACAAAACTCGTCAAACTGCCTTGCTAAATGTCAAAGAATATGACATAATAAAAAATGAAAGCCACGTTGTTCGCGACTATGACGGATATCATGTCGTTGAATACTCGGTGACTGTCAATAAAAAAATAGCATAGGTGAGTATGGTCATAAATTTTAATAATTTTAAAGATGAGAGCTTAAAGCAACTAATAAACAAAGTTTTTTCGGTTGCACTCAAAAAGACGGCGACAAAAAACAACATATCAGTCAATGTGACTATTGTATCTCAAAATGAGATAAGGCGTTTGAATAGCGAGTATAGAAATGTTGACAGAGTGACAGATGTTTTGTCTTTTCCTATGTATGAGCGTGAAGAATTAAAAAGTGGTGAGATGCTTGATGAAAACATTACAAGTGATATAGGCGATATTGTCATTTGTCGTGTTAGAGCAAAACAGCAGGCAAGAGAGTACGGCCACAGCGAGCAAAGGGAGTTTTGCTTTTTGGCACTTCATGGACTTTTGCACTTGCTTGGCTATGACCATATAGAAAAATGTGATGAAGAGGTTATGTTCCCACTTCAAGATGAAATTTTAAAAGAGGCAGATATAAAAAGATGAGTTACAGTTTTGGATATATTGCAGTTGTTGGGAAGCCAAACGCAGGCAAGAGCACTTTGGTGAATTTTTTGATAAAGAATAAAGTTGCCATCGTTTCTCCAAAGGCGCAGACGACACGAAATAACATTCTTGGAATTTTGACGACAGAGAACTATCAACTTGTGTTTATTGACACTCCTGGTGTTCACAAATCAAAAAACGCACTAGACAAATTTATGAACAAAAATATTCGCAGTGCAGAAAGTGGCGCAGATGTGATTTTATATCTTATTGACAGCACAAAGAAGTTTGACGATTTTGAAGCCGACTATCTTAAAAGTTTGAAGAAGAACTGCGATGCAAAAATAATCGTTGTGCTAAATAAAATTGACTCAATAAAAAAAGAAAATTTATTGCCACTATCACAAAAACTTTCAAATCTTGGTTTTTCTGACATTTTGCCAATTAGCGCAAAAACTGGGGAAAACACATCTATGCTTGTGGACGAGATATTGAAATACTTGCCAAAAAGTGATACAAAAAATTTTGTCTATGACGAAGATGATTACACAGATAAGTCTTTAAAGTTTATGGTCAGTGAAATAATTAGAGAAAAAGCGCTCAACTACTTAAATGAAGAAATACCGCACGGAATTAGCGTAAATGTTACAAAATATGAGCAAAAACCAACTATACTAATTATTGAAGCTGACATTGTTTGTGAAAAAGAAAGTCACAAGAGCATAATAATAGGGAAAAAGGGTTCTATGATTAAAAAGATAGGACAAAGTGCAAGAATGGACATTGAAGCACTTGTTTCGTGCAAGGTGATGCTTAAACTATTTGTTAAGGTAAAAAAAGATTGGAGAGAAAATATAAATTATTTAACAGAATTTGGCTACAAAAACGAAGATATGTAAATTTTTTCTTTTCTTTTGCATATAATATTAGTATAATGATAATGTAAAACACAAAAGCAAGAGGTGAAATATGGAAAATTTCGTTTCAGACAATGCTAAAAAGCTTTGGGAAATATTTAAAAGCACAGGTAATGTAAACATATACCTCTTGTATCATGCCGTTCAGCACACCGATGACAAAGTCTTGGATCGCTACATTGGTGAAGAAAAGCTAATGAGTGAGGGAATGGAACTTTAATGGGCATAAAGGTAAAAGCAATAGTTATTGGGGCTAGCGATTACAAAGAAAAGGACAAGCGTATAACGCTTTTCACTCTTGAAAAAGGGAAGATGTACGCAACGCTTAGGTCAGTCAAAGCACCAAAAGCAAAACTCAAATTTGCCAAAGAACTTTTTTGTTTTGGCGATTTTTTTATTGATACGCCGTCAATGATTGTGACAGGTGTCGATGTTGAAAATAATATGTTTGAGTTGACCAAAGACATTGATAAATATTATATTGCTTGTGCTATTTTGGAAGTGGTCAACACCATAGCGCTCGTTAATGAGCAAAATGCACCGCTTTTTGTTGAAACATTAAAAGCCCTTGGAAAAATTGCGTATGATGATGTGAATGAAAAATATGTGCTAATTAAATACCTTTTGTCGGTTTTTTCTTCAATGGGCTATTCACTTGCACTTTCAAATTGTTCTGTTTGTGGTGAGAGGCTGAGTGGGAAAAGGTATTTGAATTTAGATTTTGGCGAAATTGTGTGCCTGGCTTGCAAAACTTATAATTCAATAGAAGTTTCTGCACGAGCAGGCTCTGCGATGAAACTTTTAGACTCAACAGACTATGACAAGCTTTCAACGCTAAAACTTTCAAAGGGAAGTGAAGACGAAGTACTAAATATACTCAATATAAATTTTGATAGACGGTTTAATAAAAAGTTGAAATTACTTTAAAAATAAGCAGTATTTGTTTGCTTATTTTTTTTTGTTGCTATAAAATAATTAAGTTTGAAAAAAGTCAATATATG
>CALWTI010000025.1 GCA_944384425.1 uncultured Clostridia bacterium | reverse complement strand
TATTTTATTTTATATTTTTTTATTTTTTTATAAATATATTTTTACAAAGTTTATGTTTATTTTAACAATTTTTTATAATTTTTAATTTAATTTATTGATATAATTTTTATGTTTATAAAAATAAAAAAATCTTAAAAAATATATAAAAAACCACAAAAAATTGATTTTTTTGTGATTTTTTTGCTATTTTTAATTATTTTTACCAAATTTTTTCTCGTGCCTTATTTGAAATAATTATTGAAGCAACTCCAATTATCAATATTACAGCAACAGCAATTATAATATAAATCCAAATATCAACAACTTGACCAACTCGTCGTGGTGTTACGCTTGTTTGTACGAGTGGAATTGTGGTGCCTCCATCTCGCGTTGATAATGTTATGATATATTCTTGTGTTTCTGTTGGATTAAATGTGAATGTGTAGCCAACTTGGGCCCTTACCGGTAATTGCTCAGAAGTGTCTTTGACATACCATTCAATTTGGCTTGGAAGGAAATAATCTTCCACGCTGATATTTTCGTCTTGACTTTGTATTGAAAACTCATAACTTGTGAGACCAGTGTATTTATTTTCTATGACATTTTCAACAATTATTAAATTGAGTGTTTGACCTTGAACTTTTTGTGGGTGAATAGTCACAACTTGGACAGGGGAATAATAACTATTTGAGTTCAATCTTGCAACTGCGAATACTTTATATTCTCCTGGTGTGATATATTGAAAACCAAAATTTTGTGAAGTTTGTTCATATTCGTAAACAGAACTATCTGATGTTTTTACATACCAATCAATTTCGTAACTATCTTGTACAGGAATGCTTGCTGAAAAGTTTATTGGGTGAGGGTCTTCGTAGTATATATCAAGGCTGGAATCGTGTGCTATTTTTACAATGTAATCAATTTCTGTGCCTATTGTTATTGTTTCTGATGCTTGAAGAGTTGTGCTTGGAACTATAACTGAAATTGTGTATTCACCAACAGCAATCATATCTTCTGTTAATGTGAAGGTGTTTGATGTTTGGTTTGTAATTACTTTTGAATTTAAAGTCCATTCATATGTTATTGTTTGGCTATTATCTAGCCAATCTAAGTAATTTGGTGTTACTGTAAATGTTATTGGCTGAAAACTTTCAAGTAATTGATTTTTTAATGTGTCATCATATTCAAGTGTGAGCGCACTTGGTGTTGCGTATTCACAGTTTAAAGTGAGCTGTGCAGTTTGGTCGTAAACGCTACATTCAATTATGGTTGAGCCAGCTTTGATTGGAACAATTCTTATAAAAATTTTGCCATAAGTTGAATAATAATCAGGGGTAGTTTGTGTAAATAATATGTAATTTCCAGCACTTGTTGCTTGGTTATTTTCAAGGTTTACTGGTGAACCGTTTATGCTTATATTACCTGTCACGTCACCGTAAATTGTTAATTTTTGGTCTTCGTCTAGATTTTCATAAATTGTAGGTCTGGTGTTTACTGTTATTCCGATGTAGTATGTTCCGTATGGATTATTTGATGTGCTTATTGGTTCATTTTCATCAAAATTTTGAAAGTCTAAGTTTGCAACTCCGCCTTGTGAAAGTGGCAGACTATTTGACATCGAATCATAAAGTTGTATGTCTAAAGAATTGACGGTTATTCCTTGGGGAAGGTCTGCGAATGCCACTCCACTAGCTGAAGAAAAAAAGCCAACAACTAGTAGCATAATTGCACAAAACACAAAGTATATTGTCTTTTTCATAACAAACTCCGTTACATATAATTTATCACAAAAATTGCAAAATTAAAAATGTTTTTTGTACATATTATTTTTTTGCTAAATTTTGTATTATTATGTGATTTTTTATTTATAGATATGCCACTAAACATTTGCCAAAGATTAGTATAATAATTATAATATATATAAAACTAAGTAAAGGAAGTGTTTGTGCATGGAAAATTTTGGAAGTTTTAAATTCAAAAAAAGTTTAATATTTTCCTTGATACTATCTTTTGTTATGGTGGTATCTGCATTTTGCGTAAATCTTATTCCAAGCACACAAAAAAATTTGCTTGTTACTGGTGCTGACGGTACAGAGATTACATCAGATGAATCACAGTCTGATATTGCAATTTCAGAAAAGTGGGAAGATGTGTCATCAACACCTTTGGAGATTTTGGAAAATTCATATGTGATAGCTGACGCTTATGCACTTGCACAGTTTGCTAAAAATGTGAACGCGGGAAATCCATACAATGGTTACACTGTGTATCTTACCGCCGACATTGACTTGTCTGGCAGATTATGGACACCAATTAGCTACGATGGCACTGAGATTTTTCAAGGTACATTTGATGGCCGTGGTCACAAAATAACAGGTCTTACTATTGATAACACCATAAGCTATCCATATAGTGGTTTGTTTGGCTATGTTGGGTCAGGAGCAATAATTAGAAATGTATTTCTTGAAGGAGTCAATATACGCACAAACTCACGCTTTATAGGTGGTTTGGTAGCATGCATCACTAGTTCACAATCAGCGAACTATAATCAAATAATAAATTGTGGTGTTAGTGGGTACATAGAAAGTTCATACGTAGGTAATGATGGTTATGTTGGTGGTGTGGCTGGAGTGCTGGACTATAGTAGCATGCAAAAAAGTTTTTCTACTGTTTCAATAACCACTTCTGATATAAATGGACCATATGCAGGCGGATTGGTTGGATATGTAGATGATTTATCTTCAAATTGCTCAATATCGCAATGTTTTTATTATAGCAGGCATGGCGTTATTGGTACCGAAAATTATATAGGTTTTATTGGTGGCGCTGGTTCAATTGATATTAACAACATAACAGATATATATTATTCAGGAAGCGTATTTATAGGCAATAAAGAGCAAGCACTTTCTGGGAATAGAATAGTGACCACTCCTAATTTGTGGACAACAGTATCATATGGCTCGTATATGCATGGGGAGTCAATACCTGTAATTAAAGGTGTTGGCAATATTTATGTGGAGCTTTCTTTATCAGTGGCTGGTTACAGTTCGTCGTCACGACAAGTTTCAGAAACAACAAATAGCGCTGTTATTTTCTATATTCTTGCAACTCAGCAAAGTTTTTTGGTGGAAGACGACGAAACATTTTCGTCTTTAGATAGTCAATACCAATTAAAATCATCAAATTACTACAATTTCCCATATATAGAAATTAATAGGTATTCTGTGTGTGCTGATGATGTTATTTCAACAGTGGGTGACAATGCGTCATTAGTCTTTGATTTTAGCACGGCAGGTGGTCAAACTTCAGCGACATACTTATTGCAAAGTGGAATAAAATACTCTGCTTTTTATTCACAAAACACAACTTTTAATATAAACTGGGGTTTTCAAGGTAAAAACGATTCAGATGCCGTTCTTCTTAGAAGTGGAGATAGATTACAAAATTATGCTTTGCAACTAGCATCTGTAGCTGGATATTATCAGGTAAATGTTCATAAACGTGGTACACTCATGCCCGTTACTTTCAATTTCTATGAATATCAAAATGTAAGCGCATATAATCTAACTAATCCAGAAAAAATATCTCATCAAGTACAACCTATTATTAGTTATTCTGATTTATATAAAGACACTTCTCTTTTTGGTACTTTGGAAAACTCTGCTGGCTGGGGAAGTAATAACAATGGTACTGCTGTTTCATATATCCCATATAACGAAGCATATAAAATTTCATTTACTACCACAAAAGTAAACGGAATATCATATTTTGACATGCTTTCTGACTGGGGAGGGGAAATTGTAACATCTTCTAATGTTCGCAGGATTTCATCGTCTGTTGCATTAAAAAACGAAAATGGAGTTGCTATTGGCACTTCTTTGCCTAACGAAGATGAAGTATATGTATCATCATCCACAATCACAGCTGAAACAACATTTAATTATTATTTTAACAATTTTCAACCAGTTACCCTTAAGCTCTACGACGAGAGTGACCCCGAGCATACACTTTATCGTTCTTTGTCGGGGACATATCCTGTTTTTGTAGATGGTACATATTCTTCAAAGGTTTCAAACACAACAAAAGATGGTGCCACACTACAAATAAATGTTTTGGCGGGAGAAGACATCTCGAAAAAAGGCTTTTCAATAGGCAATGTTTATCGTGGTGGCAGCGGTTCGGTCTATACATATGGAAGTGATGGGAAAAGCTTCTCACTTGCTACCATGTCGGGATATTTCGCACCATATTGGCCAGAGTTTTGTTTGAAAGGTTTTTGGCTAATTAATGACGATGTGACTAAATCTAACCAAATCATGACAACAGATGTTGGTAATTTGGGAAGTAATCTTGTTTCAAATTTGAGTATTTTGGGCTATAACTGGAATTTTGCTTTTGACAAAAACTCTGAAAAAACACTTTTGGCTGATTGGGTACCATATGAAAAAATCACTGAATTTGCTTTTTCTGTAGATGATAATGCTCAGGTGTCTGCGTCTAAAGCACTTGATGAAAAATATATAAATAAACCAGGTATTACTGTTTCTCTTTTAGATGGTAAAGATGGAACAAATATAGACGATATCAAAAGAAATAGCCTTCAAAAAGCAAAAATATCTTTTAATATAAATCAAGGATACACACTAGCTGATGTTGCTTTGAGATTGACGCTTGTAAACAAAGTGGACAATGACCCTAATGATTCAAGTGAAACAAGGTTGCCTATATATCTTTCAAATACTCAAACAACAATATCTTTTGTGTATGGTGCTTCGGACAATGTTAAGCTATTTAACGAAATAGAAGAGTTGTATTTCAATCAATCAACGGGCGAAGTTAGTGTTGTATTTGCACATTTAATGGGTATAGAGAAAATAACTTTCATGCTCAAATCTCGAGAATTTGAGGTGTCTTATAGTGCTGTGATAAATGGAGATAAAAGCACTGAAAAATATGATATTATGTCACTTCAAATTGATAGTTTACAGTCGCCATCAACTTTAACTACCAACACAAGTGAAAAAGTAACTTCAATATTCAAATACAGTTCAAGTTCAATAAAATTATTGGATATTTCAATCTTCCCTGGGTATAAATTTTATACTGCAAATGAAGTAGATGCAATTAATGAAAATTCAATAAATATTTATATTAATAATGGAACAATAACAAAAGCCTTATTCGATATTGATTTTTCAGACTTTAAAAACGGAAATGTTGTTTTAAACAAAAAACTTTGGGGAGAAGACATTTACAATGTCGAAACAATTCAAGTTGAATTTGTGGTGACTAGAAACAGCGGAAAACTTCAAGTCAATTTTGAAGGATTGGGCGATGAATTTTTGACAGGTTATTATCTAAATGCACACCTTACATCTTCTGGAGTCAATGGTGATGCAGAAAGTGCAAACAACAATCAGGCTGACAGTTCCCAAACCCTTAGCAATATGTCAATAAATGTAAATACAAATGATGATGTGGCACTTAGTGTTGAACTGCAAAAAACAATTTCTAATTTTGCTGTAATGCAAAGTGTTACTTTGACTATGCCAAATGGAACAACGGCAGTTATAAATGGAATTACAGGTGACAATTTGAGAATTACAAGTTATGATTTGTCACTTGAAAACATTATTCTTGCAAGCTCTGGGGACACAATCATTGTCACTATCACATTTGACACCATTAAAGCATCAGTAACAGTTTCTGAACGAATAACGAAAAATGATGAACAAAATGTCAAAGTTTTGCAACAAAACAAGCAGGTAAGTTATGGTTTTAAAATAACCAAAGACCAAAATAGTCCAGTTATAAAGTTTGTTGATAGCAACATACCAAGCAATAATTTTAGTGTAAATGTAAATTATGATTCAACAATAGGCAAGATATTGGTGTATTTCAATGAAAAAGATTTTGAAGACATCACTTCAAATAGTGGCTTTAACAAAACTTTGTCTTTTGCTGATAAAGAACAAATAGACATCGTTATTGAATATCAAATGTTGACATCGCAAGTGCAAGTTTTGAATGCTCTTGTGAAAAATGGTAGCACAACAATTTCAAATACAAATACTGCACAATTCCAACAATACGCAGTAAACGAAACTGTTTCTCTTAGTGCATCAGCACAAGCAGGTTATGAATTTAAAGGCTGGTATTTGTTTAGTTTTGACGACAACCGTAACATTAACGGTATGGCTTTTGGAGATGGCAACAATGTTTCAACATCTCAAAACGATAGCATAAAATTACTTTCAACAGCTGATGGCGACGGTGTTTTGATTAAAAATTATATGTTCTTTGTGGCGGTGTATGAGGCGAAAATTTATACACTTGAATTTGACACATCAAAATTTTTGGACAGTGTAAATAATACAAGTCATTATGTTTCACTATCTAATCAAAGTGCACTCAAAATTGAATACAATACACATACAATCATTGGAGACTTGTCCCCAACTGCAATAATTCAAGACAATGAGATGTATGAATTTGTCGAATGGGAGAATGAAGAAACAGGCATAACTTTGAAAGGAGATTCAGACACTGTTATCGCAAATTGGAGTGCACCAAGTGGCGATACAATTGTTCTTAGTCCTGTATTTAAAGCAAAAACTGTAACACTTTATTATTGTGACGCCGACGGCAATAGATATGATGGGCTTGGAAGTGTATCAGTTGTCTATGGACAAGTTCCAAATCCAAATTCTGTCAAAACTCCAACACAAAATCCTATCGGTTATACATTTGGAGGTTGGAAATATAACAATACTGTATATTATCCATACTCAAATGGACAATGGGGCAGTTTTGTTAAATGGACTAACACGGATCTTGAAGCAAACATAACACCACAGTGGAATGCACTAACTGTGGATGTTACATTTAGTGCTGGACCTGGTGAGTTTAGTAATGGTGCAAAAACCGTGACGGCGAATGTATTATTTAATACAAATAGTTATGTTATGTCGGCACCACTATCCACTCCAACATGGACTGTTGAAGGTGCTGAATATGTATTCGCTGGATATTACAAAGCAACAGTGGCGAGAAATAACCAAACTTATTATTATTATCCTTCAAACACATCACAAAATGATGTTTGTTATTTTACAAGTGAAGACAATGTTGTGTTCTATGCGTGCTATGAACTTGTTTCTGTTGATGTTTCTTTGGAGGTAAATAATCAACCAACCGGTACATGGGTTTATAATGGTCAAAGTTATGACTTAAAAGTGGTTATTCCAAGCAACTTGCCTTTTAACAATAACGCAACTAAAACAATTTTCAAAAAAGATGGACAAGAAACAACAAATACATCAATAAAAGATGTTGCACAAAGTGGTGTATATACTTGTGAAATAACATTATATGGTGCCGAAGGTGAGTACAATGGCGTACCAGCATTGACAACAGGTTCAGTGACTCAAACCGTTACACTCACTGTTACGGTTTCACCAAAAATGTTGACAGTTGTTCAAAATGGGAATCCAACTAACCTTGTAAGTAAGATGTTTGATAATACACTAAGCGTGCCAAATCAATCTTTCTTAGGCGCTGTTGCGGGTGATGTCGTTACAGTATCAGTTCAATACGTTGACAAAAACGTCGGCACTGACAAAGAAATGAATGTCATACTCTCAGGTGCTGACAGTACAAATTATTATGTTGATGATATTGTTGGTGAAATAACACCATACATAATCACCTATACAGTCAGTGGTTCAACATATAAAGTTGGTGCCGATGACGAAAAACTCGTTATCGCAAGCCAAAACATTTTACTTGACAACGATTGTAAGGTATTTTTGGGAAAAATTGGAGTAAGTCCTTCAATTACACTTCGAACATCACAAAATGTTGTTGGCGTTTATACATACCCAGGAACATTGTACAAAATTGAAGTTCAAACATTCAATATAACTGGTGCAGGCATTGACCAAAACAATTTTGAATACACAATTCTTGGTCAATATGAGATTGTTGATGCAGGGGCAGAAGATGTTGTGATAAAAATTAGAGTTTTGTGTGACGACCCAAATGCTCCAACTGTTTCACAGCTTGCCACATTAAGTGTCAATGGCTCATATGCGCAAATATCTGGCAACGGAACACAAACTTTATATGTAATTGACACAAAATCACATTTTGAGCAAAATTCAACACTTTCAATTTCTCTTAACAGAAATGATTACTATTGGATTGATAGGGTGATGGTAAACAATACCGAAACCACATTAAACATAAATAGTTCAAGCAATGTCGATAACCTAATATATAATGTTACAAACGCATTAGGTAACTCTATTAATATAGATATATATATTACTACATTAGTTAATATAGCATATGATTATGATTTGGCTGTGGGTGAGTCACTTGCAGGCGACTTGCCAACATCGACAAGATTTGCTTACAATAAGAAGATAGAAGAAAGCATTGCAAACTATGGAGCAATTTTACCAAACGCACAAGACATTGAGCGTGCTGGCTTTGTATTTACTGGGTGGAAACTGGAATCAAACAATACAATATATACTGAGTCAGACACTTGGGGCTTTAAGTATGATGCTACACTTGTTGCTCAATACAAAATAGCAGAATTTGAAGTCAATTATTATGTTGATGATGTTTTGGGTGAAATTATTTATTCAAGCGAAACAGATGAGGGTGTTTCAACATTTGAATCTGTTTACAATGCAGTTACTCACAAACTTGAATACAGAATTTTAAATCCAAACGACAAAGCAATAAGCTATGTCTATTCTTGGACAAGAGATTCGGCACAATATGTAAATGAAACAGGCGCAATATCTGTGACAAATGTTCAAGACTCTGCATATTACACTGTCACAATTACAGCAATTTCAACTCAGTATAAAACACAAGCAACTCCACAAACATTTAGGCTTAATGTTAATATCACGCCACAAAATTTGTTTACAAATAACTTTGTTATCACTAAACCTTATGATGGTAATGCGTTAACTCCAAACATTACAATAGTGGCAAGTGGTCAAGCAGTTACAGTTGTTGGGGTGTATGTATCAAAAGATGCTGGAAGTGGACTTGACATAAGTCCAAGTTCTTTGGGCAAATGGACAATTAATGGAATTAGTGCATCTAACCAAACCCTTAATTTTGCATTGAATTTCTCTAATATCAATATGGCTAGCAGTGTTATAACTCCAAAAAATGTGACACTAAGTATTGGCGAGCAAACAATGACATATAACCAAAAGAATTTTGTCATTGTAGGATGTTATAGAGAACAAACTCCATTTAATTACCAAATATCAACAAAATCCAGCGATGTGGGGATTTACACTCAAAGCAACAACGGTCTTGATATTAAACTTACTGATGAAATTATTACTAACTTCAATATAACAATAGTCGGCTCTTTAACAATCGTCAAGGCGCAGGTATCAATCAACTGGTCAGACACGGTCAATGTGACTTTTGATGGAAAATACCACAGCACAACGCCTTATTTACCAGAATTTATTGAGCTATTGTCAATAAACTATGTGACTAACAATGAAATAAAATATTCATATTCATCTATCGCAGAAAATACAGGAGCTCGTGACGCGGGCGTTTACACCGTTGAACTTGTATGCGCTTATAGTGACAACTATGAAATTACAAGTGGGCTAACAACAACCCTTATTATAAACAAACTAACGCTCTATGTATTTTATGAAGGAGGAGTTTTCCACTCCAAAACATATGACGGAACAACAGATGTTGTTTTTGAAGATGGAGAAGAAAACAGTGTAGATATTTATATCGACTCGGCGAAAAATGTGTCTTTAAGTACATACATTACTGACCAAAGTCTTTATCCAAAACTTGTATATACATATGTGAACCAAATTGCTGGCGATAATAAAGAAATAATAGTATCACTCGAAGATGACACGAACTACACAATTAGTCCTTCTTATGATTCGCTGGTGGGTACAATCAATAAGCTATCAACAACTATATACATAAAAGCAGACAAAGTTTACGATGCTCAAATTGATTTTGTGGTTAATACACAAGACGATGAAATAACTGCAACTACGCTTGTCAACGGTGAAAGTTTGTCGGGAAGTGTAACTTTCATTGGCGTTTCAAATGCAGGTACATATTATGATTTAAATACAAGAGAAAAAATAGTTTCGCTTAGAATTGGTGGCTTTGACTATAATGTAAACTATAATGTTTCATTCGTTGATTCTGACCAGTCACAGCAAAGTCAGAACTATTTGAAAATTGACAAAGCACAAGTGACAGTCAGCACAAATAAGAACAATGAATATACATACTCTGGCCAAGAGGTTGCCATTGAGTATAGTTTTGCTAATACACAAAATAGGGCTCTTGTGCCAAACAAACAAAATGTTGTGTTTGAATATGTTGCAATTTCTGGCACTCTTGATAACGAAAAAGCAGTTCAAGTCGGCAGTTACACATTCACTATGTCACTAAGTGGTATTGACGCAGTCAACTACGATATTTCGGGTGATATTAAAGATATTGCTTTCTCAATTGTGCAAAGAGATATCCTTATTCAATTCTCACAAAACATAGTTTTTGCATATCAAAATAGCGTAGTTTCATATCTAAAAGATGAAGGTCAACAAGCACAATCCAATCAACAGCTCGGCAGTGACAGAAACATTTTGGCAAGTGGATACACTATTGGGGTTGGCGACGTATTTTCGTGGAGTTTCACGACCAAATCGGCTGATGTTGGAATTTATTACATAAACAATCCCGATATGATTGCGGTAAGTTTGAGCGTATTAAAAGGTAATGAAGACTACTCAAAAAATTATAAATTTTCTTATCACATTGAATCTTGTATTATAATTACACAGCAAAAAATAGATTTTGCTGACATAAATCTCGTTGAAACTTCAAGTGAGTATAATGGACTTGTTAAAGAAATAAGAGTTGAATTCTTTGACCCATATTACGAACAAAATAATGGCATTGTTTCTTTCAAATACGGTGATGAAGGCGTTACATTCTCTGATTTCGTTGTTTCGAGATATGACTCAACAATGTCATCGATTCAAAAGCCAAGCGACATTTTGTATGCAGGTGTTTATACTTTCGGCATCTCATTTACCAACTACATTGTTGAAAATGCAAAACAACTGTCTTACACAATTACAAGAAGTAAACTAGATTTAAACATTGGGCAATTGTCCAAAGTTTATGATGGGACAACTTCATTTAGTAATGTTTCACTTTATCCAGCAATTGAAAAAGGTGGGGAGCAAGGCGAAAAACGTGCTCCATACGCTGGTGATAGCATAGGTGTTGTTGGTGCATATTCTCAAAAAGATGTTGGACAAAATATTGCCATTAGCTTTGCACTCACATCAACAGAACCTAATGTTTTGTCATCGTACTATATTGATATTCAACAAAACTATTTGGGCTCAATTACTCAAAAAGAAATTAAACTTGAACTTAAAGATGTTTATACAACTTATTATATTGGAAGTGAAATTTCTATTGATGTATCAAACTTTGATATTGTTTCACCTGATGGCTTAAATGGCCTTGTAAATCAAGAGAGTATGGTTGGTGATGTTGGTTTGCCAATTGTCAATGTTGGCTCATATGAAATTGGCGATATAGCATTATCAAATATTGACTTGAACTTAACTGTTATGGCTTATGTAGGTGGAGTATCACCACTTAGCAATTATTTAATAACGGGCATTAGTGGTGCTGTTGCTATTCGTCAAGCACACGTTGTTGTTGCGATTAGTGAAACTTCAAAAATTTACGACGGTTCACCTAAATATGCAACTGTGTCATATTCATCTCGTGAAAATTATGGTGCAGTCATAGAAAGTGAAGCGCAATCTGATATTTCGGTTACATACAGAAATTCAGACGGTGACATTGTCACTCCTTTGAATGCAGATGTTTACGATATTATTATCTCAGTTGGTCAAAATAGCAACTATCTTGTTGTTAACGATTTCGGCAACGCCGTTCAATCATATGTTTCTGTTTATCAACTTTTAATAGACAGGCGTGAAGTAAATGTTAATGTTAATTACACATATGCGTATGACGGACAAGTTGCAACATATCAAATTCAACCAAAAGATGTTGTTGACCCAACATCAAACAAAACGGGCGGTCTTGTCACAGGACACACACTAAGTGGTTATTTGAAAACCAATAGTTTTGTGGCAGGTAGATATACGGCTATGGGTTATGAGTATTCACAACTTAACGCACAGTCGCCAATATATACCGAAAATTTAAATGTTGTAATTGTTTCAACTGGTAGCGATGTTACTTCAAACTATCAAATCATAATAAATGCCGATATCTTGATTGTGGGTGATGTCCAAAGCATAAATTCAGATGCAATAAAAGACATTGAGTATTGCGCTCAAGATGTTACAAAACTTGATACTTTCAAAATATCGTTTGTGTTTGGCACAGAGAGTTATGAAATTGGATATGCAAGTAGTGTGACATTTGGAAATGGTTTCACAGCTACTCTTGGTGGGCTTGCAATTTATGACGGTGAAAGCACACTTTTGGTAGAAGAAGCCAAAGATGTTGGTCAATACCGTTTGACACTTGCTGTGACAAATGAAGACTCAGCATTAAGTGTTGAAGACAAATATATAGATTTTAGAATATATCAACGCGAAATTACTCAAATTGACGGAGATTTTGATAAATATTACGACAAAACAAGCAAAGTTATAAACGACTTATCATCTCCTCAAATATTTGCAGAAGATGAAGACCTTGTTAATATTATTGGTTATTATACAGAAAATGCACAGCCAACTATATTTGTTGGCACTCACGCCATAACATTTACACTTGAAGGAGAAAGGGCAAATAACTATCGCATTGCAATTGATAACACAATATTTGGCGAAATTAGCAAACAACCTATCATTCTTTCACTTTTAAACCCAATAACTGTTTATTATACTGGGAATGAGACAGACATTCAAATCAATATGTTCAAAGCACTAAAAGGCGATGATTTGGCAGTTTCTGTTGACGGAATAATAAATAATTTAAGTGGAAGCATGGTTTCAGTTATTGAGGTCAATGCTGGGGAATATGATTTATCATCACTTTTTGCACAAAATAGTTTAAGAACTACATTTGTTGACACAACTTCTGTGTTAAACAATTATGAAATAGTTGGTTTTGATGGTGATTTTACAATCAAACCTTGTGAAGTTGTGGTGAGTGTTGACAACGCAAGCACAGTTTACAATGCTCAAAGCCAGGGCATAACTTTCTCACTTAGCACTGTGAATGAACACGGAAGCATAGTTGAAAGTGATAGACAAAGTTTAATTACAATTTTATATGACGGTGATAGCAATCTCCCTGTAAATGCAGGAAGATATGCAGTCAGTGCTACTATTAGTGATGACTTCAAACAAAACTACATAATTGCAAATGGTGGACAATTAGGTTCACAGTTTGACTATGGCACATTTACAATAGAAAAGCGTAAAATAGCAATAAATATAGGAACGGACAAAGAACTCATCTATACAGGTGAAAAAGTCGCATACACGCTTACTATTGACGACATTGTCGAAACGCAAACCACTCCAAGTGGACTTGTTTTGGGACACAATGTTGCAGGATATTATCTAACAAGCGACAGTGAAATATTTGACGAGCAAGGCGTTGGAATTGTTTATGAAATTGGTGGAGAAACATATTATTTAACTCTTAACGAGTTTGATATTTTGGAAAATGGCGTCAGTGTTTTAGATAACTATGACTTGGTTTCACAAAGTGGTTCTTTGCACATCATTGCAGTTGTTGCAGGTACTATTGATGATTCATATCTGCAAAATCTTGTTTACACTGCACCAGATGATGCATCTAGCGCTGGTTTGTGGGTATC
>CALWTI010000024.1 GCA_944384425.1 uncultured Clostridia bacterium | reverse complement strand
TATCTTTAAATTTAAATCGCATGGAATTAACCAAGTTTTATAAAAACATTTTAAAGTTAGAAAATAGCGGTTATACAGGTGTTTTTGCCGTTTATTCATCAATGGTCAGAGATTGCAAAATAAATATTAGTTTTAATAATTTTTTGGCATATTTTTATATTTTATCAGAATTAAAAATTATTAAAACAAATAAAAAAGATGGTTTATTTTATTTTGAAATAAATAAAAATACAAAAACAAATTTAAATACCTCAAAAATATATAATACATTGAATTTTATAAGGAGGGTTTATGCAAGAAATTGAAAAGTTGATATTAGATAATTTTAAATTAGATGAAAGCGAAAAAAGTTTATTAAATTCTATTTTAAAATGTGATTTTGTTAAACCAAAAAGAATTTATGAAATAGTCAAGTCTCTTATTGATTTTAGACTGGACTTTCATTCCATCGTTGCATATCTTGCATATGAATGTGACTATAAATTTGAAGATGGCACCGATGAAGATATATTAAAAATTTATAATGTGTTAAAAAGTGCGTTTGTTATCACCGAAGGTATGTCAAAGCAAGAGCAAGCTGACGAGATAAGAAAGATGTTCATTGCAATGAGTAGTGATGTTAGGGTTATCGTAATAAGACTGTATATAATGCTGTATGACATTTCTGAATACACTTTGCCATTAACAAAAGAACAAAAGCAAACCTTAATTAACATTAAAGATATCTATGCACCTTTGGCGGAAAGACTTGGCTTAAACTCGCTAAAATCTAATTTGGAAGATTATTGCTTGCAGTTTTTAAGTCCAAAGACTTATGAAAACTTGTCTAAAAGCGTTATGCTTCAAAGAGATGCGAATGAAGAACAAATCAATATAACGAAAAAGAGATTGCAACAAATTTTGGATGAGCTTGGGCTTAAAAATGCAGTTATTATGGCTAGACAAAAGCACTTTTCTAGTATTTATAGAAAAATCAAGACAAAAGGTGAAAGCCTTGCAAACATCTATGATTTGATTGCGCTTAGAGTGCTTGTTGACAATGTCGACCAGTGTTATGCTGTGCTTGGCAAAATTCACGCAATATACAAACCAATGGAAGGAAGAATTAAAGACTATATTGCATTGCCAAAGCCAAACGGATATCAATCTTTACACACCACAATAATTGCTGAAAACAAAAGACCGCTAGAAATTCAAATTCGTACATTTGAGATGCACAAACTTGCAGAATACGGAGTTTTTGCACACTGGCTTTACAAAGAGAAAAAGAGTGGTTTTGAAAATGAACTTGACAAAAAGATTTCGTGGCTAAGAGAGATTATGGAAAGTTCAAAAGACCTTTCTAGTGAAGAATTTATCCAAACATTAAAGACAAATCTTTGTGAAGGTCAAATCTTTGTCCAAACGCCAAAAGGTAAAGTTCTTGAATTTGTGGAGGGTGCAACGGCGTTAGATTTCGCATATGCCATTCACTCACAAGTTGGTAATATGTGCGTAGGTGCAAAAATAAACGGTAAAATCAAACCTCTTGGCACAAAACTACAAAATGGCGACATAGTTGAAATAATAACATCTCAAAATTCAAAAGGGCCTTCAAAAGATTGGTTAAAAATTGTCGTCACTTCAACTGCTAAGGCAAAAATAAACAGCTACTTTAAACACGAACTAAAAGAAGAAAATATAAAGTTAGGCTTATCAATGCTTGAACAGGGCATAAAAAGCAAGGGATATTCTCCTGCAAAGATATTGATTGATAAATATCTTGATGTGAACAACTTTAAATTTGCGTTTAATACAAAAGAAGAACTATTCGCAGCAATTGGTTATGGCTCAGTTTCTGCAAATAATGTGTGCAACAAACTTTGTCAATTATACCAAAACGACCATCCAAATGAGACACTTTTGACGCAAACAACTAATGCTCCTTCGCTTTTAATAAAGAAAAATAAAGATGGAGTGTTGGTTGATGGTGACAGTGGTATGCTGATTAGATACGCCGGTTGCTGTAACCCTGTTTTTGGTGAAGACATTGTTGGTTATATATCTCGAGGCAGAGGCGTTACAATACACAGAAAAGACTGTCAAAATTTAAACTACTTAGAGCCTGAGCGTCTTATTAAAGCAGTTTGGGACGACAGTGCAACTTCCAAAACGACTTCTGTTGTTATTAAAATTATATCACTTACATCTGACGGATTTTTAGCTAAACTCACGCAAGAGATTTTGGGAGCAGGATATAAGATTTTAGGACTAGAAACAAAAGCTTCGTCAGACAAGACCAACACAACTTTAAAAACAGAAGTAAAAAAACTTGACGATGTGACTAAACTTATTAATACTATAAAATTGATAAGTGGTGTTGAAGAAGTATTTAGGGCAGGTAATTAAATGATTATTGAAACAAATTATGATGCTATAAAAAATGATTTATATGATGTTATGCACCTTTATTATCCAGATGCTATTTTAAATGACGAATTGCCATCGCTTAAACACAAAATGATACGTGACAAAAATGATGTTACAAATCAATATGTCGTTGAAGATAGTAATGGCAAATTTGAATTTTCAGAACATCGCACAATTGACCAAAAAAACGGTGACGCACTTGATGAAAAAAGGCAAATAAAAAGGTTTGCAAAACTAAGCCTTTACAAAATGCTTTCAAAGCACTTTGATAAAAATATGCCTTGGGGAGCTTTGACGGGAGTTAGACCAACTAAAATTGGATATGACCTTATAAATCAAGGAGTTCCACCATATCTTTTGCAACAAGCACTAATGGAAAATTTTTTGCTCTCGTCTGACAAAGCAAGACTTGTCGAAATGGTAATACAAAACCAAAAATGTATAATAAGAAATGACAAACTTGTTGACCTTTATATCAACATTCCAATATGTCCAACAAGATGCTCGTATTGTTCTTTTATCGCATCGCAGTATGATGCCGTGAAAGACATAGTTGAGGACTATTTGACTGCACTAATTAAGGATATAAACGCAACCAAAAAGATTATTCAGGATAATGCTTTTGTTTTAAGAACAATTTATATCGGTGGTGGTACTCCAACTGTGCTAAGTGCCGAGCAACTTGATAGGCTTTTGGACAACTTAAACTATCCAGTGAGCGAATTTACAGTTGAATGTGGTCGTCCTGACACAATAACCAAAGAAAAGCTTGACGTGTTAAAAAAGCACAATGTAACTCGTATTAGTATCAACCCTCAGACATTTAACGACGCAACTCTTAAAAGAATAGGAAGAAAACACACAGTGAAAGACACTGTTATGGCTTACAAATTGTCACTTGGCTATGATTTTGTTGTCAATATGGACATAATAGCAGGGCTTCCAAAAGATTCACTGACTTCTTTCAAAAAAACGGTGGACACTCTTATGCTTTTGGCTCCTGATAATGTTACAGTTCACACTCTTGCAATAAAGAGGGGATCACTGCTTAGCGAAGATAAACCAAAAACAGAAAATAAACTTGTTGACAAGATGATATCATACGCAGAAAATGTACTTCACGACAATGGCTACAAGCCATATTATTTGTATAGGCAAAAAAATCAACTTGACGGACAAGAAAACGTTGGATACTATAAAGAACACATTTGCTTATTCAATGTTGACACAATGGAAGAATGTCTTTCTGTCCTTGCTTGTGGAGCAGGTGGAATATCAAAAAGAGTGTATAGTTTAGACAATCGCATAGAGCGTGAATCTAACGCAAAAGACATAAAACAATATATAGAAAGAATTGACGAAATGATAGATAAAAAGACAAAACTTTTTTCATAAAAATACTAGACATCTAAGTTTTGCTATGATATTATTTATTTGTCCTATGGCACAGGTACACGACATCCTCTATCGGTATTCTTTGTCTATGGCGTAATATAATTAAGGAGGAATTCATGGATAAGGCGAAAAAACAAGAGATAATGGCTAAATATGCTCAGTCTAAAAATGATACTGGTTCTGCTCAGGTTCAAATTGCACTTTTGACTGAAAGAATCAACGAGTTAACAGAACATCTCAAAGTTAACAAAAAAGACAATCATTCAAGACGTGGACTTTTGAAACTTGTCGGAAAAAGAAAAGGCTTTTTAGCTTATCTTGAAAGAAAAGATATCAATGCATATCGTGAATTAAAAAAACAACTAAATTTAAGATAGTTAAGTTTTTTAAGGGGGAGTATCCCCCTTTATTTTTATAAAAATGAGGTAATTATGAGTAATGTAGCAAAAATTTTTGAAACAGAAATTGGCGGAAAAAAAGTTACTGTTGAAACAGGTAAATACTGCGAACAAGCAAATGGTTCTTGCATAGTTAGGTGTGGTGAAACAGTTGTTATGGTCAATGTAACTATGGCAAAACAACCACGTGATGGAATTGACTTTTTCCCACTCGGAGTCGATTTTGAAGAAAAGATGTATTCAGTTGGTAAAATCCCAGGTGGCTACAAAAGAAGAGAAGGTCGCCCTGCTGATAAGGCAATTTTAATTTCAAGACTTATCGATAGACCACTTAGACCACTATTCCCAAAAGGGTTTTATAATGATGTTTCAGTTGTTGCAACAGCACTTTCTGTTGACCCTGATGTCGCAATAGAGCCACTTGCAATGCTTGGCTCTTCAATCGCTCTCACAATTTCTGACATACCATTCCAAGGCCCAACAGGTTCAGTTTTGGTTTCTTGCGTAGACGGAAAGTTAATGGTCAATGCCAACGAAAAAGAGCGCGAAAGTAGTAATATGCACTTAACAGTCAGTGGAACACATGATGCCATTTTGATGGTTGAAGCTGGTGCAAATGAAGTACCCGAACAAGAGATGATTGATGCTATCATGTTCGCACATGAAGAAATCAAAAAACAAGTTGAATTTCAATTAAAAATGAAAGAAGAAATTGGTAAACCAGTTTGTGAATATCAATCATTTTTGCCAAAAGAAGACATAAAAACTGCTGTTGAAGAATATGCCTATGACAAACTTGTCAAAGCTCTTGACACTTTTGATAGACACACAAGACAACAAAATCAAGACCAAGTTGACGAAGAAGTGAAACAACACTTCGCTGAGATTTTTCCAGACAGAGAGCGTGAAATTGGCGATGTGCTTTATGCATTGACGAAAAAGATTGTCAGAAAGAAAATCATTGAGCAGGGAATAAGACCTGACGGAAGAAAACTCACAGAAATTCGTCCAATTTGGTGTGAAGTTGGCGTTCTTCCAAGAGTACACGGAACAGGAGTATTCACAAGAGGGCAAACACAGGTATTGACAACTTGTACACTTGGTCCAATCTCAGAAGCTCAGGAAATTGAAGTTTTGGACGAAGATGAAGAGGTTAAACGCTACATTCATCATTACAATATGCCACCATATGCAACAGGCGAGGCAAAACCTCTTCGTTCACCAGGTAGGCGTGAAATTGGTCATGGCGCTTTGGCTGAAAGAGCGTTGGTTCCTGTGATCCCATCGGAAGAAGAGTTCCCATATGCAATTAGGCTTGTCAGTGAAGTTTTGTCATCTAATGGTTCATCTTCAATGGCTTCAACATGTGGTTCAACTTTGGCACTTATGGACGCAGGCGTTCCAATCAGTGCACCAGTTGCCGGCATCGCCATGGGCTTAATCAAAGACATAGACTCACATAAAGTTGCTGTTCTTAGTGATATTCAAGGACTTGAAGATTTCTTTGGAGATATGGACTTTAAAGTTACAGGCACAACAAAAGGTATTACTGCAATTCAAATGGACATAAAGATCAAAGGAATTGACAAGGAGATACTAACACAAGCGCTAAACCAAGCTCGTGAAGGCAGATTGTACATTATGGACAAAATGCTACAAGTTATTTCAAAACCAAGAACACAACTTTCAAAGTATGCTCCAAAAATAATAACATTCAATATTAACCCTGACAAAATCAAAGATGTCATCGGTAGTGGTGGAAAAGTCATAAACAAAATCATTGCTGAAACAAATGTTAAAATCGACATTGATGATGACGGAAGAGTGTTCATTGCAACTCCTGATGCAGATATGGCACAAAGAGCAAAAGAGATTATATTAAACATTGCAGAAGATTTTGAAGTTGGAAAAATCTATTCTGGAAAAGTTGTTAAAACAACAACTTTTGGTGCTTTTGTCGAAGTTGCCCAGGGCAAAGAAGGAATGATTCACATAAGTAAACTTAGTGACCAAAAAGTCAAAAAAGTTGAAGATGTTGTGAAAGTCGGCGATAGGGTTGAAGTTGAAGTTATCAAAATTGATGAGAAGAATAGAGTTGACTTCAAACTCATAGCAAAAGAGTAATAATAAAATAAAATCACATCAAATGGTGTGATTTTTTTAATATACATCTAATGCTAAGCATACAATATGATATGGTAAAAATATCAGAGAAATTTTTTCGAAAATATGTAGTCAACATTAGTTTATGCCTTATGCTCATAGTCATAGGTTCATTGACAATCCTTGGAACAACAACAAGTGTTTTTGGTAACAACAGTTACTCAGCTTATTATCACGGCAATGAAAACAACAATAATGTATCGCTGATGTTCAATGTATATATGGGTGAGCAGTACATTCCCGACATATTAAATGTCTTGTCAGAAAACAATGTGAAGGT
The DNA here is from genome assembly GCA_944384425.1 of uncultured Clostridia bacterium. Classification (GTDB taxonomy): domain Bacteria; phylum Bacillota; class Clostridia; order Christensenellales; family UBA1242; genus UBA5893. The sequence continues at coordinate 7,997 of CALWTI010000024.1, read as the reverse complement.
GACTTTTTTTGTGGGTGGAAGCTGGGCAATAAAGCACACCGAGCTACTTGAAGATATATTAAGTCAAGGGCATGAGATAGGTAATCATGGCTACTGGCATAAAGACCACAAAATATTAAGTATAGAAAAAAATATGAGTGAAATTGGGCTAACGCACGAAGTAATTAAGCAAACACTCAATTATGAAATGACATTGTTTGCCCCACCAAGTGGCTCATATGGACAAAATACTTTGAAGGTTGCACAAGATATGGGATACAAAACTATAATGTGGAGTAAGGACACAATAGATTGGCGTGACCAAGACACTAGTCTCATAGTCTCACGGGCAACAAAAAATCCTCAAAACGGAGATTTAATTTTGATGCATCCAACCGCATCAACTTTAAGTGCACTTCCCGAAATTATTACTTTTTATACACAAAGTGGATATAAATTGACAACTGTTTCCGAAAATATTTTATAATTTAAACTTGCAGAAAGCTTCCACTTAGTGATATACTCTAAGTGGAGTTTTATTGTGACAGTTTATAACTTATCAAGACAACCTAAAAAAGAAAAAACAGTTAAGGATAGAAACAAAATTATCGGCATAATTTTGCTGGTTATTTCTTCTATTGCTTTTTTGTCGCTTCTTACAAGTTTTATTCAATTTTTAAAGTCCTTTCTTTTGGGGGTTTTTGGACTTTTTTCATATCCATTGTTTATAACAGTGTTTGTAATAGGTTTGGCACTTGTTAACAACAAAAAGTATGTCATGACGGCAAAATATGTCGTTTATCTTTTGTGTGCACTAATTTCTCTTCTTTGCATTTTGCATATGCTGTTTATTGATAAATCAGGCACGTTTTTTGAATATCTAGGCAGATGCTACACTCAAAAGATGTCAGTCGGGGGAATAATGTGCGGAATTTTAACTGCACCATTTATATTTTTGTTAAGCGAAGCAGGTGCATATATTCTGTTTAGCATTGCACTGATTATATTTGGCGCACTTCTTGCTGACTATATTTTCTATTTAAACAAATCTCAAACTTTAAAAAGACCATTGCAAATATCATCACAATTACCAAAAATTGAAAGTACAGAGAGCACACCTAAAAAGCAACAAAAAGTTCCAACACCAAATATAGTTCTTGATGCAAAGCTTGAAAGCGAACCACTTGATGACGCATCAAAGCGTATTGTTGGCACAATATCGACCAATGTTGAAAAACAACCACAACCACAAAATCCAAGCATTGAATTAAACGACAAGGAAGCACTGAAAAAGTTTTTGTTTAGCAAAGATGATTCAGTAAAAATTGATATGACGAAATATAAGGGCAACGCAAGACCTATTATTTCAAGTAGCAAAATTCAAGACAACATAAACATTTTGAAAAAGCAGGACAAGTCAGAAGAAGTTACTCCTTCAAAAGTAGTTCATGATTTTTCTGTGTCGCTTAATGAACAAGAGAATATTGACAAAGAGGAAAAGCCTTTTATTGCACCAGCAGTCAATGCTGATAGCTCTTCACAAGTCGAGAAAAAGCCTTCAAATAACGATGTTCAAAGTACAGAAGACTTTGCTGAAAATGTTTTGGCATCACTTATTAAAGATACCAAGATTGACACAGACGCAAAGCCACTTAAACCTGAAAATAGTCGTAGGGGACTTAGAAATCTCAATCTTGACTCAGAGTATCAAAAACCTAAGATGGAGCAACAAAAACTTGACACACAGCCACTTAAACCTAAAAAACCTCATCGCTATGTCCAGCCATCGCTCGAACTTTTGACTACGCGTTCAATGGATTTAAGCGAACTTAACGAAGATGTTATGTTAAAACGCCAACAACTTGAAGCAGCACTTGACACCTTTGGAATACCTGCAAAAGTTATTGAAGTCGTAGTTGGTCCTGCGGTAACAAGATATGAACTTGAAATGCCTGCGGGAATTTCTGTTAAAAAAATCTTAGCACATTCTGACGATATTGCTTTAAACCTTGCTGCCAATGGTGATATTCGTATTGAAGCGCCAATACCAGGCAAGAGTGCAGTGGGTATTGAAGTACCAAACGAAAAAATTGCAACAGTTGGTCTTAGAGACATTATGGCATCGCAAGAATTTCAAAACGCCAAGGCTCCACTTACTTTTGTCCTTGGTAAAGATATTTCAGGCGCAGTAAGGCTTTGTAATTTGGCAAAGATGCCACACCTTTTGGTTGCTGGTTCAACGGGTAGTGGTAAATCAGTATGTTTGAACGCAATCATTTTGAGTTTGATTTACAAAACAAGTCCTGACGATGTGAGACTTATCCTTATTGACCCAAAACAAGTTGAATTTTCAATATACAATGGCTTGCCACACCTTTTAATTCCAAACGTCATCACAGACCCAGACAAAGCACTGAACGCTCTTTCATGGGCAGTTAATGAAATGGAGAGAAGGTACTCAGTATTTAAGGACACAAGGACGAAGGATATAACAGAATACAACACCTCAAGTGCAGTTATGGAAGGCACTAATGAAAAACTGCCATATATTGTTGTTATTGTTGATGAGCTTGCTGACCTTTTGATGAGTGCTAAAAAAGATGTTGAAGAGAAACTTACTCGTCTTGCTGCGAAATCAAGAGCGGCGGGCATACACTTGATTTTGGCTACACAAAGACCATCTGTTGATGTTATTACAGGAACAATGAAAAACAACTTCCCATCAAGAATTTCTTTCAAACTTATGAGTTTTGCTGATAGCCGAACAATATTGGATCAAGGTGGAGCAGAAAAGCTTCTTGGAAGAGGTGATATGCTATATAAGCCTAATGATGCACCAGAGCCAAGACGTATTCAAGGATGTTTTGTTACATCTTCAGAAGTGGCAAACATCGTTGATTTTGTGAAAGAAAACAACAAAGATTATGACTACGATGATAAAGTTGAAACACAAATTCAAAATCCACCACAAGACATAATGGCAAGTGCCAATGGTGACAATGTTTCCGATGGTTTTGACCCACTTATGCCTCAGGCGCTTAGATGCGTTATTGAAAATGGTCAAGCATCTATTTCAATGCTTCAAAGACGCTTGGTTATCGGTTATCCACGTGCCGCAAGAATTATTGACCAAATGCAAGACCACAACTTCATTTCAGCACAAGATGGAAGTAAGCCTCGTACTGTGCTAATTACCAAGGAGCAGTATATAGATTTATTTGGAGAGATAAATGACAATTGAACAACTAAAGACAAAAAAAATTTCGGCAATAAGCCTTGGATGTGACAAAAATAGGGTGGACCTTGAGCATATGCTGGGTGCACTCTCAGATTTTGGCTTTGAAATAGTACCAAATATTGAAGATGCAGAAATATTGATTGTAAATACCTGTGCTTTCATATCATCAGCAGTTAAAGAAGCTATTGATAATATTTTTCTCGCATTAAAACAAAAAGAGAACAAATGCGAAAAGGTGATTGTGACTGGGTGCTTGAATGAAAGATATTCAGATTCCTTAAAAAAAGAAATACCAGAAGTTGATGCTTTTGTTAGAGTAAAAGACAATGACCAAATTTTAAAAGTAATATTTGACTTGTATGAGATTGAGCATAAAGATAGATTCAAAAACCAAGGAAGATTACTCACAACTCCATCTCACTACGCATACTTAAAAATCGCTGATGGTTGTAATAATGGCTGTGCATATTGCACAATTCCAAGAATACGTGGGCGATACAAATCTGTACCAATGGACGATGTGGTTAAAGAAGCAAAGATTTTGGCATCAAGGGGAGTAAAAGAGCTTATTGTTGTTGCACAAGATGTTTCAAGATATGGTGAAGATTTGTACGGTCAAGTGATGCTAATTCCACTTCTTGAAAAACTTTCTAAAATTCGTGATATCAAATGGATAAGATTGCATTACCTCTATCCAGAGATGATAAACGATGAACTTCTTGATTATATCTATGAAAATGAAAAGATTTGTAAATATTTAGACATACCACTTCAACATATCGACGATGATATACTTCGTGAAATGAACAGAAAACTAGACGAAGCAAAGACAAGAGAACTTATACAAAAAATACAACAAAAGTATCCAAAAATTGCACTTAGGTCAACTTACATAGTCGGTTTCCCTGGCGAAACAAAGAAGAAGTTTAATAAACTTTTAAACTTTATTCAGCAATATCCAATGCCTGATGTTGGTTTTTTCCCTTATTACAGAGAAGACAAGACCAAAGCTTACTATATGAAACAAATACCCGCATTTAAAAAGAAATTAAGGCTAAAAAAGATATATGCAGTTCAAAAAGTTGTAAGCGACAAACTAAACTCAAAAAGAGTTGGCGAAGTTGTTGATGCCGTCGTCGACGCCTATGATGAGCAAAATGATTGCTTTATATTAAGAGATCAATATTCATCACCAAACATTGATTTTGTGATAGAAGTTAGTGGGCAAAATTTAAAAATTGGGGAGTTTTATAATGTAAAACTTACTGATTATAAAAATGATGTATTTAAAGGAGAAATTGTATGAATTTACCAAATAAGTTAAGTATTTTAAGAATATGCTTTATACCGTTTGTTATGTTTTTCTACTTGCAACCATTTTGGACATGGGGCAAGATTGTTGCAGTCGTACTTTTCGTTCTCGCAGTTTTAACTGACACACTTGATGGCTACATTGCTAGAAAGTACAATATGGTCACAGACCTTGGTAAACTACTCGATACAAATGCAGACAAGATACTTGTTTTGTCGGCACTACTTATGGTCATCTGCGACGGGACAATTATGGCACCATATGGCGTCATCGTGGCAACAATAATTATCGGCAGGGATATGGTAATTAGCGCATTTAGACAAATCGCTGCATCAAAAAATTTTGTTATGGCTGCTGACAAACTTGGAAAAATCAAAGCAATATTTACAGATGTCGCAATGATTTTATTTATGCTACTTAGTTACTTTAATTTAATTGAAGTAAACCAAACTTTTTTAAATGTATACACAATTGTATCTTACGTTATTTTGGGAATAGCTGTGGTATTGACAATTTGGTCAATGCTTAATTACATGATAAAAAATAGACGTGTTATTAAGGAATAACATATGGTTTCAATTTATACTATTTCAGATAAATCGCTTATGGGCAAAGAGCTCAATATTTTATCTTCATACCTTAGCGAAAGTTTATTTAAAAACAATTTTAGAATAGATAAGCAATGTATATTATCAAATAATATAGATTTTAATTCTCAGCTAAATATCGCTTTAAAAGGCAACGATATATATATTTTTTTGGTTGATAAAGCAAGTTTGGCATTAAATCAATATATTGCCACTCTTTGTGGTTCTACACTGATTGACAATCCTTATTTAAAAAACGCTCTTTTTGATTACAATAAAAAGCACAATCAAGTTCCAACAAAAGACGATGAAAATGAATGGAAAATACCATCTATTGCAAGAGCGGTCGTCAATCCACGTGGAAGTGTACAAGGCTATATTGTGACATACAAAAGTGATATATTTTGCGTTTTACCAAACAACTACATTGATGCAAGAGATATGTTTGATGATGTTGTTTTGGACTTTATACTTAGCAATCAAAAGAAAAAGTATAAAAGTTATACTTTTAAAACTTTTGGTTTGTCAGAAAATGGTATAATTCAAGCAATTTATTCTGAAATAAAAAACAAATTCAAAGTGTCAATAAACCTTTTTGCAAAGCCATTTGAAGTTGATATAGTCCTAAAAGCAGGGGCTGAGAATGAACATCTTGAAGATATTGCTAAAAATGTTTTGCTTAAACTTGACAAATTCATATATGCCGTTGAAGATGTGCCGATTGAAAAAGTGCTTTATGAACTTTTGAAAATGAATGATATAAAAATCGGCTTTGTTGAAGATGTCACTTGTGGCGAGCTTATGTCAAGGTTAAATAGGCAGGCTCCCGATGCCAAAAATTATATTGCGCCAAGTTTGGTACTAACTTCAAAAGAAGACAAAAAAGAAAAGCTTAACATACAAGACGATATGGCTACGGGTGATGTTGACGCAAATGTTGTTTATAGTATTGCAGTTGAATATTTAAAACAAAACAAAAGTGCAAACCTAGTTATTGCAACGGTGGGCACAACAACATCAGTAAATAATCTTAGTAGTGGTTTAACTTACATTGCAGTGGGTGACAGAAATGAAATTCACGTTTATAAAAATATTTTCAAAGGCTCACACGAGGAGATTGTGGACTGTATATGCACTGCTAGTTATTTTTATTTAATAAAAAAATTGAAAAAAAATGATTTTCATTTTGAGCAAATTACTGTATAATAGAGTAGAAAATTTGGAGGAAATTAGGAAAAATGGACGAGAACAAGAAGAAATCACTTGACCAAGCAATTCTTGCAATAGAAAAACAATTCGGTAAAGGTGCAATAATGCGTCTTGGTGATGCACCAGTACAAAAAATTGATGTCATACCAACAGGATGCTTGCCACTTGATATAGCATTAGGCGTTGGCGGTGTTCCACGTGGCAGAATTGTTGAAATATATGGACCAGAATCATCTGGTAAAACCACAATAGCTCTTCACATAATTGCAGAGGCACAAAAGGCAGGCGGCACTGCTGCATTTATTGATGCAGAGCACGCACTTGATCCTATTTATGCTGAGCATTTGGGCGTTAATGTTAGTGACCTTTATGTCTCTCAGCCAGATAACGGGGAGCAAGCTCTTGATATTTGTGACACACTTGTTAGAACCGCAAGTGTTGATGTCGTAGTTGTCGACTCTGTCGCTGCACTAACACCAAAGGCAGAAATAGACGGGGATATGGGCGAAAATCATGTTGGCTTGCAAGCAAGACTTATGAGTCAAGCATTAAGAAAACTTGCTGGAATTGCAAATAAAAGTAAGACCTGCATAATCTTTATTAACCAGTTAAGAGAAAAAATTGGAGTTATGTTTGGTAACCCAGAAACCACAGCAGGAGGAAAAGCTCTTAAATTTTATGCAAGTGTTAGAATGGACGTAAGAAGAGTTGACACAATAAAAAATGGTGACGAGTTTGTTGGCAACAGAACAAAAATCAAAATTGTCAAAAACAAACTTGCACCACCTTTCAAAACTGTGGAATTTGATATAATTTACGGCAAAGGTATTTCAAAGACAGGTTGTATACTTGATATGGCAGTTGAACAGGGCATTTGTCAAAAAACTGGTTCTTGGTTCTCATACAATGATGAAAAAATCGGTCAAGGCAAAGAAAACGCCAAGAAATATCTTGAAGACAATCCAAATGTCATGGAAGAAATTGAGAGCAAAATTAAAGAAAAGCTCCACATTTAAACAACTAAATCAACAATGTTACTTTTATCGCTGATAATCTCTGTGTTATCAGCGTAATTTTTTATTTTAGTGATAATAAAATATTGACTTCTTTTATCTATATCAAAACTTTGCTCACATATTCCGCTTTGATTTGATATCTCACTAAGTAATTTTTGCTCGCCATCACATTCACAGTATATTTCATAAATCAAATAATCTTGTGCATCAAAGCTAAGCACTGCTTTTCCATTTTCTACTTTTCCATATAGATGTGGCGGTGAAACACTTATAAATTTTGTTGATTTTTCTTTTGGTGGGTTAAACCTTGAAAAAATTTCAGTTGTGATATATCTTTGTGGTATGTAGTTGTTAGCTTTGTAAACAATGTGTTCATTATTTAAACTTAATGTGTCTATGTTTTCTTTGTATACACTGTTTGGCATATTAAATGGTTTTACGGTTTTATTTTTGTATATTCCGTTTAAATACAACTTCATAATATCAGTTGGCAGTCCACCACCAACATAGTCAATAGGGGAATTGTCAGCATTTCCAAGCCATATTCCGACGACATCGCTTGTTGTGTATGAAATATTGTATGCGTTAGTATTTTTTGAATTTCCAACAGTACCAGTTTTTGTTGCGACTTCAAATTTTGTATCAGAAAGCTTTCT
>CALWTI010000023.1 GCA_944384425.1 uncultured Clostridia bacterium | reverse complement strand
GTTTGGAAAGATATTAACGAAAGCAGAATAAAGCCAGATGACTTTGTTGCTTTTATTGAAATTGAACAAGGTAGCAAAAATAAGTATGAGCTTGACAAAGAAACAGGGCTAATAATTTTGGACAGAGTGCTATACACAAGCACGCACTATCCAATGAACTATGGCTTCATTCCACTAACATACTCTGGTGATGGCGACCCTCTTGATGTGTTTGTGCTTTGTAGTCAACCAATTGAAAAAGCAAGCCTTGTTAGGTGTTACCCAATAGGCATTGTCAATATGACCGACAAAGACGAAGTGGATGAAAAAATTATAGCTATTCCTTTTGGGGACCCCCAGTATAATTCGTACAAGGACATAAGCGAACTACCAAGCCACATACTCGACGAGCTTGAACACTTTTTGACGGTGTACAAACAACTTGAAAACAAAAAAGTAAAAATTCTCACAACTGGCGGTGCCGAGTGCGCACAAAGCACTATTGAAAAATGTATAAAGCAATTTAAAGATAAATTTGAAGGTGAAAAATGATAAAATTTTATAGATGTGAGCATTGCAAAAATGTTGCAATAAAAGCCGTGGACAGTGGCGTCCCACTTGTATGCTGTGGCGAAAAGATGGCAGAGCTTGTGCCAATGCAAAGTGACGGAGCGCTCGAAAAGCACTTGCCTGTTCTTCAATTTGATGACAGCACACTTACCGTTACAGTTGGCGAAGTTCTTCATCCTATGCTTGACGAACATTATATAAACTTTGTTGGTGTTGAGTTAAAAGACGGATACATTATCAAACATTTAAAGCCACACGAAGAGCCAATAGCAAAGTTTGATGTCAAAAAACAAGATGTTTTGAGAGTTTATGAATATTGCAACCTTCACGGCCTTTATGTCGTTGAAGTTAAATAATTACTAGACTAAAGAATTACATAACTAACAAAAAATAAATAAAATTTAAGTACAAAAAATACTAGCATTTTCGCTAGTATTTTTTAATGGCTTTTTCGTGAAGCTTCGTTTTTTAATATTGTTAGAGCAAATTATCATTAAACTAGTTTTAGTGTGCTTTAAGTTGTTGCTAAAAATTTTAATAACTCATTCAGAGCACAACTTATCTATCAATTCGTCAAATTTTGTGTTCATATATATGTTAAATTCTTCTAATGTCATATTACCACCCCAAATTATTTATCTCATTTATCGCTTTAGCTTTTGCGTTATTATCAATTGTTCGGTTACCTATGCGTCTTATTGTTTCTTCTTTAATTTCTTTATTTATTGTTTTTAATTTCATATCAAAGTAGTTTACAACTTCATTTGGCACATTTTGTGTGTAACCAGAGTTTTGACAAATTTCATTAAATTTTTTTATATATTTATTTTTTATAATGTTTAAAAGCAACCTTCTAAGTTTCAAATTGATAAAAACATTATTTGGCAAATCTTCTTTTTTTATTTTTCCTGTAGCATATAAAATAAGTGCATTGCGACAATTTTCAAAATCATTACTTATATCTTCTTGTTCTTTTAAGTTTTGGTCTTTTAGATATTTATTTATATTATTATTGTTTGCCATGCGTTGGTATAGAATATCTTGTGGAACAGACTCAATTTGCTCTTTTGTTAGATTATTTAAACTTCCACCATTTGCAACATAAAAACCAATAAGTTCTTGTGGGATAGACTCGATTTGCTCTTTTGTAAAACCAAACAAATTTCCACCATTTTGAACTCTTTTGTTAATACATTTTTGTGGGATAGACTCGATTTGTTTTATTGTGAATCTGTTTATAGCAGAGCCCTTTTGCGCAATTTCATTTATAACTACTTGAGGAATAGAGTCAATTTGCTTTTGCGTAAAACCAAATAATTCTCCACCTTTTATAGCTCTCGAATTGACAATCTCCTGAGGAATAGACTCGATTTGCTTTTGCGTAAAACCTAACAAATCTCCACCCCTTTCTACTCTCTCATTGATACATTTCTGAGGAATATTGTTCATTTGATTTGTTGTGATAAAAGATAAACTTCTATTATTTCTAGCTAATTCATTTATAACTACTTGTGGAACAGACTCAATTTGCTTTTGTGTAAAACCTGACAAATCTCCACCATTTTGAACTCTATTATTAATAACTGTTTGTGGAATAGCTGCTATTTTTTTAAATGGACAGTCATTTAAATTTTTACCTTCAAGTGCACGCTGATTTATTATTTCTTGTGGTATTAATTCAATTTGGTCTTTTTTGCAGCCTTTAAATTTTCCGCCATTTCTAATTCTTTCATTTATAATATATTGTGGAATATCATTTCTTTGCTTATCTGTTAAAGCATATAAATTCCCACCACGCAATACATAATAATTTATGATATCTTGCGGAATTGATTCTATTTGTTCTGACGAAAAACCAAACAAATCTCCACCATTTACTGCTCTCATATCGACAAACTGTTGAGGTATGTTTTTGATTTGATTTTCAGTAAAGCAATCTAACTTGCCGCCACTATATGCTATTTTATTTATAGTTTCTTGCGAAATGGCTTTAACTTGTTTTTCATTTAGTAATGATAACTCTCCATCATTTAAAATATATGAATATATATCTTCTTTTTTAACATCCATTTTAATGCTCCCTTGTAAAACAAGGATATCATAGATACATTTCATTGTCAATACCTGAAATAGGCTTATAACGCTTATATTTGCGGGCGTTTACTTAACCAAAAAAGAGAAGGACTTGTTCCTTCTCTTTTTTGATAAATTTTGTTGCTTTGACTAATAACGCTAATAGTATGACACTTTACTAAATTTGCAGAAACTTGGTATGTGGAAAGTGTTCCACTGATTTTTAGCAATTTTAGACATATAACGGTTATTAACTTTTCTTATTTGTGAATAAGTGGACTGTAAGCTAATTTTAATAGCTCCCTTGGGCTTATTCTCAAATAGGGCTTTTAAAGTTGATAGCTTTTTCTTTTTCAAAGCAATCATTTTGACAAAATCTATAACAATCATAGTTGTCAAAAATAACGCTTCAATACCATCTTCAAAAGCACTGGCATACGCCATAACCATTATGTCATAAACCACCAAAAGTGCATTTGGCAAAACATACATCACCCTAATAGATTTTACATCGTCAAGATATAGTGCAAAGGTATACCATACATAACTTGCAAGAGGAATAATATCCCAAGCATTGTTCCATACAAGCACACTCGCACCAACAAACATCACAATGAACAACAAGGCAATGCTTTTTGGCATCTTCTTATTTTTCTTGTCATAGTGGTAGACAAAGAAAAATTGAAGACATGACAATAATGCTATTGCTCCCGCACTCCAAGAACCTACAAACAGAAATGACATTCCATATGCGATATCGCCCAAAAGTCCAAGTAGCAAAAAGCCTTTTTTGCTTTTAACGACATAGGATAAGCACAAAATCAAAGTCGCCATTCCGCCCAAGATTTGAGCGAAAATAAAGTTGACATTTGACATACGATATGAAAAATAACCTCTGTTCGCCATAAGCTTTAACCCCATTCTCATAGACTGACATAAAACACTTATTGCACCTGCCACGGTCTTTTTAGCTTTATGTCCCACTTGTTAAATGGGAACTTATGACTTAGATTTCTTGCAAAGCAAGATAAGTCAAGACAATCGTGATGTTGCTTTAGCCATTTTGTGAAACAAAACGGCTATAAAGTTAACAGTCCCAAAGCAACATAAATCTACGCCTGACTTATATATATTATATACGACCAAACCATAAATTTCAAGGGGGTTTGTGTCATTTTGTTAAAATTTATAAAAGAAAGATGTTGATAATATACTTTTTCTTACGACTTGCATACTTATACGCAATACCCGTATCCGACAGTTGTTGGCAATTCCTTCCAGCATGATTTACTATATAAATAACAATAATTGATAAACTAAATATATAAGAATATGGAGTGGTTTTATGACGCTAAATAAAGCATTTGCTTTAAGAATAAGCAATTTATTGATAAAAAATAATATGTCAAAATATAGACTAGAAAAGAGATTGGCTTAACACACTCAGCAATTTAGATATTAGTTATAATTAAATATTAGATATATATTAGTTATATATTTAGTATTATATAGTTTTGCTAAATGTACAAAATATTTGTTTTATTAAAATTTAGTATTTACTTTTTTTAGGGATAGTGTTATTATAACTGGGGATAAGTAATGTTAAATATTATTTCACAAATTTTAGGTTTTATTGCAATTGTAGTTGTGATTATATCTATGGTATTTAGAGAAAAATCTAAAATACTATTATTTTCAACTATTTACAATGTTTTAACATTGACATCATACATTTTACTGGGCAGATATTTGGGTTGTATATTGGTTGGAATAGCCACATTAAAAACATTAGTTTATTACATATTCTCTATTAAAAAAATGTCAAGAAATATTATTGTTCTGATAGTTTTTGAAGTTTCAATAATAACAGTCAGTATAATTTTTTGGCAATCATGGTTTGATATCTTCTTGCTTATAAACTTAGTAATAAACACATATACAACTTGGCAGGACAATGTAAAAATTATAAAAATCTTTTCAGTTGTATGCTGTGTATTCCTATCATTATATGACTTTTTCTCTGGAGCATATATGTATATAATAAGCGAGTTGTTGTTTGGTGGCACAGCACTTATTTCTTTAATAAAAACAACAAAACAAGAAAAAGAGAATTCTATCAATAAAGAAAGTTAAAATAATAAAATTTACGATAAAAATATAATTATAACTTTAAGGAGAAAAAAATGGAAAATAAACACTATTACTCAATTCAACAACTACTAGATAACTACAACAATGGAAATTCAGATGACAAACTTAAAATTGGCACTGACGCAGAACTGCTTTCAAATTTTTACAAAACTTATGTTGGGCCTAAGGAGTTTTTATATATTGCTCCAAAAGATGAAATTGAAGAAAACTTAAAGAACAACGCCTATTACATTTGCTGTTATGTAAACGGTCAACTTGCAGGAATTGTAAAGGTTGCCAAGTTATCATTACCTTATCCATTTTTTGTGCCACCTAAAAATTGTAGTACAAATCAAGAGTTTTGGGGACTAAGTGGATTATATGTTCACAAAAGGTTTAGAGGTCTTCATTTGTCGACAACATTATTAAAAGCTGGAACTAGATTAGCTCAAAAGTGTGGGGCGTGTGGAATATACGCTGATTTTGATTATAGAAATGTAAATAGTATGAGATTAATTTCTAAATATTTTAATCTTATAGGATACACTGACGGAAGAAATGGCTCCCCAGATGAAGCTACAATTTACACAACATTTTTTAAAAATTTTACCAATAAAGAACATAGAAAAAGTGGCTATGCAATAGATTTTAATAATACAAATTGTGAAAGTGCAAGAAATTTGCTAGATAAAATTATGAATAGTATAGGAAAATATTCTGTAAATTGCGTACCTTATTGTAGCGGATACAACATAGTTGTGTGCTTTGATGATATTTACAATTTTGATAATCAAAAAATTGTTACTGCAAACAAAGACAGCGTGAAAATCTATAATCAAAAAGAAATTGTAAAATAATATTGACAATAAAAAACAAAAAGAGTAATATCATAGTATGAGTAAAAATATAAATAAAGTTCATCATTGCAAGTAATTGTGTTGCGAATTGCAACACTTAGTTTTGGGTTGCAGTACGAATCTTTATAAAGCAGCTGCAACGCAGGTGCTTTTTTAATTAAGGAGAAATCATGGATGGAATAAAAATACTATCTAAACTAATAGGTTATAAAACAGATGCAAGCATTAAGTCACACAAAGACTGCAATTTATATATTACATCAATTTTAAAAGAAAAAGGGTGGAAAGTGGGATTTGTTGATAATGAGCAAGGCAACAAAAAAAATATTGTTGCAGTTTTAAATGGCAACTTAAAAGGCATAAATAATGGTTTGCTACTTTCTGGACACATAGACACCGTTACAACAAATAGAGAAGCTTGGGCAACAGATCCGTTTACTTTAACAATTAAAGATGATGTAATGTATGGCCTTGGAGTTGCAGATATGAAATATTTTACGGCTACAGTTTTAAGTTTAACTGATGAGATAAAAGAATTAAAACTAAAAAAACCTATAATCTTGGCATTGACATGTGATGAAGAAACAATTATGCAAGGTATAAATTCTGTTGTAAAATATTTTAAACAAAACAAAATTAAACCAGAATTTGGGATCATTGGTGAACCTAACAGTAAAGAATTTTCTAATTCTAATAAAGGATTTTATGAATTTGAAACTGTAATAAATGGCAAAGCATGTCATTCAAGTAATCCTAAGCTTGGTACAAATGCAATCTACATTATGTCAAAAGTGATAACGTTTATTGAAAATTTATGTGAAGAATATATAGAAAAAGGAACAACAATAAACCTTGGAGTAATAAATGGAGGAAAATTATGCAATATTGTTCCTGACAAATGTACAATCCGTTGGGATGTTAGGACATTTTATAAATCACATCTTACAAAAATTCAAAATGAAGTAACCAAATTTTTAAATAATTTAATTAAGCAATACAAAAACGCTAGTTTTTCAAATGATATTGTATTTAAAATACCCGTATTTGAAAAAAAAGAAAATTGTATTGTAAACAAGTTAATAAAAAAATATGGTTTTAAAGAAAAACCATACGATGCAGCAACAGAAGCAGGATTTTACCAAGAAATCGGAATTGATTGTACAATTTTTGGCGTTGGTGATATAAAAGACGCCCATGCAATAAATGAGAAATTAAACAAAAAGGATTTTATAGATTACAAAGAAATTTTGTTAAGCATGATAAAAGATATTTGCTGTTAATGGCATATTATGTTGTCTGACAAGCCCAATACCCTATCATTAAAAAATTCGAGTTTGTCTTGTAGCATAGTAGTTTTATCAAAATAAGGTATTTTTCCAAATTTACTTTCATAATTATTCAAAAAATTGTGTAATTTTGTTTTTAAATGTTCTGACATTTGCAGTTTGGATAAATCCAGATTTTTTCTAAACCCGAAATTACTCAAACATTTAACATCAATAAACTTATAGTTTTTGTTTTTTAAAGTTATGAAATCGTTGTTGTTTTGATATTTAATGTATTTAAAAAAATTGTTTAAAATTGAATTTGATAAAACAGTGATATCATTGTTCTGACAACATAAAACAATACTAATTCTTTTATCATCCAATAACTTTATTACATAGTCTATTATTTCGAAATAAAAACCATTTTTTCCCCAATCTTCTTCATCTATTTTTATAATTATTAAATTTTCCATAAGTTTTATTTAACATATTACTCAAATAAAGTCAACTTTAATTGATTGACTTCAAAAATAAAATATTATATTATATTTATTAAAGGAGAAAATTATGATTGAACCCAAAACACTACCCGGTTTTATGGAACTTTTACCACAAGACCAAATATTATTTAATAAAATGAAAGACATAATAAGAAAAAATTATGAAAGTTATGGCTTTTGGCCACTAGACACACCTGTTTTAGAAAGCAGTGAAGTTTTGCTTGCAAAAGCTGGCGGCGAGACGGAAAAACAAATATATTCGTTTTCCAAAGGCGACTCTAATTTATGCATGCGTTTTGATTTAACGGTTCCTCTTGCGAAATACGTTGCAGCAAATTTTAATAACCTTGCCTTCCCTTTTGCAAGATACCAAATCGGAAAAGTTTATAGAGGCGAAAAACCACAAAAAGGCAGATTTAGAGAATTTTATCAATGTGACATAGATGTGATAGGCAAGGATAAACTTAGTTTATATTATGATGCAGAAATTCCAAGCATAATGTATAAAATATTTAAAGAGTTGGATATTGGCGATTTTACAATTTTTGTTAGCAACAGAAAAATTTTACTTGGTTTAATAGAAAGTTTAAATCTTGAAAATATATCAATTGACATATTGCGATTAGTTGATAAAATTGGGAAAATTGGCGAAGAAAATTTTGTACAAACCTTAAAGCTAGATTATCAAATACCTGAAGAAAAAGTCAAAAGTCTTTTAAATTTTTTACAAATAAAAGGCACAGTTGAAGAACAAATTTCAAAACTAGAAAGCTTAAATATTGAAAACGAACAATTTAAAATTGGAGTAAAAGAACTAAAACTAGTTACGGAGTGTATAAAAGTTTTTGGTGTAGACGAAAAAAACTTTAATATTAATCTTTCAATTGCTCGCGGATTAGATTATTATACCGGTACTGTGTATGAAACCTTTTTAAATGGCTATGAAAAATTAGGAAGTATTTGCAGTGGTGGAAGATTTGAAAATTTAGCTGGTTATTATACAAATGAAAAACTCCCCGGCGTTGGCATGAGTATAGGATTGACAAGATTATTTTATCAATTAAAAGAAAACAATTTATTAAAATCACAACAAACAACAAATGCAAACGTAATAGTTATACCTATGGGCGACACTATGAATGAAAGTATAAATATAAGTAATATGTTAAGAGATAATGGCATAAATAATACCGTTTACTTGGAAGAGGCAAAGTTTAAACAAAAAATCGCTTTTGCAAATAAATGTGGAATAAAATATGCTGTTTTCGTTGGCGAAGATGAAATAAAAAATCACTATTTTACAGTTAAAAACTTATTCAGTTTCACACAAAGTCAAGTAAACAAAGATGATTTGATAAAAATTATAAAAAATAACTAAAATATTATTGACAAACATCTTATATTATGCTAGCATCTTTCTAGCATGATTATGGTGGTTGTAGCGTAGATGGTTATCGCGCCAGATTGTGACTCTGGAGGTCGTGGGTTCGAATCCCATCAATCACCCCATATAAAAATCACATTTAACAACGTGTTTTATTGTATAACAATAAAAATCCACCAGCCTAGCTGGTGATTTTTCATATAACGGGTAAAACCCTACTTTAAAGGCAGCACGAAATCGTGCGTAGCCTAACATTGCCGAATTAGCGAATCTTTGCTATTTTTTAAACGGGTCTACTTTCTCATATATTGTCATTTGCTCCATTTCTTTGTCTTCTTTTAATTGATTCGCAATATATTCGGCTATCGCCTTCTTGTTTTTCCCTACTGTGTCTACATAATATCCTCGACACCAAAATTCTCTATTCCTATATTTGAATTTCATATTTGCATATTTCTGATATATTAGTATACTACTTTTTCCTTTTAAGTACCCCATAAAGCCACTCACGCTTATCTTTGGTGGAATTGAAACTAGCATATGTACATGATCTGGACATACTTCGGCTTCTATTATTTCAACTTCTTTCCATTCGCACAAACTCCTTAGAATTGCTCCAATTTCTAATCGTTTTTGTCCAAAGAATACTTTTCTTCTATACTTTGGTGCAAATACTATGTGATATTTGCAATTCCAAGTCGTATGTGCTAAACTATTTATGTTTATTGATTTAGACATTTTTTTTCAACACAAAAGAGAAATTTTATTCATCGGTAAACCTAAAATGAATTCCATATAGTCTGGGGGACGGGGGGTATAATACAAAAAACACTAGTTTTTCGCTAGTGTTTTTTTGTTTCATTATAATTTTAATAATAAAATCTCTTTTTTCTAATTATACGAATTGTCACAACAACAATTAGGATAATTACTATAAGTGCAGCACCAATAACATACCAATACCAGTTTGAACTGCTAGTTGTTATTTCAATCGTTTTTGATACTGAGATGGTTGGGTCTTTTTGTGATGTTGCAACAACAACTAATTGTTTTGCCTGTTCATCTTCGCCTATTGTAAGCACTCCATTTTGAGTAATTGTTGTGTTTGGGCTCGTTGCTCCCTGAACTGACCAAACCACTTCGCCAACATCGCCAAAGCCTGAAACTTGTGCAGTGAACTGATATGAATTATTTGTTTCAAACTTATCACTGCTGGCGGTTATTTCAATACCCTCAACTTCTGCGTCAATTGTTTTTATGTATTTATAGGTATCGAGATTATCAATTACTAAAGCTTGTTCATTGTCTCCCGACATCTCAGTAGAACCAAAGGCTTTTAACTTATCGTCAATAATTACATTACCGACAAGTGCCTGCATTTTCCCAGTTGCGACAAATTGCCCTTTTGTTATGTTTATGTCACTAGGTGTATATATTCCGCAAACATATTTATCTTCCCTTTGCGTATCTGCAACGAGAGTTGTATTTCCACCATCAATATTAACGCCTTGAACTGCCCAAATTGATATTGCTTGATCAACATCACCATAAGCCTTAACCGTAACATCTCCTCCTGAGATTGTGGTGGTGCCACTGTTATATATTCCAGTCACAGATTGTGTATTAAGCAAGGCATCAATATTTAAGCTTCCGCCCGATATTGTCACATCGCAGTTTTGACCTTCAACATAAGCCTCAATGCCAAACAGTCCAACTACAATTTTAATATCGCCTCCTAAAATGTTAACATTTCCATTACCATAATTCACTTCGCCTGCTCTAATTCCCTCCGAATAAGTCGCAGTATCGGCACATGTTAGCTCAACTTTTGTGTCTTGACCTGAAATTGTCAAATCTCCCCCACGCGCAAGCAAACCTTCATGTGTAAAATCTTGACACACAACTTGTCCACCATTTATTTCTATGCCATTATAGTTTGAAGAAATGCCAATGCTATTAGCTTTTGTGGTGACACTTCCACCATTGATAGTAATTTTATTGTGAGCGAACATACAAGCATCAACAAGACTATATTTGCTGTCTAGCGTGATTGTTCCGCCGTCAATTGTCAAATTGCCAGTATCAGCGAAGTTGCCTTCTACCCTGTCATTTAAAACATCAAAATTGCCCATTACCTGAATAGGACAAACTTGCCTACTTTGGGTATTATTTTCATCAAAACCAACAAACAAGCTCCCGTCACCAGATATCCTAGCATTGCCGTCATAAACAAGTATTCCCGAAGAACTATTATCATTATTTAGATAAATTACATTGTCACCTTCAAGTATAATATCCACATCACCGCCATATGCTATGCCTGCATATGTGTAATTTAATGACCAATAAGTTACCTTTTGATTAGCATAAATGGTTGCATTTTTAAGTGTGATAGAAGCTCTTCCATTTACTTCTGGCACAAATGTCACAGTGCCTTCACCTCGCTGATACTGTGTTGTTTGCGTTGGACAATTTGCAATAAAGTTTAAGCCGTCATCTTCTGCAAATGCCTTTTTGTCTGAAAAAACAAAGATATTTGAAAAAACAAGTGCTAATAAACAAGACAAGAACAATACAAACAACACCCTTTGACTAACCTTACTCATTTTTTCCTCCTAATTTGCATTATACCATATACTCGCAATAAACCGAAACGATTGTCGCCATATGTTGGTTATTTTGTTATTTTTTGTAATTTTAAATAGATAATTACAATTTTTCACATTTTTGTCGAAGAATTGCATAAAAAAAAGAACTCATAAAGTCCTTTTTTTATGACAACATCTCGCCATTATCACTAGCCTCTTCACTCTCGTCATCAGATATTTTGTTTATCGACACTTCATATGCAGTGCGATTTATAACTTCACCGTCATCTAGCTTCTTTTGGTATTCTCTTGATTGTATTCTACCAACCAAACTCACCTTTTTGCCTACTTCTAAATTTTTAACAAACCTTGCATTTCTTCCCCATGCAATACATGGAAGATAGTCAGATTTGTTGTATGCTCTATTCACCGCAATAAGCACATCGCAAATTTCTCGCTTGAAAGGTGTTGTTCTGTATGTGGGCTCTTTGCAGATGTATCCTGTTATTTCAATTATGTTTGGATTCATATCCTCGGTGTAGTCAATGACTTCACGAACAAACACAGTGAGCATAAGTTTGCTCTTTTGGTCTTCAATTTTGTTATAACTTCTAAATTGACCTTTAACAGCTAGGGTACTTCCCACTTTCATATCTTTTGTAAGGAGTTTGTCAGATATGGTGATTGGTATTATGTCACATTGGTCAGATAGCCTTTTAACTTCAAGCTTTATCTCATAAAACGCCTCACCGAAACTTTCATGACTAAACTTTGGTTCTGTCAAAATTTTCCCACACAAAAACACTTTGTTGTTGGATAATAATTCGTACTTCATAAAATTTCTCCTTAATTTTTCAGTTTTTGTACACCTAGTCTGTCAATTTCATAATTGTCTTTATACACAAGGTCGCCAACAGATGTAACGGTGTAGCCCTGTGCTATAAGTCTGTCTAAAATCATAGGAAGTGCATCTAGTATGTGGTCGGAATTGTTGTGACACAAAATAATAGAACCATTTTGCACATTGTTGATTATCCTTGTCGTTATCTCCTGTGCACTAATTCCCTTCCAATCAAGTGAGTCAACGCTCCATTGAATTGGAATGAGTCCAAGTTTTTCGCTTGTTCTAATTAGCGTGTCATTATACGCACCATATGGCGGACGGAAAAGCTCAACATTTTTGCCAGTGATTTTTTCAATCATATCCACACAAGTGGTGAGCTCTTGCTCCATTGCAGATGCAGACAACTTTGTCATGTCGGGATGGGTGTTTGAGTGCGTGCCAATCTCAAAGCCTCGCTCGTCAATCTCCTTGACAAGATCGCCGTATTTATCCACCCAAAAGCCAACAAGAAAAAATGTCGCTTTTGAATCATACTCATCGAGTATATCCATAATTCCTTCAGTTTTGTCAGCACCCCATGCCGCATCAAATGAGATTGCAATCTGCTTGTTCTCAGTTTCCACACTGTAAACGGGGACAAGTTTAGCATTGTAGCCAAAGAAAACTTGCGCAGACGAAACCCCATTAAATGATATGGCAAGAAGTACCACTGCTAGCAAAACAACTAGCACAAACCTAATAGATTTTAACTTTACAACACAGAACATTAAAACCTCGCTTTTACTATAATCATTGTACGCCATGTTTCAAAAGCGATATTTGTACAAATGACCACAGTTTTGTTAACTTATGTCGAAATATCTATATTACCCGGGACAAAGATATATGACAAAAACATTATATTCGCTTGCTTTTAATGTTACGAAATACAATATATCACACATTTGACTTTTTTACAAATGTTTTTTAGTTTTTTACAAAAATATTTTTATTTTTTCAAAAGTCATATTTTTTCACCAAAAAAACACAAAAAACGACTAGGACTTCCTAATCGTTTTAAACAATACTATTTATTTACTAATACGGTGCTTTGTAGTGAGCACACTGTTTATTTACAAAATTCTTCTGAATTATCTTTTCCTTTTTGTTTTCCAAATGTTTCGCACAAGTTAATACCCACGCCCTTAACTTGCTTTGCAAAAAGCGCATACAATCTTTCATCCCCTGTTTTTTTCACTGCTTTTGCCAACTCTTTAATTCTGCGTAGTTGCTCATATTCTTTATCCCTGTTGTTATTAACTTTTTCTAACGCTTCAACATCTGCTCCTTTAACATCTCGGGCGAATTTGTTGCACAATTCTGCATTGCCAGATTTGATGACTACATCTTGTAACGCTTTAATATCTGCCCCTTTAATATTTTGAGCAAATTTATAGCATTGCTCTGCATTTCCTGATTTAATTACAACATTTTCAAGTGCATTTATATTTGCCCCTTCAACATCTCTAGCAAAACAATAACAGTATTTTGCATCTCCAGATTTTATAACTGCTTCTTGTAATGCTAATATGTCCGCTTCTTTAACATCTCTAGCAAATTCGTAGCAAGCCCTGGCGTCACCAGATTTTAATACTTCTTTCTGTAATAAATAATTTTTTAGAGATAACATACAAGCTCCTTTTTCAAAATAATGATATCATACACATTGCATTGTGTCAATATTGGTTGTTTTACCAAGCACAAAAAAACGACTAGAATTTTCTAATCGTTTTGCAATACATTATTATTTAATTATTGAAATAAATGTTTTATATTAGCATAAAACTTATTGGCACAATTCATCTGAACTATTCTGTTTCTTTTGTTTTGATAATTCTTTTTTAATCAAATCAACATCAGCACCTTTGACTTCACGAGCAAATAAAACCCAGTTTTTAGGTGTGCCATATTTCAATACAACATCTTGAAGAGGCTTTATATCTGCACCTTCAACATATTTAGCAAAAACAAAGCAGTATTCTGCGTCACCAGAAGCTATCACTTCATTTTCTAATGATTTAATGTCTGCGCCTTTAACATCACGAGCAAATTGATAACAATCTTGAACCCCACCAAATTTTAACACAATATCTTGAAGTGACTTTACGTCCGCACCTTTAACATCGCGAGCAAATTGATAACAATTCTGAACATCTTCAAACTTCAATACGACGTTTTGAAGAGAAGAAACATCAGCACCTTCAATGTCGCGAGCAAACAATAATGCATACTTGGCATCTCCTTTCTCTATAACTCTATTTTGAAGACCTTTTATGTTGGCTCCTTTGACTTTATGTGCAAATTCATAACAATCTTTTGCAGAGCCAGACTTTAAAAGTTCTTTTTGTTTACCCATTAGTAATAATGATACCATAAAACCTCCATCATTCTTTTATATTGTATCATCAAGTTGTCACAATGTCAATATCAAATGTTTTTCAAAAGGTAATAATGTCGAAAAAAGTCGAAATATTTTATTAAATAATATA
Source organism: uncultured Clostridia bacterium (assembly GCA_944384425.1). Lineage (GTDB taxonomy): Bacteria > Bacillota > Clostridia > Christensenellales > UBA1242 > UBA5893. The sequence goes on along the minus strand of CALWTI010000023.1, from coordinate 90 downwards.
ATTGTTAAAAAAAAAAGACAAGGAGCCAACCTAATCTTTTTTCAATCAAAGTAAATAGATTTTTTTTCTAAGGTTGTTTGTAGAGAGGTC